>JAKQOD010000934.1 GCA_029565465.1 Deltaproteobacteria bacterium
CGTTCATCACCGCCGAAGCCACCGCGAGGGCCCGCACCGCGAGGCGCTGCGCCGCGGGGACCCGCGCTGCGAGGACCGCGTTCGTCACCGCCGAAGCCTCCGCGCGGACTTGCGCCACGAGGCGCTGCACCGCGAGGGCCGCTAGCACTTGCGCCCCGTGGACCGCGTTCATCACTGCCGAAGCCACCGCGTGGGCCACGAGGCGCGGCTACTGCGGGTTGCGGTACACGTGGTGCGCGCTCAGCGCCGCCAAACGCTCCGCGTGGCGAAGCTGGCGCCGGTGCGTCGTCGTCATCATCTGCATCGGCGTCATCGCCGCCCATGTAACGGTCGTCGAATTCATCTTCGTCAAAGTCACCGTCGTCATCGTCACCACTAGCGACGCGCTTGGCAGCATTGCGTTCGCGACCGGCTTCATTTTCGAGCCGCGCAAGCTCGCGTTCCTCGCGCTGTTTCGCGCGCGCGCGCCGCGTGATGTCGGTGTCTTCGCGCTCCACGCGCCACACCCCGCGGGCCGCAGCGCTATGGTCCAGCTCAACCACGTCGCGCAGCTCGTTCAATTCGAGTTGCGTCAACTCACGTGCGTCGCCAACCCGCAAACCGTGGAAGGTCAGGCTCGCGAAAGCAACGCGCTGCAGTTTTTGAACTTCGAAGCCCAACGCTTCGAACATGCGGTGAATCTGACGCTGCTTGCCTTCGTAGATCGTCAACGCGATCCACGAGTGCCGACTTTCCGCTGGTAACTCGGCGACTTCAGCTGGCATCGTGACCGTGCCGTCGTCGAGGCGCACGCCGGTGCGTAGGCGTTCCAAATCTTGCGGTGTAATCGTGCCACGAATTTTCGCGTGGTACGTCTTGGGCACATGATAGCCCGCTGACAACAAACGCGATGCTAACTCACCGTCATTGGTGAGCAGCAACAGGCCTTCGGTGTAGAAGTCCAAGCGCCCAACCGGTTTCACTGGAATCGGCAAGTTCGGCAAATAGTCCATCACCACCGGTCGATCGCGGTCGTCGGTCAGTGCGGTGATACAGCCTTTGGGCTTGTTGAAAATTACGTAGAAATGCTCCAGCGCGACCACCGCTTCACCATCGACCGTCACGCGGTCACGGGCAGGGTCAACTTTGCTGCCCAGCTCTTTGACAACGCGGCCGTTTACCATCACCCGGCCTTCGGTGATCAGAACTTCAGATTTACGCCGCGCGGCAATGCCACCGTCAGCAAGGAACTTTTGCAATCGAACAGTACTCACGCCTGGTCAGTATCATCCCCGTGCGTCCGCTGTCACGGAATACATGGCCTTTTGCCTCGCGCGACGATGCCGGTGGCCTCGCGACCGCGCAGGTTTTATGGAACCGAGGCTTACGACACCTCGTCATCGAACATGTCGCTCGCCACGTCGTCGGTTGCCTCAACGGCTTCGCTGGCCGCAACCCACTCTCCATCACGCGTTACTTCCGCACCGTCGCTAGCATCTTCTTCGCTGGCATCACGCATCAACATGCTAGGCATTTCGTTTTCGATTTCAACTGGTTCCGATTCATCAACCGGCACAACCCAGCTAGGCAACGCAGGCTCAGCATCGTCGTTGCCGGCAGTTCCTGCTGCAAGTTCACGACTGGCCTCGCCGTCGTGATCGGCTTCCATGACATCTACTCGCCCACTGGCTGCCGCGTACTCGTCCGGCGTGTCCAATGGTTCGTCGTTCAGCACGTCACCGATGTCACCAGTTTCACCGATGTCGCCTAATTCGTCTTGCAGTTCTGCAGCGTTGGCAATCGCTTCAAACGCTGCCATTTCGTCGCTACCGTCGGTTGATGCACCTTCGACCGCTACGCTGTCGGTGTCAGGATTTGGCAATGGTGAGTCGGGCGCATCAAGCCCCATCTTCTTCATAACCGAGCGGCTCTCATCGGTAAGCTCGGAGTACTCACGCAGCGTCGGCAACTCGCGTAAATCACCCAAGCTAAAGAAGTCGAGGAACTCTTTGGTGGTGCCGTACAATACGGGCCGGCCAACTTCTTCTTTTTTGCCAAGCGCACGAATCAATTGCCGATCAAGCAGCACTTTCAGTGTGCCACCAGAATCAACGCCGCGAATTTCGTCGATCTCAGGGCGTGTGATCGGCTGGCGATACGCCACAATTGCCAAGGTTTCGAGTTGCGCACGCGACAGCCGGACCGGGCGTCCGGCGATCAACTGTTGCACCCAGCTCGAAAACTGCGAGCGCGTGCGGAACTGATAACCACCAGAAACCGACGACAATACGATGCCGCGGTCGGCGTAGTCCACCGCGATTTTTGCTAGCGCCGCTTCGATGCGCGACACGTCCGCAACTCGGGTTAGCTGGCGAATCCGCTGCACCGTCAAAGGTTTGTCGGTCGCGAAGATCAATGCTTCGATCAACTGTGCAAGTTGCGATGCGTCCATCGCGGCGGCCGCGGCTGGCAATTCGGCATCGGCTTCTTCGCCTTCGACTACCACCGCTGGATCGACATCATCGGTGGCCGCCGCGAGGGCCGTCGCGTCGGGTACAGCATCAACAGCTTCATGCACGGCAGCTTCGGCTTCATTGACTTCGCTTGCCAACGCTGCCACTTCTTCGTCGCTTAGTTCGCCCGCAACAACGTCAAGTGCAGCTGAACCGGCTTCCACCTCGGCTTCCACATCGGCTTCCACATCGGCTTCCACATCGCCATGGCTATCAGCCGCCACGGCCTCAGTCGCTTTGTTTTTTGCGGCCTTCGACTTTTTTGCCTTTTTGTCTTTTTTGCTGCGTTTGCTTCCGGCTTCAGCGTCGGCCGCTACGTCATCCGACGTTGCTGCAACTGCGTCGACTTCGTTTGCAACGGAACCTTCTGCCAGCACTGGTTCGGATACTGCCTCAATGGCAGCCGAACCTTCGGCAAGAATCGTCTCTGCTACTGCAGACTCATCAGCCGCGGCTACAACTGCGTCCTCATCTGCATTGCTTTCGACGGATTCCACGTCCGTGTCCGCCACATCATTGGCAGCAGACGAGGCACGCTTCTTACCGAACTTTTTGCTGCGTTTTTTGCTCACGACGGTATCGCGCTTATAGAACAACGGTCTGACAGTGAAACGATCTCTTATTGGTCACGATGAAAATGCCAATGACATCGGATGGTTGGCGTGAAATCCGCGTGACCACGGGCAGGGGCAGGGGCAGCCGCAAGCGGCACGAGCCCCGCCCCTGCGGGGCACCGGCGCTCGTCAGCATTACCAGCTCGGCCCTGTCAGCCATCGCTAAGGCAACTACCCATGTGATCTAATTCCTAACCAATGATTCTAACGTCTTAGAAAAAACCTACATCGAATCCTGCAAAATCATACGTAAGGGTTAGGTTCAGTCTTGACACATTGCCCAAGCCCCATCATAGTCCGGCTCATCATCGCAAACCCTCACGTAAAGGTAAGGGTTGCACAAGAGCTGGAACGCACACCATGACCAAGCCAACCACAAAACCAGAAGCCTCCGAAGCCGTCTCGGCTGATGGTGCGCGTCTGATGCGCGTTGGCGAGTTAGCGAAAGCCGTCGGCAAGACCGTGCGCGCCATGCATCTATATGAAGAGCTCGGCCTGCTGGAGCCTGATGCCCGGTCCGATGGCGGTTTTCGTTTGTATGGCACGGCTGCGGTTGAGCGCATTCATTGGATCGTCAAACTGCAAGCCATTGGGTTCACGCTAGGTGAAATTCAAGGCTTTGCGCGCGACTTTCGTGGCGCCGATTCGGGCCGTGCTGCAGCCGAACAAGTGCGTTCGACCTTTGCGCAAAAGCTCACCCAAACCCGCGATCAAATTGCGCAGCTGCGCGTGATCGAAAACGACTTACTCGAAGCCATCGAGTATCTCGATTCGTGCCAAACCTGCTCAACCAACTTTGCGCCGACCGAATGCAAATCCTGTGGTCATCAAGGCCACAACAAAGGTGACGCACCTCATTTGTTCGCAGGGTTGTCAGTTAAACGCCCCGTCCGCGAACCTGAACCAACGTTAATCACGGTGCGTAGCCGCGAGGCTGTACGCACCGCCGGCCACCCAGGCCACCCAGGCCACCCAGATCCGGCGGTGACGCCGCTCGTTCCGAATGAAGGAAGCAATTAGATGAGTACGCAAAGCAAAACGCTTGATGTCACCGTCCCTGCCGGCGTCAAAGTGCCTGTGTTCATGGACAACCACTCCACCACGCCGGTTGATCCTCGCGTGCTGGAAACCATGTTGCCATACTTCACCGAACACTTCGGCAATGCAGCGAGCCGCAACCATTCGTTTGGTTGGACGGCCGAAGCCGCGGTTGATCACGCACGTGGTCAAATCGCAGCCCTTATCGGCGGTGAAGGCAAAGAAATCGTGTTGACGTCGGGTGCCACCGAAGCCAACAACCTCGCGATCAAAGGCGTTGCGTCGTTCTATAAAAAACAAGGCAATCACATCATCACCGTCGACACCGAGCACAAAGCTGTGCTCGATACCTGCAAGCGCTTGCAGCGCGAAGGTTTTGAAATTACCTATCTGACGCCAGCCAAAGACGGCTTGGTTACGCCAGAACAAGTGGCTGCAGCGATGACCGACAAGACTATTTTGGTCAGCGTCATGTTCGCCAATAATGAAATTGGTGTGGTGCAGCCTATCGAAGCGATTGGCGCTGCGATCAAGGCCAAGAATCCCAAAACGCTGTTTCACTCCGACGCTGTGCAAGCCGCTGGCAAAGTGCCGTTCGATGTTGAACGTTGCAAGCTCGACTTAGTGTCGTTGACGGCGCACAAGATGTACGGCCCGAAAGGGGTTGGTGCATTGTGGGTGCGTCGCAAACCACGCGTGCGTATCGATCCAATCCTCGACGGTGGTGGTCATGAACGTGGCATGCGTTCGGGCACGCTTGCGGTGCCGCTTATCGTTGGTTTCGGCAAAGCCTGTGAAATCGCGAAAGACGAGATGGCCAGCGAAGCGATTCGCTTGCGCGCGCTGCGCGACCGGCTCTATCGCGGCTTGACGGCCCGCTTGACGGAAACCTACGTCAACGGGTCGATGGAGCATCGCTTGCCTGGCAATCTCAACATTTCCTTCGCCTTCGTCGAAGGTGAATCGTTGTTGATGGCGCTCAAGAACATCGCGGTGTCGTCGGGTTCGGCCTGCACCTCGGCGTCGTTAGAGCCAAGCTACGTGCTGCGCGCCTTGGGCATCGGCGATGAATTGGCCCATACCTCGATTCGGTTCGGCATCGGCCGCTTCAATACCGAAGCCGAAGTTGATTACATCATCGACTTGGTTGCGACGTCGGTTGAGCGCCTGCGCACCTTGTCGCCGCTTTGGGAAATGCATCAAGACGGCATCGATTTGTCGACGATTGCATGGACGCCACACTGAATCACTGCGTTGCACGCGCATTTAGAAACGTACACGACTGAGCAATCAGACAGGAAAACACCATGGCCTACTCGGAAAAACTCCTCGATCACTACGATAACCCACGCAACGTTGGCGCTTTTGGCAAAGAAGAAGATGACGTTGGCACTGGCCTCGTCGGCGCGCCAGCGTGTGGCGACGTGATGCGCTTGCAAATTCGCGTCAAAGACGGCGTGATCGAAGATGCCAAGTTTAAGACCTTCGGTTGCGGTTCGGCGATCGCGTCGTCGTCGCTGGCTACCGAAATGATCAAAGGCATGTCGCTCGAACAAGCGGCTTTGATCTCGAATACCCAAATCGTTGAAGAGCTAAATCTGCCACCAGTGAAGATTCACTGCTCGGTATTGGCTGAAGATGCCATCAAGGCAGCCATCGACGATTACCGCAAAAAGCAAGCAACCAAGGCGTAACCCTATGCAAGC
>JAKQOD010000937.1 GCA_029565465.1 Deltaproteobacteria bacterium
TCGAATAACAACTTCGGCAAGATCGACATTGACGCCATGCCGAACACAACCCGCACCTTAACGATTACCAACCTCGCCGCCGCAACCGCTAACCTCGACATAGCCGCTGCGACGCTTGTGCAAGTGCCAAACGGCCCGCCGCTGTCGGGCGCGTTCACGCTTGATGCGGGGACCGGCGCAGGTTCGTTGGTACCAGGAACGTCGCAAAACTACGTCATTCGTTACCAACCAACCGTCGCACTGCCGCCAGGCGAATTTGATCAAGTCTTGGTGCGGGTTGTTGTCACTGGCGACTTCGAGAAGCCAATGCCGGCTGAATTCATCGTCAAAGCCCATCCGGTTGACCGCGTGCTGCGCGACATTCCGACGCCTGACTTTCCAGAGACGTTTACCTACCCTGGCGATCTGGCCTCGGTGCGCACAATCAACATCGAAAACCTGGGCGAAGCTGAGCTGACCTTCAATGTTGAATTGCGCGATGCAAGTGCGGCCTGGACGCTCGATCGCGACACCAGCGATGTCGTCGTACCAGCGTTCGGCTCGGTGCCCGTAGCCATTAAGTTCTCGCCGTTTAATACCGCGAAGCAAACCGCAACCGTGGTGATTCACCACAACGACAACGGCACAGCGCCGGTTGGGCCGCGTTATGAACGCTTGATTCAACTTGAAAAGGCGGGACGCGATCGCATGGTGAGCTTCACCAAAGGTAAAATCACCTTTGATCCAAGCCCGGCCGGGGTTTCGGTGCAGCTTTCGGCGAATGCCGATGGTGATTTGGCAACCCTGATCAATGAAGAAGCAGCAGCATCGGGCTTTGCGTTCCGCATCAGCAAAGTGGAAGTTGTTGGTGACAGCGCGTTTTCCGTCGTCGACGGCGCGGTTGATCAAGTGATTATGCCAGGCATGGCAAGTGGCATCGACTTGCAGTTTTCGCCACCAACCACCGGTGAGTACAATGCGACCTTGCGGGTGTATTTCGATGGCGCGCCAGTGGCGACGTCGGAAATCCCGGTCACCGCGACCGCGGTAGAAACCACATTAAACGGCGGTGCAGGCTGCCAATCGTCGCGCGGCACCTCGGGGGCATGGTTGGTCATTGCAGCGGCGCTGGTAGCGCTGCGTCGCCGCCGCACCCGTGCTGCGACGTTAGCCGTAGCAGCCGCAGGTGCGGTTCAAGCCGGCCCAGCTGCCGCCGATGTACCGCAATCGAAGAACCTCGAAATTACGCTCTTTCGCGCAACGCCATCCAGCTCGACGACTTTCTTACACACTGAGTCGGCCCAGCCTGGCCGAAGCGGGGATTGGTCGATGCAGGTTGTAGTGTCACACGAAACCAATCCGTTGGTCGCGGACGTCAACGACGGCTTGATGCGCAGCACCGCGTTGGTCAGCCGACGCAGCACGTTTGAAATTGGCGCCGCCTACAGTTTTTTGTCGCGCTTTGAAGCCGCCGTGCGCATGCCGATGTATGTGCAAGATGGCAACGACGCTGCGTTGCGTGGCCTCACCGGTGTTAGCGGTACCGCAATTGGCGATTTGTCATTGCACTTCAAGGGCACAGCGCTCGCGCGTAAGAATTTTGCGTTGGCAGCCTCAACGATGCTCACGTTGCCGACGGCCAAAAACGATCAACTGGCTGGCGTTTCCAACCCTTCGGGCTTGGTGCGCGCACTAGCCACCCTGCGCACTGGCCCATTTTCCGTCGGTGGCAACGCCGGCGTTTGGATTCGCAGCAAGACCCAATTTGCAAGTGTGCAAGGCAGTGAACTAGCCTTTGGCCTAGCGGCGGCCTATCGAGTCAATCGCGATTTGAGTGCCGTGGTTGACGGCTTCGGAACCAAGTCACTCGTGAGCGAAGCGACGGCGGCTCAAAGCACCTTGGTCGCCATGGCGGGTGTGCGTTACCACTTGTTGGCCAACCTTGATGTCAGCGCGGCAGTTGGCCGTGGCATCATCAATGGCCCTGGCTCGCCAGCGGTTCTTGCCACCGTGCTGTTGGGCTATGCTTCGCGGCCAGCGTACATCGAAGGCAAAAAAGCGCCGCGCGTGATCGGAGATCGTGACAACGACGGGATTCGCGACAATGCCGATCAATGTGTCGATACACCTGAAGACCTCGACAACTTCGATGATGCCGACGGCTGTCCAGATCTCGACAATGACAAAGACTTGATCGATGACAGTGCCGACAAATGCCCACTCGCCGCCGAAGACATGGACAGCTTCGAAGACACCGACGGCTGCCCGGACCTCGACAACGATGGCGACGGCGTTGCGGATCGCATGGACAAGTGTCCAAACCAAGCCGAAGACAAAGATGGTTTTGCCGATGCCGACGGCTGCCCGGAACCCGACAATGACAACGACGGCATTGATGACGGCGTTGATAAGTGCCCGGCGGCTGCCGAAACCATCAACGGCAAAAATGATCAAGACGGCTGCCCGGATGAAGGCGACGCCGCGGTTGTGATGAGCGCTGACCGCATCGAACTCTTCGAAAGCGTTACCTTCTCCGGTACAACCTTAACGCGCGCATCCACCAACGTGTTAGGCCAAGTGGCGGCGTTGCTGCGCGCACACAAAGGTGTCAAACGCTTGCGCATCATCAGCCACGTCAACGAGCGCAATGGCAAAGACAATGAGCTGACGCAAAAACGCGCCGACGCGATTCGCGACTGGTTGGTACAGTGGGGCATCGCTGCATCGCGGCTTGAAGCCCGCGGCTTTGGCTCGACCAAGATGTTGGTGTTGCCAACGAGCAAAAATGCCAACCAAATCAATGACCGGATCGAACTTGTGATTATGGAACACGAATAA
Organism: Deltaproteobacteria bacterium; assembly: GCA_029565465.1. Taxonomy (GTDB): domain Bacteria; phylum Myxococcota_A; class Polyangia; order Haliangiales; family Haliangiaceae; genus JABFXX01. The sequence continues at coordinate 2,818 of JAKQOD010000937.1, forward strand.
GCGTCAGGTCCGTAATGCTGATCGATTCGATGCAGAGCGTGACCGTGCACGTCGCAACGCCGACCATTGGGCCAGCCGTGCGACGGGCTACGGGCCAAGCAACGTGGTTGCGTGCGCATGACGTGGTGCGTGTAACCAGTGGCAGCTATTGTGGGTTGGGCGAGGCCGCACCTTTGCAGGATGCTGCAACCGGTGCTGCGACCGCGGTGGTGACGTTGCAAGCCGCCTTGCCGTTTGAGTTGGAAGGGCCCAGCCGGGCCTATCTGCTCGCGAATGGCGTAGCCGATTCGGCAGCGTCGCGGTTTGCGCTCGAAACCGCTTTGCTTGATTGTTGGTGCCAAGCGCACCAGGTCGCCTTGGCGAACGTGTTGGTCACCACGCCAGTTGCCGACCTTGCAACCGCCGCTGTGGTAGCCAGTGTTACCGAAGCAGTCGCCAGCGTCGCGGCAGGATTTACCACGCTTAAGCTCAAGCTCAGCCGCGATGCCGACGCCGACCTCGTTAAGGCAACCGCCATTCGCGAAGCCGTCGGCGATACGATTCGGTTACGCGGCGATGCCAATCAGACCTGGGAGTTGCACGAGACCCCGCGGCGCCTGCGCGCGTTGGCCCATCTGGGCTGGGAATTTATTGAAGAACCTTGCCCCGACACGGCCAAACTCCTGCACATGGATTTGCCAATTGCGCTCGCGTTGGATGAGTCGTTGCCAATGATTAGCCCGGCGCAGTTTAATGATGTGCTGCGAGCGCGCAACCTGTGGGGCTTCGTGCTCAAACCAACGCTGCTTGGTGGCTTGTTGCCTACATTCGGGCTTGCGAACACGGCTGCGCGTGCTGGCAAACATGCCGTTGTGACGCATGCGCTCGAAGGGCCGGTTGGCACCGCCGCCTGCGCCGAAGCGGCTCGTGCAGTAGCAGCATTGTTTGATCAACCCGTTGCGGCAGGCCTTGGCAACAACCCAACGCTGACGCCGCATGGTGCGGCGTGGACCGCTCACGTGCAACAGCTAGCCACGCCAGGACATGTGCGTACCGCTGCTGGGTTTGGCCATGGGGTCACCGCGCCAGCGTGGCCGCAGTTGCTGGCATGACCGTCACCGACGACGACGAATTTTGCATCAACGCAGCGGCCGCACGCTTCGGGGATGCGCCGGCATTGATCGACGGGTCGACGGTGTTGAGCTTTGTGCAATGCGCTCAGCAAGCAGCAGCGCTGCCGGCAGCAGCGACGCTTGTCGGGGACATTTCGATGGCGAGTATTCTCGCGATCTATCGTGGCCTGCAAGATCGGCAACCGCTGGGCTTGGTGCACCCCAAACTATCGAGCGACGTTGCGGTCAGGCAACATGCGGCGCTCACGGCTGCACCGGTGCGACCAGGCACTGCGGCGATTGTCTTTACCTCGGGCTCGACCGGCGCGCCGCGCGGTGTTGTGTTGTCACGCCAGGCGTTGGCCGCTGCTGCGCAGATGAGCGCCGCCCATCTCGGCTGGCGCGACGACGATCGGTGGGCGTTGCCTTTGTCGTTAGCGCACGTTGGCGGGCTCAACGTCGTGTTGCGATGCTTGGCAGCTGGCAAGCCCGTGGTGCTTACGCCCACGTTGCCACGGTTGGCGGCTGCACTCAGCGATGGTGCCGCAACGTTGGCGTCCGTGGTGCCAACTCAATTGCAAGACTTGCTACATGACCCAACCTGGGTCGTGGCGCCCAACGTGCGAGCCCTGTTGCTGGGCGGTGCAGCCGCACCTGCGCCTTTGTTAGCCACCGCGCGCCAGCGACGCGTGCCTGCCCTAACGACGTATGGCGCTAGCGAAACCTGTGGCCAAGTGGTCACCGCGCCCGTCGATGGTCATGCGGTTATTGGCATCGGCTTGCCGCTGCCGCAGGTGAAGTTGCAGGCCGGCACGTTAGCCGCACCCGCGCCTATTATCGTGCAAGCCCCATCACTCTTTGATGGGTACCTTGACCAATCACCGACTTCGATGCGCACCGAATTTGTTACATCTGACGTGGGTTATCTTGCCACCGACGGCAGCTTGGTCATCGTTGGCCGCAGCGATGATGTTGTGATTACCGGCGGTGAAAACGTACATCCAGCAACGGTCGAAGCGGTCCTGCTTGCGACGCCGGGCGTGATTGCAGCAGTGGCCTTTGGTGTGCACGATGCACGCTGGGGTGTCACCATCGGCGTTGCATTGGTGGTCTCCAGCGAATTTGTGCCAGCCGCCGCGTACGCATGTTGGCATCAAGCACTGCCAGCGTACCAACGGCCGCGCCATATCGCACGCGTAGCAGCTTTGCCGTTAACCGCAACCGGCAAAGTCGATCGCCGGGCCGCGGCTGAGTTACCGCGGCTCGCCATCGAATACTGAGCCGCGTTGAACAAAAGCCCAAGCGGCTTGCTATGCTTCACCGGTGTCGGTGCAATTTGCCAACGAAACTGCGCGCAGCGCCTTTGCGCAAGCGATAGCCACCATCGAAACCAGCTCAGCTTGCGAAGCCGTCGTCGCAATTCGCCGCCAATCAGCGGCCTACCTCCATGTTCACGTTTTGGTAGGTGCGCTTGCGCTATTCGGCGCGCTTGCGTTTGCGTTGTACGCGGAAGCTGAATTTTCGACGATAACCATCCTACTCGAACCATTTGTCGTTGGCGTCGTCGTCGGTGTTGCCGTCGAGTGGCTGCCAGCGCTCAAGCGCTTATTGACACCGCGCAATATGCGCCGCCATGTTGTCGAGCGCGCCGCACGAGCGACGTTCTTTGAGCGTGGCGTAAGCCAAACCAACGGGCGCACCGGGATTTTGTTCTACATTTCGTGGCAAGAACGCATGGTCAGCATCGTGCCCGATATCGCTGTACGAGTTGCGATTTCCAGCTCGCGCATTGCGCAGCTTGAACAAACGTTATCGGCTGCGGTTGCCGCTGGCGGCGAAACCGTCGCCAATGCAATCAAGGCTTTTGCGCCGGAACTCGCCGTGCTGCCGCGGACGGAAGACGACATCAACGAGTTACCCGATGCCCTCGATGAGCAACACCATCGCAGTCATCCAATTCCGCAACGCAAAAGCCGAGGTGCACGATGAAGCGCCGCGCCTCCACTTGGCTGCGTTACGCTTTGCTGTTGGCAATGTGCGCCATCGTGATGGCCTTACTCCTCGATAGCGCAGCGTGGGCACGGCCCGGTGGCGGCCAAAGTTATTCGGGCGGCGGTGGCCATGGCGACAGTGGCGGTGGCAGTAGCGGCGCGGGTGCCGAACTAGCGTTTCGGCTGATCTTCGAATTGTTACGCCTGGCGTTTTACTACCCAGTAATATTCTTGCCGATCCTCGCCGCCATCGTTTTGTACTTCGCTTGGTCGGCGTATCAAAACCACAAAAACAAAGACTGGAACAGTGGGCCACCGGCTGAGCTGCATCGCGCCATCGAACTCGATCAACTGCGCCACGTCGATCCCGATTTCTCGCAAGTAGGCTTCGAAGACTTTGCTTTCCGGTTATTTGCTACTGCGCATCGTAACCGCGCAACGCCGCAGCAACGTGCGACGCTGGTACCGTACATCAGCAGCGCGGCGCTCCAGCAGCTTGCCTCGCGCGACGCCGCGCCATCGCTGCCAGGTGCGGCGCCCAACGGGCCACTGCAAAGCCCACCGGTGCAAAGCGTGGTGGTAGGTGCGATGCGCGTGATTGGCTTGATTATTCCATCGCCGCGCTCGCCTGCCGGTGGCGAAGATGGCGAAGCGAACGGCGCACGCAACAGCGACGACCGCGTGCGAATTTCGCTGCAATTTGAAGCCAACGTCACCGTCGGCGCCGGCAACGCCATGCGCACCGATTTTTCGGTCGAAACATGGCGCTTGTCGCGTGCGGCAACGGCCACGTCCAAGGCTCCGCAGCTGGGCAGCCAAGCCGACGTGTTGCCGTGCCCCAACTGCGGTGCGCCATGGGCTGCGGCCCAAACCGGCACGCAGGTATGTGCCTCGTGCAATCAAGTTGTCGACAACGGTCGTTTCGATTGGGTTGTTGACAGCATCGTCGTCAATTCGATTCAAGCGCGGCCGCCCACGCTGACTGACAGCGTCGAAGAGCGTGGCACCGATTTGCCGACCTATCGCCAACGCAATTTCCAGTCGGTTTTCGATCAACTTTGCCAAGACGATCCGGCTGTGAAAATTGCCGATATTCAAACCCGGTTGAATATGATCTACGGCCGCTTGAACAAAGCCTGGTCCGACGGCGATTTGGTACCAGTGCGCGGCTTGTTGTCGATGAGCCAATCCGATGTGTTGCAGTACTGGGTCGACGCCTACCGCCAACAAGACTTGCGCAATCAACTGTCGGAGATGCGCATCCTCAACATGGAGCCCTGCAAGCTACTGCGCGACCGTTACTTCGACGCGTTGACGATTCGCATTTGGGGCGCTGGCAAAGACTTCGTCGTCAATCGCAGCACCGGCCGCTTGTTGACTGGCAGCAAAACCAAAGATCGCAAGTACAGCGAATACTGGACGTTGATTCGCGCGCACAACGCCAAAGGCCCAGCCAAGTCCGATGCCACCTGCGGCCACTGTGGCGCGGCGCTAAAAGTCGATGCCAAAGGCGCCTGCGAATACTGCGGCAGCGTCATGGCGTCGGGCGAATTCGATTGGGTGCTATCAAAGATCGAACAAGACGACTCGTACCGCGGCTAAGGCGTTGGCGTCAGCGGCGCTGGCGTTGTCAGTGGCGCTAACAAGTCTTTGGCTTTGCGCAGCAACACTTCTTTGCCAAGCTTTTTGCCAAACTCCAGCAGCGCTTGCACTTCTTCACCAGCCGCAGCAGCGTTAAGCCCGAATGGTAGCTCTACTGGAGCTGAACCAAACACACTACCCGCAGCGTAGAACTTGCCGTCGCGAAAGCGCAATGAAACCGCGACACCGGCGACATCGATCGAGGCGTCGAACGCTTTAAGTCTAAAGATCCATGACAACGAGGTTGCCAACACCACCGGTCCCGCTTGCGCGTGCTTGACGGTGACTTCAATTTTTCCAAGGCCCGGAGCCCAATTGGTTGGCACCAAGGTCAGCTTGGCATCGTAGAGTTCAAAATCGTCGGTCGCGATTGGCCGGGGATGCATATGCAGCGCAGCGCGACCGCTCATGTCCAAGGTAACGCCGCGAATCTCCATGCGCCGGACATGCCGCGAAAACAAACCAAAGCCGAGCGGTGCCATCGAGAACTGGACTTGACTCACGTGTAGCTTCAGATCTCCGCCGGTGTCGCGCACCACGTCGACATCGCGCAGTTCCACGTTGCCCGCAATGAGGCCTAACGAAACCTTGCCGACGTCAGCCCGACCGCCAAGCGTGGTGCTCAACCGCTCCTGCACACTGCTGCGCACACACCCACGCGCTGCAAAGCCGGCAATGAATAGCGTCAGCAGCCACACCGCCGCCGCGATTGCTATCCCGCGCAAAACTTTGCCCAACCGAGCCATGGCGCCAGTATACCCCGAGCCACGCCAAGTTGCGGTAGGGTTGTTGCCATGTCCAGGATTCGTTTGTCTTCGCTGCTGCCTTGGCTGGCTGCAACATCGTTGCTTGCGTGCGGCACCAAGCAAGGCGCACCAACCACTGCGCCCAGCGTCGCACCAGCTGCGGCAACGCCGGTCCCGCCAACCGGGTCACCCGATACGGCGACCGCCACGCAAGCGACTGTTGCGCCGCCGGCGGTGGTGGCAACAACAACCACGCCTGCGCTCGGCTTGGGCGCAGCCAACGCAAGCGTCAGCAACGTGACCTTGGCCGAGGTCGGCCTTGAGGCTTCGTCGCTCGATCGGTCGGTCGATCCTTGCGTCGATTTTTTCGAATTCGCATGTGGTGGCTGGGTGGCCAACAATGCCATTCCGGCCGACAAAGCGCAGTGGAGTCGGTTCGGCGAGGTAGCCCAACGCAACGAAACTGTGCTCAAAGGGCTGCTTGAAGAAGCAGCCACCACTGCGGCTGGGCCGCATCGTGCCAGTGATGCAACGGCCGACGCCCTTGGCACCTACTACGGCTCATGCATGGATACCGCGGCAATCGCCAACGCCAAGCTGACGGGTATCGTACCGCTGCTTAAAAAAGTGCGCGCAGTGAAAGACGCCAAATCGTGGCTGACAGCGCTCACGGAATTGCACCGCGCGGGCATCTGGGCGGTGTGGAATACCAGCGCCGATGCTGACCTCAAAGACTCTGCCAAGTATGCGTTGTACCTCGATAGCGCCGGCCTCGGCCTACCCGACCGGGATTACTATTTTGATGCTAACTTCGTTGGCAAAGTGCAAGCGTATCGTGACCATGTGCAACGCATGTTGGTCTTGGGCGGCGCCAAAGCACCAGCTGCGATCACGGGCGCGAACGATGTGTTGACGATCGAAACGGCGCTCGCAAAGCTTACCAAAACCGGCGAAGCCCGCCGCGATTTGCCGGCCATGTACAACCCCGTCAACCGCAAAGCGCTGGCCAAGACCGTCGCAAGTATCGATTGGAAAGCCTATTTTAAAACGCTTGGCGTGCCGGCGCTGGACCAAGTAGTGGTGACAACGCCGCCGTTTTTTGCCGCGCTTGATAACCTGCGCAAAACAATTCCAGCCAGTGCGTGGGCTAACTATTTCACCTATCACCTGCTCAAAGCCAGCGCGTTTGCGTTGCCTGGCGCGTTCGATGATGAAGCGTTTGCGCTCGAAAAAGCGCTATCCGGCGTTGAACAACAACGCGATCGCTACAAACGCTGTATCACCAGCACGCAAGGCTCGCTCGAACATTTGGTTGGCCAAGCCTTTGTTGCCAAAGCATTTCCCGGCGCGTCGAAGGCCCGTGCTGCTGAACTCATCGATGCGATTGTGGGTGCGATGCATGGCAACATCGCAGCGCTCGATTGGATGTCGGGCCCAACCAAGGCGATTGCGCAAGACAAGCTCAAGCGCATTGCCCGCATGATCGGTTTTCCAGATACCTGGCGCCCCGTCACCTTCGCACTCAAAGCCAACGACTTCGCGGGTAATCGCTTGCGCGCCATGCAAGCCGAAACCAAGCGCACCCTCGCGCGTGCTGGCAAACCAGTTGATCGCAACGATTGGCTGATGGGCGCGTTCGAAGTCAACGCGTACTACAATCCGTCGGCCAACAACACAGCGTTGCCGGCTGGCATTTTGCAAGCGCCTTTTTTTGGCCAGGACCGCAGCATGGCGGCGAACCTCGGCGGCATCGGCATGGTCATCGGTCACGAATTGACCCACGGGTTCGACGACCAAGGCGCAATGTTTGACGCCACCGGCAATATGAAAAACTGGTGGAGCGCCGCCGACCTCACCGCCTTTACGAACAAGGGCCGCTGCCTCGCTGACCAGTATGCGTCATTCGAAGTCCTGCCCAAGCAGTTCATCAATGGCAAGCTCACCCTCGGTGAAAACATCGCCGACCTCGGTGGCGTTAAGATGGCGTTCACGGCGTTGCAACAATTGCGCAGCAACGCCACCAACGTCGTAGTCGCCGATGGCTTCACCGAAGCTCAGCAGTTTTTCCTTGGCGTAGGCCAAGCGTGGTGTAGCGCAGGCCGCAACGACGACGTCGCTCGCCGCCTCAAAACCGACGTGCATTCGCCAGCGAAATATCGCATCTACGGCGCGTTGCGGAACTTGCCAGAGTTTGCAACAGCGTTTGCCTGCCCGGTTGGTACGCCGATGCATCCAGCGAAGACGTGCAGCATTTGGTGAACGCTTGCGTTACCGCAACCACGTCGTCACTAACCCCTTCGGATCGAAGCCGGTTTCGCGTTTGATCAACGCCACCATGTCGGCCATGCCGGCGGCCTTGCCGCGATAAGTCATATAAAACTTGCGGAGCACAGCGTCGAGCTTGGCCGCGCCGACCTGAGTCGCCACCGCTTTATAAAAGAATGCGCCTTCCATGTATGGAAAGGTCGAAAACAGGCCGTCTTTGATGATGTCCACTTTGTTGCAGCCGGTTGGCCACGCGATCCGGTCGCCGCCTGCGCGTGCGCTGTTGAGTTCACGTTGATAACCAACCCAGATATCCGCTTCGGCGTCAGCGCCCGCGACTTGGCCAATCGCACGGGCTGCCAAATACGAAACGGTGCCTTCGGACAACACAAAGTCTTCCCAACACTTCAAGCGAATGCCATCACCAAACCAGCCATGGGCCGCTTCGTGCACATGGGTTTCTTCGTTGTCCATGGCATCGGTTGCAACATGCCAGTACGGATGATGCTCCATGCCGCCGTATGCGCCAGCGCCCCACACCGCTGCCACCGATCCAACATCGTTGCCAAATTGGTACGGCCCAATGTTGGTTTCGAGCCATTCAAACGCTTTGACTAGATTCTTGGTGCCTTCGCGTGCGGCGGTTTCGCCGTTGGGCAACCAAGACACCGACACCTGGGTGCCCGCAGCCGTGCGGCCAAGTCGCTCGGTATGGTAGTCACCGACGGCAAACGCAAATTGATATGCAGGCGCCGGCTGGGTAATTTGGTGCGGATAGATCACTGACTTGCCACTCGGCACACCCGTGATATCAACTTCGAACGTGGTGCCGTCAGCCGGTCGCGAATTACACGGAAACAAGTTGCCGCAGAAATACGGCCATAACACGGTTGAGCCGCCGGCCAATAGACCGTCGGAGTTTGTGTGTTGCGCAAAGCCATATTCAATTTGCAGCGGCGAAACTACATCGGTTGCGATCAACCGGCCGCTGCGCAGACGATAGGCTTTGGGCCCCTTGCCGTCACGTACGGTGGTAATGGTCAAGCCCGCGGCTTCGAGCGAGACGCTGCCGCGCTTAGCAAACGTTAGCGTCGCTTTGCCGCGCTTGGTCTGGAAATCGATCCCAAGCTTGGTAGAAACCACATCGGTTGCGCTCGCAATCGAATCCTCTTTGCCATCCGCACTCAATACCTCGTCGCCGTTGTTATCGCTTGGCTCGGTACAGCCAGCGCCAGCGATCAGCGCGCCGACGAGCAACGATGTGGCCATCGAATGGGAGGTAATGCGTTTCATGCCACCAACTACAGCAAGCTAGATGCCAATTACACGACGCCTGTTCAGCCGCAATATGACCTAACATCAGCCAGTTAGCGTAGTCGCCCGGGCCTCATGGCAACACCAGTTGCCAGGCCTAGCGAGCAGAGTAGCCGCTAGTAAGCGACGCCGAGCCCCAGGTTGATGCCAGTAATGCTATCGCTTGCGGTTTTGGCGATATAATCGACGGTCGGTAAAAACGTCCACGCATAGCGCTGCAAGCCAACATCGGCAGCGACAAACAGGCGGCCGAATTTGAGTCGTGCACCACCGCCAAAGCCGTAGCCGCTACCGGATGGATCTTGAAACCGCTCCATGTACGGGCCGCCGCCCAACACAATGCGGCCTTCGCCGTAACCGAACAATTCAACTGCACCAAGTTGCAAGGTCAAGCCGCCGCCCAACCGCAACGAACGAATCGCGGCATCCGGCAAGGTTGCCAACGCGACGTCGGTCCCGGCAAAACTCAAACGTTGGTCTTGATAGCCAGCATTGATATCGAGGCCAAGCGAGCCCAGCGGCAACTGATAGTGCACGTCTGCGCCGAGCACACGATACGACGTCTTGACCGGCGCCATCTGCGCATCCGCCGTGGCAAATGATTGCGGCACGCCAAAACTGCCTTGCGCACGCAGCGACAAACCACGCAGCACATTTTTCGATTTGCCTAATGGCCAAACCTCAAGCCCGACGCCAACTAAGATCTGGCCGCCTTGGGAAAATTGAAACAGCTTATCGGTTTGGACTTGGGTGTAACCCACGTTGCGGAACATCACGGTGGTGCCAGCAGTGGCCGCAAGCCACGGATGCGGCGGCGTTGCCGATGGGGTTTCGTCGACGGGCGCTGAGCCCCCATCGCCATTCGAGTCGCGATCATTGCCATCACTATCGCCATCACCTTTGGGCTCATCGTTGCCGTCGTTGCCGTCATTGCCCTCGTTACCATCTGGCACATCGGGATCGGTGGGCGGCGGCTTGCTGACGACGCCTTTACCGGCAGGATCAACGATAATCTCGATCTCTTGGTCGGCTTCAATCGTGATGTGTTCGTCGCGAATCGTGACTTTGCCGCGCTTCACTTCCACATGATACGAATCGGCGCCAAGCTCGAGCGACACCGGTACCTTGCCGCGGTGCTCGTCATTCACATAGACGTCCAAGTCGGCGCCTTTGCCTTTGGCAGAAACGTTGAGCGT
>JAKQOD010000167.1 GCA_029565465.1 Deltaproteobacteria bacterium
CCGTCGCGCTGTGATTCGTGCGACGCTGGCAGCAACACGTGTACGATCACGTGTACAGGCAATAATTGCCGCAATCGCGTGGTGTGCCCAAGCGGGTGGAACTGCAACATCACCTGCGGCGCTGATGGCAGCTGTCGCCAAGGTGTGCAATGTAGCGGAGCGCAAAACTGCAACATCACCTGCAGCGCAACCGGCAGTTGTGACGGCATCGTCTGTGGCAATGGCAAATGCGACGTGATGTGTTCCGGTGCTGGCAGCTGTGGCAGCGTCGATTGTAACAACGCTTGTGCTTGCGATGTTTCGTGCGATGGCCAAGGCAGTTGTTTAGGCAACACCAATTGTCCAGGCCAAGGCAACCGTTGTTCGCTACCAAACGGTTGCACCTCGGCGCCGGCGCAGTGCAATACCTGCCCGTAGTTGGGCTACGCAATCGTTTGACTGGCTTGCAGATGCACCCAAAAGATTGAGCCATGGGGCTGGGCGCTGGCAACGCCCACATCGCCACCCATGCTTTCGATTAAGTGTTTAACAATTGCTAGCCCAAGGCCCGTGCCGCCGGCTTCCCGTGACCGGCTCGAGTCGGCGCGATAAAAGCGTTCGAAGACCCGTTTTTGATGCGCTGGTTCCAGCCCCGGGCCGTCGTCAATTACTTCGATGCGAACCACGGCTCCTTCGGCGCGGGCGGCGATCGTGACGGTCCCAGGCGCTGCACCATATTTTACGGCGTTGTCGATCAGGTTGACCAAGACTTGATCCAGTGCTTTGGCATCAGCGCGGACTCGCAGCGACGGTGCGGCATCAATGACCAGGGTGCAACCGCGCTGCTTTACCAGCGGTTCGACGGCGTGAGCCGCTTGTTCGATTGCCGAGACTAATTGCACATTGCCGAGGTCGAGTCGGTAGTGGCCAGCGTCGAGGCGCGATAGATCGAGCAGGTCGGCCAAGATCCGCGCCAACCGTTCGGCATTGCGATGCAAGCCGTCGATGAGCTTGCTTGCCATCTCAGGGTCGCGCTTGGCACCACCAGAGAGTGTCTCGGCATTGGCGCGAATCACGGCGACTGGTGTACGCAACTCGTGTGAAACGTTGGCAACGAAATCGCGGCGAATAGTCTCCAGCTCGCGCACATTGGTGACATCTTCAATCACCAACACGACACCGCCGGTGTCGCGTTTCGGAGCCATGCGAACATGCACTTTGACGGCATTGGGCAAGGCGAATTCGAGCGCGCGCGAAGTCGTTGCCCGCGCCAATTCGAGCAGTTGCGGCACGGTAATAAACTGGTCGAACACTTCGCCGATCGGTGCGCTATTGAGACCAATGATCTTGCGGGCTTGATCGTTCATCGCTTCGACCACGCCGTTGCTATCGAGGGCGATGACACCTTGGCTCATACTTTCGAGCACCGAGGTTAGCAGGGCGCGACCGCGCGCCAGATCAGACGTGTGGCGCTCGGCATCAGCCGCGAGATAGTTGAACCAGTCACGCAGATCGCGCAGTTCATCACGTTCAGCGTCTTGTTCGGGTGCCAGGCGTCGAGTGTTGCCACGCACCACATCGCGAGCGTCAGCCACGAGCTTGCGCATCGACCGCGCGATCAAGGCGGTTGCGGCCCACGTCATAAACATCGCGACGAACAAGCCAAACAATGCAGCCGCCACCACGCCGCGATCTAGCCGCGCCGTCGCATCGCGAATTTCCGTCGTCGAGCGTGAAACAATGATGACGCCGCCGCTGGCTACCCGGGCGGCTGCAAATGCGGTGTCCGAGCCAACAATGCTGGTGGCCCAATCGGTTGGCACGTTCGCCGGTGGCAACGGCAAGCCTGCATTGGTGAGTTCGGCCGCTGCCGCTGCCGGTGTTGCAAAGTAGCGAAGCTGATTCGCCGTGGTGGTCGATAGGTCGTGTAATAGACGTTCAACGTGTGGCACATCCACGGCGCCTGCATCATGTGGCGTCAACAGCGCTGCAGCGGTCCGCGCCGTCGTGCTCAATTGTGCGGCCAAGCGCTTTTCGGCCGTGGTTTTGACGTCGTGGCGCACCAGCACGATAACGCCACCACCCACCGTGACGATCACGGCGAGGGAAAGCAAAAACAGCCGAAGGCGGATACGTTGAAACACGAGCTACGCAAACCTAGCGCACAATGGGTTGCGGCCGGGATAGGCGATGTGACGTTCCTGTGAAATTCGCGCCGGCCGTTTGCCTGGTGGCTCAGTGCTCGGTGCAGTGCACGTTGACTAGTGCACAGGCATGCGCTGCGGCTGCGGCATCGTTCTGCATGGCCGTGGTTGCGGCCAATAAGGCAAGGTCGAGGCACCGTTGGTTGCGTTGACTA
>JAKQOD010000212.1 GCA_029565465.1 Deltaproteobacteria bacterium
ATAATGGCCAGTATCGAGTTGCTCGGTGAGCCGCGCTTCAAAACGCGCCGCTGCTTCTGGCGGAACTCCATCGACGCGCACATCGAGAATGCCGATGATCAGTTTTCGCGTCGAACCATCGGCTTTGACCTTTGACCCCGCCGAGCCAGCGGCAGGCCCCTCGGCCATCGCGGGCGCAGCAGCAAGCATCGTCGCAGCTGCCCATGCAACAATCCCTGCCTTAGGCTTCATCTACCTGACCCAAAAAGCGCTTCATCAAGCCGTCGATCATCAAGTTGCGATCGGTGATTGGATATTTGTTGTCGCGCCAACCGTTGTGCAGCTCGTCGTAACGGGTGTGGGTCTCAGCGATGACCACTTTGTACGCACTGACTTTTTTGACGATATCTTTTTGATTGCGCAAGAAATACGACACCATCGAAGCGCCCGCAGCGACGGTCAAGACCATGCCTAGCGGCCCGCCCAGCGCGTAACGCAAGCCGATGCGCAGCGCCAACACCAAGCCGGCGCCGAGCGCGACTTTTTTGGTGCCGGTGCCATCAACGACGGAATCTTTGGCCAACGCAAACGCGGTTTGGCCACTAGCGATGAGTAGGGCAATGAAATTGCCCCGCCGGGTGGTCCAGCCGCGGTCGTAGTACTCGCGAATCGCTTGCTTTAGAAAAGCGTCAAAGTTGGCGTAAATGCCGGAAGCTCCAGAGGCTGCCTCGGACGCTTGGGAGGTGGTCATAACCTAAAGCATAGCACTGGCTTCGAGATTTCGCCCACCTTGGGTGCAATCGGTTTGACTGCACCGGGTTGGCCCGTCAAAGTCTAGGCATGGCAAATGTCCGTGGGATTCTAGGGTTTACGGCCCGCCGTTCACTGCTGGGCGCAACGCTTGGCACGTTGCTAACTGTTGCAGGTGTACCCGCCGCAAGCGCCGATGTCGCAACGGCGCGCGATCGGCTGGCAGCAGGCGACTACCCTGGCGCTGAAGCACAACTGCAAAAGCCGAATGCTGCAGAAAAAATTCCAGCAGCCGTCGTGACCGCGCAACTGCACTATATCCGCGGCAATTACAAACAAGCCTTGGCGGCGTTAGCGCCAGGGTTGGCCGCCAGTGACCCCGCCGCACGCATCTTGCGCGCAGGCATCTTGCGCGCACAAGGCAACTACGATGAAGCCCGCAAAGACCTCGAAGCCCTAGCTGCTGCGCGCCCCGACGACCATGTTGCTCGACGCTTGCTGATCGCCGTCATGCTCGACCGCGGTGACCGTGCGGCGGCAGACGTGCTGATCAAAAAAACCGACGGTGAATACAGCAGCAAAAGCAAAAAGCTCGACCTCGACAATACCGATGATTTGTTTTTGCTAGCCGAGGTCGCCCGTGCCAACGGCGAACACGAGTTGGCCAACTCGGTGTATGAAGAAATTCAAAAGATCAATCCGAAGCAGACCGAAGCGAATCTGCGTTGGGCCGAGCTGTTCATCGACAAATACGCCAGCTCGTTAGCCGAGCAAACCGTTGAGGATACCTTTAAGGTCAACCCCAACGACCCGGATGCGCATGCGCTAATGGCGCAGATTACCCTCGAAACGTCGTACGACTTACAAGTTGTGCGCAAGCACCTCGATGCTGCGTTTGCGGTGAACCCGAACCACGTCGGTGCATTGTTAGCGCGGGCCTCGATCGAAATCGATCGCAACGAGTGGCCCAAAGCCCTCGCCACGATCGCCAAAGTTACGGCGGTGAACCCGAACAGCGTCGAAGCGATCACCTTGCGGGCAACGGTAGCGTGGCTGCGCGACGACCTGCCAGGCTATGAAGCCGAACGCAAGCGGGTGTTGGCGATCAACCCGGCCTACTATCAGTTCTATCGCACGGTCGCGCGCTCGGCCGTGCGTGAACATCGTTACGTGCAAGCCAACGAGCTCAACAAAGCAGCGATTGCGCTCGACCCCAAAGCGTACGACGCCATGGGCGATTTAGGCTTGGGTTATCTGCGCTTGGGCATGGAAACCGAAGGCGTGGAGTGGTTGAACAAAGCGTGGCAAGGTGATCAGTACAACGTGCGTACGTTCAATACGCGCGACTTGTTTGCGAAAACGATCGCGCGTGAATACACGCTTGGCAAAAGCAAGTCGTTCAAGATTCGTTACCACGCCGACGAGCGGCCGGTGTTGTCGCGCTATCTCGAACCAACGATGGAACAAGCGTTTGCTGATATGTCGAAGCGCTATGGCTTCACACCAAAGACGCCCGTAACGCTGGAACTATACAAAGACCGAAGCGACTACAGCATTCGGACCACTGGCCTGCCCGACCTCGGTGCACTTGGCGTGTGTTTTGGCCAAGTGATCACCGCGATGTCACCGTCGAACGGCGACATCAACTGGGGCATGGTGTTGTGGCACGAGCTTGGCCACGTGTTTGCGATTCAATTGTCGAACTCGCGGGTGCCGCGGTGGTTCACGGAAGGGTTGTCAGAATACGAAACGCTGCGGGCACGGCCCGAGTGGCGACGCGAAAACGATGCGGATCTTTACGGCGCAATGGCCAACGGCACATTGCCTTCCATCGCGGATCTCAACGCTGAGTTCATGCAACCCGATACCAGCGCGGTGGTCGTTGCATACTATTTGTCGGCGGTCACAATTGAGTACTTGGTTCAGACGTATGGCTTCGAAAAAATCGTCGAGGCCCTCAAGCTGTATGGTAAAGGCAAAGCCAACGCCGACGTGCTTGCGACGATTACGGGCAAAAACATCACCCAGCTCGATGCTGCGTTTCGGCAGTATTTGGGCACACGGCTCGCTGCTTACAAAGGCACGTTTAAGTTGCCGACCCGTGGCTTCGATGACTTGACCAAGCTCGAAATTGCCGTCGACGCAGCGCCCAAAGATGCCAAAGCCAAAGCGAACTTGGCGTTGGGCCACTACTACGCAGGTGATGCCGAACATGCGGTAGGCTCGGCCAAAGCTGCGCTGGCACTCGATCCGAAACAACCGCTCGCGCGATACATCATTGCCGAAGCCACGCTATCGGCTGGCGATGCCAGCGAAGCCCAAAGCTTGTACAGCGCGCTGATCGCTGATCGCATCGACAACTATGACATCCGCAGCAAGCTCGCGTTGATTGCGCAGAAGTCCGGCAATGCGCAAGCGGCCGAAGCGCAACTGTGCAAAGCCAAGCAGCTCGACCCCGAGCGCAGCTATCCGTATCAAGCGCTGGCCGAAATGTATGAACAGCGCGGCGATACCACCAAGCAACTACAAGAGCTTGAACACTATGCCGGCATCGAGCAGATGGAACTTGCGCCGCTCAAGACGCTGGTGGCCGGTTATGGCAAGTTGGAGCGCTGGGACAAAGTGCGTACCTACGGCGAAATGGCGATGTTTATCAACCCAGCCGACCCAGATGTGCTGTTGACGCTCGGCAAAGCGTATGTAGGCTTAGGCAAAGGTGAACAAGCGTTGTTTACCTTCGATACGGCGTTGTTGGTGAAACCCGAAGTACGCCGCCCGGCGCTGGTGCATTTGGGCCGCGCGCGCGCCTTGGCCCTGTTAGGCAAAAAAGCCGATGCAAAAGCGGCACTCGCGCTCGCAGCGAACACAGAACCCGAAAACGCCGACATCATCAAACTCAAAGCGGAGCTCAAATGAAGGCAGCGTGGTTGTTAGGATTAGGACTTATGGTGAATTGTGGTAGTTCGAAGCCCAACGCGACGACGGCGGCGAAAGGGACCGAATCGTCCGATAGCATTTGCATGCAACCATTACGGCAATCAGCCGACGTGGCAGCGTGCCTTGGCAAAGTTGTCACGTTGATCGGGCCGGCAACCCAAAGCAAACAACCGACCGTGCTTGGCGTTGATGCTGACGTCGAAGACGCCCTCACCGACGGTGCCGATGTGACGGTAACCGGCAAGCTTGAGCCGTATCGCATCGAGCCAACGCCACCCGGCGCACCGATCGCCGCGAGCCGTGGGCCCGGCAATTACGTTCGCATCGTCGACGACACTGGTGCGTTGGCCAAAGCGACGCGCTAACGATGGACTAATGCAAAGATGATCGCTGCAACCACCGCAGCATAGGCCATCAAGCCGGCGGCCAACAACGCTTCGCCACCGCAGACGCCGAGGTGTTCGGCGCGACGACGAAACCCAGCGCGCAGCAACTGTTGCGCGCCGTCACCAGAAACGCCGGTGACCCAAAAGGTTTGACCTTGCACCGTGAGCCGAAGCAACTCTTCGCGACGGCGACTGCCGCCGAGCTGCCGGATGCCAACGCTGAACCATCGCGCCGCTTCGATGTGTGAAACATCAAAAATGCCATAAGGAGTGTAAAACTGCCTTAGGTTGACGGCGACACCAACGGCTTGGGCAGCAAGCGCATCCCAACGGCGTGCCAAGCGTAGGCCACGCAACAAAACCGTCGGTGCCCACCAAGGGAAAGCGATGGTTAGCCAAAGCAAGCGCCAGACAGCGTCGGCGCCGCGTTCCATGTGCGTCTGAGTTTGGTCGATTGCAAACATGCGGGGTTGATACGCAGTCGCAGACCGGCTGTAACTTAATACCTTCGGCCGCGGGCTTCATATGAGCGGCCACGCCGCCCGAGATCCCTATGAACGCGGGCGTGGGGCGCGCGGCTTGCGTTTTTTGCTGCCACCGCTCGGCACTGCTCGGATGCTGACGCCGGCGTCGGTGGGTGACAGTTTGCCGACGGCAACTTGATCACCTTTGCGAGTGGTTCCGATGGTTGGGTATTCACCACGCGATGCTTCGACCAGGCCGGCCCCTTCCAAGGTGCGCAACATGTCAAGCACATCGCGCGCTGCCCAGCCGCGCAAACAGCCACGTTCGGATAGATCTTCGAAGCGCTCGTCGTCGTCGGAGCCGACCGCGAGATTGGCAATGCGCGTGCGGCCAAAGCGCCCCGACAGCGCCCCCACCAGCATCAACAAACTGCGAATGGCCGTTGCAGTTTCTTCCGACATGCCAACGGTGCGGCCTTGCGCCACAGCATCACAATTGTCACACGAGCCACAACCGGTGGTGCGATGCTGCCACGACGTGTCGCCGAAGTATTCGAGCACAAATTGCCGCCGACATTTGGTGAAGTACGAATACTCGACCATCGTGCGCAACTTGGCGCGTTCAACATCGGCGCGGCGCGCCAGCCCGTCGACGTCCAAGGTTGGAAACATGCCAGGTTCGGGCCGGGTTGCAACCCAGGTATCACCGTCGCGGCGGACCATGCCGTGGCGTTCCAAGATGCGCACGGCCGACGACACTGCAGCCCCACTCGGTTCACCCGGCAGCACTTCTTTTAAGCGCTCGTCGGTTTTGGCGTCGATATAACCGAGCGCAGGTTGCTCACGCAGCAACTTCCAAATGCCGCGCAACACGTCGGCACTCGGGTACGAAGCATCGATCAAAAACTCTTGCAGCCGCACATCGCCGTGGTTGAACAACAACACGCACCGGGTTGGTTTGCCGTCGCGGCCGCCGCGGCCAGCTTCTTGGTAATACGCTTCGGGGCTGCGCGGCAGATCCGCATGCACGACCAAGCGAATGTCGCTTTTGTCGACCCCCATGCCAAACGCGTTGGTGGCAACGATGACGTCGATCTTGCCAGCCATGAACGAGTCTTGGTTGCGTTCACGCACGGCGTCTTCGAGGCCAGCGTGATACACGCGCACGCGCATGCCCGCGCCTTTGAGTTCGGCTGCATATTTTTCAGCGTTCTTGCGCGTCGCGGCGTACACCAACGCAACGCCACCTTCGCGTAGCCGCACCAAGTCGATCAAGCGCCGCGCTTTATCGGCTGCACCGCCGCTGGTGTCGACGGCGTAGTACAGATTGGGCCGATCGAAGCCGCGCACATGCAGCTTCGGGGTGGCCATCTTGAGCTGGGCAGCAATATCGGCCCGCACTTGCGGCGTTGCAGTTGCCGTAAATGCCGCGAGCCGCTGCGGTGCCAGCTCGACGACAACATCGCCGAGGCGGCGATATTCCGGGCGAAAATCGTGGCCCCATTCCGAGATGCAGTGCGCTTCGTCGATCGCCACCAAAGCCAAGCGCGAACCGATCGCACGCAGCGCGTCGACGAACCGCGGGCTGCGAAAGCGTTCCGGCGCAACGTAGATCATCGTATACAAGCCGGCGCGAATGCCGTCGAGGATTTCGCGTTGTTCGTCGCCGCTAGCGGCCGATGTAAGCGCAACGGCGGCAACGCCACGTGCAACCAACACGTCGACTTGATCTTTCATCAAGGCGATCAGCGGCGAAACCACTAGGGTGATGCCGCCGTTGGCGGCTAGCACCACGGCTGGCAATTGGTAACAAAGCGATTTGCCAGCACCGGTTGGCATCACCGCAAGCACAGGATGGCCAGCGAAAATATCAGCGATGACTTCCGACTGCCCCGGCCGCAACGATTGATGACCAAACGTCGCCAACGCGCCTGCAAATACCGCTTGGTATTTGGCGTCGTTGTCGGCGGCTACGGTGCTAGTCACCCGCGGAAACTAGCAGACTCTCGCGCAGCAGCCTAGCCGCCAGTTCGTTGTTCCGGGTTCAGCATCCGGATCGCTTAAACGGCTCGACAAATGTCTCGATATAGCTGCGACACATCGCTTCGACGCCAACCTTGGCGGCGTCAGCGGTT
Organism: Deltaproteobacteria bacterium; assembly: GCA_029565465.1. Taxonomy (GTDB): domain Bacteria; phylum Myxococcota_A; class Polyangia; order Haliangiales; family Haliangiaceae; genus JABFXX01. The sequence goes on from JAKQOD010000212.1 coordinate 6,652, forward strand.
TTAGTTCGCTCATGGAGTGTAGCTAGCGAGCTGCGAATCGTTTCTGCAGCAGCTGCCAGCCGTTTGCACTCACGAATAGCCACCAATTCGGCTTCGAGTTCAGCACATCCCCCAGCCGTTGAATTGAATGGATCGATGATGCCCTCGGCATGGGCAGCGCCATGCTTTTTGCCACGTGGTGCGACGCGGGGCGGCGCGTCAGAGGCGGCGCTCGATTCTGCTTGTAGCTTGGCGTCACTCGCAGCATCGGGTTGAACCACAGCGGCGTCATGCAGCACGGCAGCCGCCGGCGTCGGCGCGCTGCCACGACGTGCGCTAGCAACGATCGCCACAATCGTCGCCAGTACCGCAACAACGCCAGCACCGATCGCAAATCGGCGCAACGTCAGCGACGGCACACGCGGTGCGGGGTGGACTGGCGCCGGGGCCGTTGGCCCAAGCACTTGCCTGGCGGGTTGCGACAACATTAGGTGCGCCGGTACCACATCGACCATGGTTGCGGCACCAGCGAGCGGCGGCGGTGATGCACCTAAGGCAAGCTGATGCGATTCCCACGGCTGATACGTGATAGCGCCGGTCGGGCCAGCATGGCCAAATGCCGAAGCCGGTAAGCTTGCAGCTACGGCAAGCAACGCTCGGCGCATGTCGGTGGCATTGCCAAAACGCTGGGCGGCTTGCTTTGCGAGAGCCGTGGCAACGATGGCAGCAAGGGCTGCCGGCACCGCCGGCGCTAGCGCTTGCACCGACGGCGCTGGCTGATTCAAGTGACCGTCGAGCACCACATATGGAGTCGAGGTATCAAACGGATGCTGCCCAGTGAGCAGCGCGAACAACAGCACTCCGACGGCATACACATCGGTGCGCGCATCAACAGCTTCGCCGCGGATTTGCTCAGGCGCCATATAAGATGGCGTGCCTACCAACGTGCCAACATCGGTGAGCCGGGTGGTTCGATCGATCAAACGCGCAATGCCAAAGTCGAGCAACTTGACCTGACCGTTGCGCGTCAGAAAAATATTGTCAGGCTTCACGTCGCGGTGCACTACCCCTACCGTGTGCGCGGCAGCCAGCACCGCCAACACGTCGGCGGCAACATTGCATGCTGTGCCCACTGCGAGCTGCGGAGTTTCAGCCATGGCATCGCCCAGCGTTACGCCGTGCAGCATCTCCATCACGGCGTACATGCGTTCGTTGACGATGCCACCGTCTTGGATCTTAACAACACCGTCGTGCGGCACCCGATTAACCGCTTGCGCTTCATGCAAAAAGCGATCGACGCTGCCTTGTTGCTTGGCGATAGCTGCAGCCAACACTTTGATGGCAACTTCGGCTTTGAGTGCTGGATGCACCGCGCGAAAGACATCACCAGTGGCGCCGCTGCCGATGTGCGCCATGATTCGGTAGTTGCCGGCCAAATGGCCAACCACGCCTAGTGGGTCGGGCGCCCGCAGTTGCGTGCCATCAAGCGCACAAAAGGCGCCGCCGTTGCCAGCCGCGCCGCATTGAGGGCAGTAGCTCACGCTGCTCACCCTGGCGGTGGCAACAACCGGAACAGCAACGCATGGTTGCTCTCGGCTGCTTGCATCACCACGGCTTGCATATCGGCCAGTGCGCGAATCACGGTTTCAGCCAACATCCGACCATCGTCGCGACGACGAGGCGCGTCGGGTTGCGTTGCAATGTACTTCACGAACTCGTCGTATTTTTCGAGCATTTTTTGCGGTTCGAAGCCGGTAAACATCGGCACAAAGTGCGCGAGGTTGACCACGACCCAATCGCCTTTGCCCACTTCGAGCGGATTGCGATCGCCGTACGGCGTCGACAAATGTTCGTGCGGAATCGAGGCCAGAAAGCCTTCATCGTCGGCTTGGAACTTGTGCGGAATCACTTCGCAGAAGAACGAGAACAGCTCGATGCCTTTGCGCAGCGTTGCAAAATCGTCTTCGTCGAGCGGCGGGAAGGCATCAGGCGTACCGACATGCAGCGCTGGCATCACGACGCGTTCGAGGATGTCGATTGCCACCGGCGCCGTCGCGCGTTCCAGCGAAATGATCTGCGCAATCGCTTCGAACAAGCCGCGGTCAGCGGTTTGCTGGGCCACCGGCACTTGTTGGTTGGCACCGCCAAGCGCTTGCACCACTTGTTGCACCACTGGCATGTTGCTTGGCCCCAAGCGCGGGCCTGATTCTTTGAGCGCTTCGATCAGCGTCGATACCGGCTCGTCGTTCCACAGCTTGGACAGCTTAGCGAAGTCCATCACCAGCCACTGACCGAGTGGCACGGTGTGCATGCGAATGTAGTGTTGCGCCAAGAACCGATCCAACGACTTACCGTTGTCGGCTTCTTCTTGGTCCACGTGCAGCGTGCGCAAGCGCTCGATCTCGGTGACCATCTTGCGGGTTGCGCCGGAGCCCATGCGCAGCAGTTGCTCCGCGAACACGAACGGTGCAATTTCGAGGAAGATCTTGGAGAAGCCCAAGCGCCACGTATGCGGGTCATCGCCCATCAGCAGCCAGTGGCCGCCATGGCGACGCCGAATCGTTTCACCGATCCAAGCGCCGAACGAAAACCAGATTTCCCAGTGTTCTTCGGCTTTGAGGTCGAGCGCTTCGCGATCGCCAATTTGGCCGAACAGCCAGGTGTCAAAGGTGATGAGCTCTAACGACTGCGATAGTGCCGCTGCGCCGGTGTCGCCTTCGACCTCGGCCAACGATTCCACGGTTTCGCCTTCGGGATCGATCAGCTCTTCGATGATCAATTCCGATTGCGTACGCGCGCGGTTTGCAAACCGGTACGCACCATCGCGCAATTCATTCATGGCTCGCTCAAACCGCTCTTTGGCAGCTTGTTCGGCTGCTGCTAGTTGTTGCGAGCTGTCAGATTGCTTGTCGCTCTTGTCTTGTTCTTGCTTGCCGTCGTCGGACACGCCCGGCAGAGTATACGAGTGTCCGCGCCGGCAGAAGGGGTCAAGGCCCCCAGTATGAGCCCGAAAACGGGGGCGGATCACCAAACCGGCCAGGCCGAGCCACGGCCAGGGCCACCTGAACCGGCCCCAGGGGCATCCCCCCCGTCAAGCCGCCGCGCGCCGGGCACTTTACTCACACATCCAGTTGCGCTGGTCGCCTTGGGCTTGCTTTTGCTCAACGATTGGGTGCTCAAACCTAGCGCGGGCTTTCGCGCGCTGGGCAGCGGCGCAGGTGGGTGGGTCACCGGCAAATTGAGCGACGCCAGCGGCCTAGTCGTTGGGCCGCTCGTGGTCGGCGCAGCATTGGGCTGGCTGACTGCACGGTTAGCACCCGGCTGGTACGCAACGAATCGCGGCAGCCGTGCAATCGCGGCGATCGCGATTGCCGTAGTCGTCGTGCCGTTTGTTGCATGCAAGCTGTCACCTGCAGTCGCGGCACAATGTGCACATTGGCTGTCACTGTTCGGGCGGCCAGCGCACATCGTGTGCGATCCATCGGACTTGCTGGTGCTGCCTTTTGCTGCGCTTGCAGCATGGCTGCTGTTGCCACGGCGGCGGTAGCCAACGACTACGGATTCGCATAGACGGCAAGGTAACCGACTTCTGCAACGCTGTCGGCAATCAGCCCGATGCGCGGCGCGGCAGCGTCGGTGTCGACCTCCCAACTTGCACTGATATTGCCGATGCTAACGCTGACGGCATACCTGGCGCCACTTGGCGCATTGAGCCTGGTTACCGAGCCGCGTAGAATGAAGTTCGCAGGAGGGGCTTGCGGCAAATCTATCGCGCGAAGTGCAATTAAGTTATCGCCGCGAATCACAACTCGGCCTGAGTTCGCCGAGTACAGAAGATGGATTCGTGTCGTACCGACCGCAACTAGAAAGCCAACGACGGTCCCTGGGTTGGTGGTGACAGCATTACGGATTCCTGCTTCCAAAAAGATCTGCGCATCGTTGATTGGCGCCCCCAACAGAACGCGCTGCTCACCCTGTGTTGAGGTGGCCGACATCGCGGTCGTCGCCGACAACGTCCAGGTCCCCGTGCCTTCAGCGGTTGCATCGGTAAATGAATTGCCACCTTCGACAAAATATTTTGCGACAACCCGCTGTTTGCCCGGCGCAGGATCACATACGTCGCCGATGCCATCGTTATCGGCGTCGCTCGATTGCGCAGGCGCAACCCCGACGCAATCGTCGCAAACGTCGCCCTGCTGGTCGGCATCCTCGTTGAGCTGGAGTGGATTTGGCAGTTTCGGGCAATTATCGTTGCCGTCGGATACGCCATCGCAATCCATGTCATCGGCTCGACATGCGGCGTCTGGCAGCGGTCCGCCACTATCGCGCGGCGCATCGCGCGTTGCGGCGTCGATCGACGCTTCGATCGACGCTTCGGTAAACAGCAGGTTGCAGCCGCTGTTGCAAAGGCTTGCGGCTGTCGCCAACGCCCACAGGCGGCCCGCTATCGTTGCCTTTGATTTGAGTAACATCACGCTCATTGTCCAGCGTAATGAACTCGCGGTCAATACGAACCGCTGCTGTCGACAACGTGGCGGTCGACTACGTGTTCTTCGGCTCCCACAGCGGCTCGGCTTGGCCGTCTTGGTGGGCAGCCCAACGGC
>JAKQOD010000236.1 GCA_029565465.1 Deltaproteobacteria bacterium
ACGACCTTGCGGGTCGCCGCCTTGAATCATGAAGCCGGGAATGACGCGATGAAACGTGAGCCCGTCGTAGAACGGCTTATTGTTAACGACATTGCCGTTGGTGTCGAGCCAGGCAAGCTTGCCACGCGCAAGGCCAACAAAATTTGCGACCGTCATGGGTGCCAATTGATCAAACAACACGCAATGCAGCTTGCCCATGTTGGTATCAATCGTGGCGGTTAGTGGTGTGCTGCCTGGCAGGTCGCGAATAAAACCTGGCAGGTCCGCCGCGCTGGCGGCGCGAACGGGGCCTGCGCCCGTGGCCGTGGTTGGTAGCGTGCTCGTTGGGGTGGCTGCATTCGAGCCATCGAGTGCCTTGCGCCCTTTACCGACGATTTCGGCCTGGTAGTACTGGGCTGGCTTTAGACCGCGTTGGGTTGCCGCTACGGCTTTAGCGAGTTCTTCGTCGATCAAGGCGCTGAAATTTTCGATCGGTTGCGCACCCGAAAGAAAGCGACCGTTGATAAAGAAGCCAGGCGTGGCGGTGACGCCAAAACTTTGCAAGCTGGCCATCTCAGATTGTAGCTGCTTTTGGCAGACGCCCTTCATGTCGCGTTTGAACTGCGGCAGGTTGAGGCGCAGTTTTTGGGCGAGCGCATTGAGATTGTCACAGTGGCCATGGTCCCAGCACGGCTCTTTGCTGTCGTCGGGATTGGTCCACTCGGGGTCGAAGTTGCGAGCCTTGAAAATATCCTCCCAAATCAGGTTGTCCATTTGCACAAACTTGCCTTGTTGGTTGGCCGCACATGCAGCCAGGGCCGGCGCGGTGGCAAGCAAGGGATGGACGATTAACGGCTTGTAGACAATTCGCAGCGACGAACCATATTTGATTTGCAGCTGCTCCATGGTTTCGCGCGATTTTTGGGAGTACGGGCAAGCGTATTCGTATGCGCGAATCAGCGTGACCAACGCGGTTGGCGAACCCACGACAATGCCATCGCCGACGGGAACGCCATACGTAGCCGCGCGATCGGGCGCTAGCCGCGTTGGCGGTTTGATGCGCGCGGCTTGTTGTTGGGCGGCAAGTTGCTCTTGCAACAGCGCCACTTGCGCACCGAGCTTGGCGACTTGTTCGGTTTGTGCACGCAGCGCCGCTTGTGCGAGTTCTTGCTCGGCTGCCGCCTGTTTTGCTTGGGCAATGGCGGCATCGCGCTCTTGGGTTGCACGGACTTCGTTAGCGGTCGGCGCCGCGACGGTGGGTGGCTTGCTGCCACAGCTGGCCACGAGCAACGCAAACGCAGTAGGTATACAAGCGAGCCGAGGATTCATCACCAGGGACTAGCAAAGCGACTCGTCGAGCGCAACTGCGAAGTGCTCATTCACGCGTGGTGGTGGCCGTGGTGCGGGGTGCGCGTGCTACGGTCTTCGCCATGCCTACCTACGTCGACGGATTTGTGCTTCCGATTCCCAAAAACAAAGTTGCCGATTATAAAAAGATCGCGCGCAAAGCCGGCAAGATCTGGATGGCGTGTGGAGCCGTGAGCTATCACGAGTGCATCGCCGACGATGTTGCGATGGGCAAAGTCACGTCGTTTCCGCGCAGCGTGAAGCTGAAGAAAACCGAAGTCGTTTGGTTCTCGTGGATCGAATACAAATCGCGCCGGCACCGCGATCAAGTCAATGCTGCCGTGATGAAGCACCCGCTCATGGTCAAGCTCATGGCTGGCAACGAAACCATGCCGTTTGACACCAAGCGCATGATTTGGGGCGGCTTCAAAACCATGGTGGCGTACTAGGCGCACGGCTCGGCCTGCGACTACAAACATGATGGCCGAGCGGCATTTGTTAGTGCTCGATCTCGACGAGACGCTGATCTTTGCGTCGCCGGCTGAACTCGATCGACCGGCCGATTTTACCGCTGCATATCATCATGTGTATCGACGCCCGTTTCTGACCGAGTTTCTTGCTGGCGTGGCCGGGTTGTATGAAGTTGCGGTGTGGACTTCAGCGGCGCCAGCGTATGCGCAGGCGGTCTGCGCCGCGATCTTTGATGCTGCGTCGCCGCCCGCGTTTATCTGGGATCGTCGGCGCTGCACCATCCGCCGCAACGCTGATACCGATAGCATCGTCGAAACCAAGCCGTTGACGAAGCTGGCGCGGCGTGGCTACGACCTCAAGCGCATCGTTGCACTTGACGACAGCCCCGAGAAATATGAGCAAAACTACGGCAATTTGGTCCGGGTTGTACCGTTTGAAGGCGCAGCCACCGACGACGAATTGCAGCATGCGTTGGCATATCTGACAGAGCTGGCCGCGCTGCCAAACATTCGTAGCGTTGAAAAACGCGGCTGGCAGCAAAGGTTCCGGCGATGCAACGACGCTGCGCCTAGCGCAGCTGTGTTGTAAAAAAAAATAACAACACGTGCATCCAAAGGTACCGCGGTTGCGAATACCTCAACAGCTAACAACCGATGGCCGGGATGTCAGCGTTGCAAAAGCCTTTGAGGAGCACGTCACGATGAGCAAAAAATTAGTTATTTCAAGCACGCTTCTAGTCGCCATCTTTGCCGCTTGCGGCGACGACGGCAATAACAGCACACCCGATGCAGCCCCGATGGTCCCTGATGCCGCCGCCAAAAAGTCGATCGTTGGCGTCGCTTCGGATGTGCCAACTCTTTCGACGCTGGTAGCGGTTGTGCAATTCGCCAGCGACAACGGCGATTTGGTAAACCTGCTTAGCAATCCGGGCACCTTGACTGTTTTTGCCCCGAGCAACGCAGCATTTGATGCGCTGGCAGTCGAGCTGACCGGCAATGGCGGCGCGAAGGCTACTGATTTGTTAACGCCCGCGAATAAACCATTGCTGCGCCAAGTGCTGCAGTATCACGTGTTGAGCACCACGGTGAAAGCCGCGGGCATTCCGTTTGGCAAAGCAATCACAACGGCCGAAGGCAGCATCTTTAAGATCGACAGCGGTACGCCACCTAAGATCACGGACGGTCGCAACCGTACCGCCAACATCACCTCAACGGATGTTGAAGCCAGCAACGGCGTCGTGCACTTGATCGACAAAGTGATCTTGCCAGCCAACAAAGACATTGTGGAAACCGCCCAGGCCGCCGCTGCTGGCAATCCCGGCGAATTCAAGATCCTCGTCGAGGCAGTGGTGGCCGCTGACCTTGTTACCGCACTCAAAGGTACCGGTCCGTTGACGGTGTTTGCGCCGACTGACGTTGCCTTCGCAAATGCATTGACCGAACTTGGCATCACCAAAGCGCAGCTGCTGGCGCCAGCCAATAAGGCCTACTTGCAACGCGTCCTGACGTACCATGTGGTGGCTGGCCGCGTGCTCAAAGCCGATGTGCCGGTTGACACCGATATCGTCACCCTCGAAACCGGTAAGTTCCGCGTCACCCCAGCCTTAAAAATCAAGGATGCGCTGAACCGTGAAGCGGGCATCGCCGGCACCGATATCCTCACCAAAAACGGTGTCATTCACGTGATCGATAAAGTCATCCTGCCAGCGCTGCCGCCGCAGTAAATAACGCACCGCACCGCTTGGTATGCCGGCCACCGATTATGGTGGCTTTCGGCGTTTTGCTGCATCCAAAGTGGCAGTTTGCACGAACAATACTAAAGTGGCGCTGCGATGACTGCAATCACCAACGATATCGACCCCGATGTCGACGACGAGCAACTGCTCGTTGGCGCGGCGGTCGGCGAGTACGTGGTTGAACATCAGCTCGGCGCTGGTGGTTTTGCGCGGGTGTATCAAGCCCGTCACCCCGTGCTGGGGCAGCGGGTCGCCGCAAAAGTGCTATCGCGCGCAGTCGGCCAAGACGCCGAGGCCATGCGCCGCTTTGTCCGCGAAGCACAAGCCGCTAGCAAAATTGAACACGCTGGCGTGGTGCGCGTGCTGGGCTTCGGCAAGCTCAGCGACGGCCGCGCTTTTCAATTGATGGAGCTAGTCGACGGCCCTTCGCTCGATAAGCACCTACAAGCAGCTGGCGTATTGCCGTTGGAAACCGCGCTCGCGCTACTTGCCGGCATTGCCGAAGCGTTGGCTGCAGCGCATAAGTTGGGGATCGTTCATCGCGACATCAAGCCTTCGAATGTGCTGCTTGCGAAACCAAAACGCACGAGCCCCAACGGCGACGAGCTTGCCTGGGTGCCGCGCCTCACTGACTTTGGTATCGCCAAGGCGCTTGATGGCGAAACGGATAACAAGCTGACGCGCACCGGCAGCACGCTGGGCACGCCGGCCTATATGTCACCGGAACAAGCGTTGGGCCAAGCCATCGGGATTGCCAGCGATGTCTACTCCTTTGGCGTCATGGCATTTGAATTATTGACTGGCAAAGTGCCTTTCGAAGGCGATTCTCCGTTTGCCGTGATGGTCAAGCATGTGCAAGAAACACCACCGTTGGTGTCGGCCGCGTTGCCTGCCCGGGGCGTTGGTTTTGATGAGCCGATTGCGCGTATGCTCAGCAAACAAGCTTCGTCGCGTCCACCCAGCATTGAAGCAGCGATGGCAACGCTACAAGCCGCAAGTCGCCAGCCAGTGCCGACGCGCCCAACCGCAAAGCGTCGAGTTATTGCCCTTGCCGTCGGTGTCACCGCTGTAGTTGCGGCTGCAGGGTATTGGGCGCTGCAGCCTGACGCTAAGACGCCACCCTTGTCGGCGCCCACAAGCGGGTCGGCGAGCGTTAGCGTT
>JAKQOD010000250.1 GCA_029565465.1 Deltaproteobacteria bacterium
ACGGACGGCCCCACACGACAGCGCCAATCTCAATCGTCGTCGCCGAACCACGCCTTGACTCCTTTAAGATAGTGTATATGATACACTTACGCAACCCACTCACCGGAGACATCATGGCGTCCCAGCTCGCGCTGCTTACCGATTTGTACCAGCTCAGCATGGCTTGCGGCTACTGGCACGCCAATGTTGCTGACCACGAAGCCGTATTTCATCTGACGTTTCGGCGGGCGCCGTTTGGTGGCGCCTACGCGGTGGCGGCCGGCCTGAGCCAAGCGTTGAGCTACCTACACGGGCTGCGCTTCGATGATTCCGATTGCGCCTACCTTGCAACCTTGTTGGGCAACGACGGCAAGCCGATGTTTCCACCAGCCTTCATCGAATATCTGCGCGCCATGGAAATGCGCATCAGCGTCGATGCCGCGCCCGATGGTCGAGTGGTATTTCCACATCAGCCGCTGCTGCGCGTGCGTGGGCCGATTATCGCAGTGCAATTGGTCGAGACCGCGCTCCTGACCGCGATGAACTTTCACACGCTGATCGCAACCAAAGCGGCGCGGGTGGTGCAAGCTGCGCGGGGCGCTCCCGTGCTTGAATTCGGTTTGCGTCGCGCTCAAGGTTTCGACGGTGGATTGTCGGCGTCGCGCGCTGCCTATCTCGGAGGTTGCGCTGCAACATCCAACGTGTTGGCCGGTAAAATGTATGGCATTCCGGTGCGTGGCACCCATGCGCATAGCTGGGTCATGTTCCACGGCGACGAGCTGGCGTCATTTCGTGCCTATGCTGCAGCGCTGCCAAGCAATTGCACGTTTCTCGTCGATACCTACGACACCATTGAAGGCGTGAAACACGCGATCACCGTCGGTCACGAACTGCGCGCCAACGGCTACGAATTAGCAGGCATTCGGTTGGACTCCGGTGACTTGGCGTACTTGTCGCAACAAGCGCGGGCATTGCTCGACGCTGCTGGCTTTCCGAATGCAAAAGTCGTTGCATCGAACGATCTCGACGAGCATTTGATCAATAGCTTGCACGACCAAGGCGCACGCATCGATACCTATGGCGTCGGCACCAAGTTGGTAACTGCGTTTGATCAACCGGCCCTCGGTGGCGTGTACAAGCTGGGGGCAATGCGTGCCCCAGGACAGGCGTGGCAGCACGCCGTGAAGTTGTCCGAACAGCCGATCAAAATCTCGAATCCGGGCCAGCTTGCTATTCGGCGCTATTACCGCGACGGCGACATGGTTGGCGATGTGATCTTCGACCAAGACGCTGGCTGTCACGCCACCGCCTACGGCTTGGAATCGGACCGAGCAATGGCGTTGCCGCGCGCAACAAGCCACGAAGACATCATGGTGCAAGTGATGGCTGACGGCGAGCTAACGGCGGCAGCCGCCGATGCCGTTGATTTGCCAGCTGCACGCGCACGGGCGGCAAAAGATCTGCAGGCGTTGTCGCCGCGGCATCGACGCTTTGCCAACCCTGAGCCATACTTGGTTGGCCTCGACGAAGCCCCAGCAAGCACCAAGCGTGACCTGATCGCTGCAGCACGCGCCAAAACCGGAGACCACCGATGAATTCGCCATTGATCTTTTCGACTGCAGCCTACGCGTATTTAGCGCAGCAGAACGCGGATGCGTCGGGCTGGGAGCTGGGCAGTGTATTTCGCCAAAGTTTTCCCGACGGTGAACACTATCATCGCATCGAAACCTCGGCGGCCGACCGCGACGTGGTGCTAGTCGGCGGCACGGTCACCGAGCGCGATACCTTGGAACTCTACGACTTGGCGTGCGGCATGGTTGCCGAAGGTGCGTTTCGGTTACGGCTGGTGATACCGTTCTTTGGCTACTCGACGATGGAGCGCGCCGTGCGCGCTGGCGAAATCGTCACCGCCAAAAATCGTGCGCGCTTATTGTCGTCGATTCCAACCGCGAGTCGCGGCACCCAAGTGTTTATGTTGGACTTGCACGTCTCGACGCTGGCGCACTACT
>JAKQOD010000257.1 GCA_029565465.1 Deltaproteobacteria bacterium
GCCGTTGATCGTGAAGTCGCGGCGGCGGGCGTCTTCGGTCTCCGTGCCAAACACGTTGTCGCGCCGAATCAGCAGCTCGCCTTCGTCTTCATCTTCGTCGCGCGGATTGGCGCGAAAGGTTGAGGTTTCGATGATCTTGTCGCCGAAAAAGACATGCGCTAAACGAAATCGCCGACCGATGATGCGGCAATTGCGAAAGGTATTGCGGACTTCGTTCGGGGTTGCGCTGGTTGCAACGTCGAAATCTTTGGGGGTCTTGCCAACCAACAAGTCGCGGACGCAACCGCCGACCAAATAGGCTTTATGGCCGGCGCGAGCCAGCTTTCGGACGACGCGATCAGCGTCGGAATCGATGAGTTCTGGATCGAGGACAGGCAACTCCTGGGTCGTAACACAGTGCGTGGTGAATTGCCAAGTACCGCAGCCGCGCTGGCGTGCATTCAGCGCCCCAAGCCCGCTTAGCGTGCTTCAAGGGTTACGCCGCCCCAAGGGTCAAAATCAGGCGGCGTACGCTCATCGAGTTGCAGTTCATTGTCGCCGATAAGCGTTTGGTAGCCTTTCGCAAAGACCACCACGCTGTAGGTGCCTGGCACTGGCACTGGCTGCTTGAGGTGGACTTCGCCAACCGAGTTCGACCGGCCCCACGACAGCACTTGATCGTCGAGGCGGTTCATATCGATTTTGCTGCCGCTGATGCCGCGCCGAAGCACCATGATGAGCGCATCTTTGATGGGCGCACCGTTCGCAAAGTCGGTGATCTTGGTGCCGAGCCGCACCCCTTCGGCCGGCGCTTCGATCGCCGTAGGTTCGAGATCGACGTTGGTTTTGCCTTCGCGTGGTGTCCAGCCAGCTTGCGCGATCTGCGTCAGATCGCCCGCGGCTGCGATCGGCCGAACCAGCCCAACTTTCGACGTTTCGACGACGTCACCCGTTACGGTTACGCGGGTGCGAAATTCAGTCGCGATGCCAACAAAGGTGCCTTCATCCGTCACCACCGGGCCGCCCGAGTTGCCATGGGAGATCGGCGCATCGGTTTTGATATAGTCCTCGGCAAACCCTTCGATGACGCCTTGATCAACCGACAGGCCGCCGCCGCCAACGTCGGGATAGCCCAGCACCCACAGCCGTTTGCCGGGTGATAGCGGATCGGTTTTGGCGACCGGCAACGGAATCCAGTTGGCCGAACGCGCATCCCACTGCCGCCCATCAAGGTCCATATCGCATTTGAGCAATGCCAAATCGAGATCTGGTTGCAGCTTGCTACGGCTTGGCTTGCCAGCGCAGATGAGCACTGGCGCTTTTTCAGTTTGATTGCTGCGCGCGATGATGAATACATCGTGCAGGCGTTGGTCCTTGTCGCGCACCACATGGTAGTTGGTTAAGATCGAACCATCGGCACCGACGACGACGCCCGAGCCGGCGCCGGTTGGCCTGAGCCGGCCGTCGATCAAATCGGCAACCACCACCATCACGGTAGAATCAAAGGCTTTGCCAACAGCGCCAGGCTGATTAGGCTTGGTTGCGCGGCCGACTTGCGGCACCAAGGGAAAACCGGTTTGCGAAGCCACTTTGAGCGTTGGTGCGGTAACGCTTTCCATCGCTGCGATGGCATTGAGGCTGCCAAAAAAACTCACGACGTACATGCGTTCGCGATCAACAGTGGCGTACTCGACCGCGGTATCGACGGTTGGGGCATCACCATGCTCGGCTGCGTGCGCATAGCTGTACACGGTACGCAGCCAATCGTGCCCTTTGATCGACACGACCTTGGACCCGGTCATGGCATAGAGTTCGCCCCAGCGATTGCGGCGGTCGATCTCGAGCCCGGTAACAATGTTGCTCCAAGGCGGCGCGTCGTCGATAAATACTTCGAAGTGGGCCGAAACGTCAGCGTGCGAGGTGAACGCCACATGATACGCGGTTGGCGGTTTGCTGGGTGGTTCCCAGCTGCGCAGCAAGCGTGGTGCAATCGGCGCAATCGGCTCTGGGTCGAGCCACATCGTAGAACGGGCAAAACCCAAGCCTCGTTCGTCGAACTGGCGGGTTGGGGGTGTCATCATGCGGCGATGCCAACGGCCCGCACCGACCATGATCAGCAGGGCGAACAGCAGCACGAAGATATCGTGTTGGTGATATTGGACGCGGAGTTCGGCGATGTCGGTGCGCGCGCGCTGCCGCAGTTTGGCGATCGCCGCGGTGGCTACCGCCATCGGATCGAGTTCGGCTGGCCCGTCGTCGTCGTCGTCAGGCGCATCGGGCCCCGGGGTTGGCGTGATGGCGTCGGGGTTGGATGCGGCTCGTACGGCGGCAGCCGTGCTCGTTGCGCGTTGCGCTGCGATGCTGGCGCTTTGTCCGGGATCCGGACGTTCGGTTTTAGCACGTGGGATGTTGCTGCGGGAGGCGCGCGGCGGGAGCTCATCGGCCGGTGCCGCGCTGTCGGTCGGCGCCGCTGCGTCGGCATCTGGCGCGTCGTTCGTCGGGGTATCACTCATTGCTGATCCTCCCGACGGAACGGCGAGTCGTGGAGCAAGCGGCGGGCGGCCAACATCAAGCCGCTAAAAACCGCAGCGGCGACCACCGCAGCGTACGCGATGCCACGCCAGGGATACTTTTGCATCCCGGTATTTTTGAGCCAGGCTTGCACCAAGGCAAACTGGCCGTTGAGAATCGCAGCGCCAAGCAGGCCCAAAAATACCGGGATGCAAAAGTATCCCTGGCGTGGCA
>JAKQOD010000261.1 GCA_029565465.1 Deltaproteobacteria bacterium
TAAACGGATGCTCGAAGCCGAGCAGCGGTGCGCCGCCGTATTGTTGCCAATCGGTTACCATCTTGAGTTGGTCGATGGCCGACGACAACGCTGAGAGACCAATACGCCACACCAGCTTTTCTTTGTGGGCGTACCGAGCTAGGCGGGTGACCGTTTCGGAGACGCCTTCGAGCATCTTGAGCACGACATTGCCAACAAAGCCTGATGTCACGACGACGTCAGCGACGCCACGTGGGATGTCGAGCCCTTCAATGTTGCCGATGAAATTGAGGTCGCTGGCCGTGCTTAAAATGGCGTGCGCTTGCACTACCGCCGCCGGTCCTTTACCAGCTTCGGCGCCGTTGGAAAGCAGGGCCACCCGTGGCCGCGGATTTTTCGAAACCAAACGCGCATACGCCGAGCCCATCACGGCAAAACCAACCAAGTCTTCGGCCGAAGCGTCGATGGTGGCGCCGACGTCGAGAATCAACGAAAACGGATCGTTCTTTTCGCCACGACGCAATTCGGTTGGATACACCGAAGCCAACGCTGCGCGCCGAATGCCTGGCAATAGTTTCCATTTTTTGGCGCAGGCCAAGACCGAGGCCCCGGTGTTGCCCGCCGAAACCAAGGCATCACCTTGACCGGCAGCGATCAGGTCGGCGCAAACAAAGATCGAAGCGTCGGGTTTGTTTTGCAGGGCGTCCCCGGGCTTTTCATCCATATCAACGTAGCTGCCCGCATGATGAACGCGGACGCGTGAACCATCGTGTCGCATGCGGGGCAACAGCCGACCTAATACCGCGGCATCACCAACCAAAATGATTTCGGCGCCGCGCAGCGCTAACGAGGCAGCAGCTGCGCCCTCTACGATTTGTTCGGGCGCGTGATCTCCGCCCATGGCGTCGACGACGATGCGATGCATGCGAGTAGTCTGCCACGAGCCGTGCGGGTTAGGGCAATCTAGCGCACGGGAAAGTTGCAGGCCTGCGGGTTGTTGGCTACACCGCTCCGGTGCGGTCTTGGCTTGCAATAACGACTTTGTTGGGTGTCGCAGCGTGTGCCAGCGTACGCCCTGTGCCGCCGCAACCCGACTTATTGGCTGCACGTGCGGTCGACACTGCGGCGTTTGCAGGTGTGCAGGTATGTAGTCGCTGCCACCTAGCCAATGCCACGGTGATGCGCGATGCCGGTGGGCGCGATGTCTCGCCGATTGGCGAATGGCAGGTGTCGATGATGGGGCTGGCAGCTCGCGACCCGTACTTTTTGGCGGCGCTTGCGCGCGAGCATGCGGCTCGACCGCAGCAAGCCGAAGCGATCGACGATTTGTGTTTGCGCTGCCATGCACCGGTTGGTCACGCTGCTGCACTCGCAGCTAAGGTGCCCTTGCGCATGGATGATGTGCTTGCTGGCATGACGCCGCCGGCGGAGTTGGCGCGTGAAGGGGTTACATGTGTCGGATGCCATGCCGCATTACCGACGGGGTTAGGCGAGGCACGCAGTTTCAACGGCAAGCTGACATTGCGTACCGACCGTGTGGTCTTCGGCTTGTTGCAAGCGCCTTTGCACGATGCCATGCGCCAAATGATTCAAATGACTGCCGAGCCCAGCGCCCATATGGGGCAAAGCAAGTTGTGTGGCAGCTGTCACACCGTCGAGGTGCCAGGTCTCAACGGT
>JAKQOD010000263.1 GCA_029565465.1 Deltaproteobacteria bacterium
GAACCTGATCATCTTGGGCACGTTGTTACCTAGCGTGCCCAAGATGATCAGGTTCTTGTCACCGTTTTTGCGCCACTTCGATTTTTCCGCTTGCATCGCTTCGGCCGCAGCGTCGGGGCCGCGATCGCGCTCTTGTAAACCGCACAGGGCTACCTGCACCGGAACCGAAGTGTCAGCTGCAAACTTCTTTTGGAAATGTTCGAGTTCACCACGCTCATACGCGGCGCGCATGTCTTTGCAAAACCGCTCGGTATCGGTGTCTTTGCCGCGCATCCATAGCGCACGGTCAATCATGACGCCGATTGATACGATGGACAGCGCGACACACAGCCAAAGCACCCACGACGCGCCGAGCAATGCGAATTGCAAAAATAGATGAATTAGATCCATACGAATTCCTTCGAGGCTTACTGTTCCACAGATTCGGCAAAATCCAAGGGCGCAACGGCGGCTTCATCGCTGGATCCTTGCGCCTCAAGGCCCCGCGGTGCATCAAGCGGCGTCACCTTCATGACTTCTCGCATGATGGCGGTCGCATAGCCGCCGGCGCTGAGCCCAAACTCAACCACTACGTCATCGTCGAGCAGGCCAGCGTGCGGTGCTTGCACGGCGATGGCCTGTTCGCGGCGGGTGCCACTGGCCAAGCGCCGATGCGCTGCAAACGTTTCCAGTGGCAAGTCGGCCTCGGCCAAAATGCCGTCTTCGCGGATGCGAGCCAAGGTGCCTTCGGGGGGCCGGCGCATGTCAATGCCAAACATCGGCCCGGTCACGACAATTTCGCCAGCTTCGAGGCGGGCTTGGTCAGCGGCTGGGTCCTCGCACACAAACATGCCACCGCTGCGTTTGCGCATGATGTCGCCCTGTACCGCGCGTTGAAACAGCCCATCGTTGAGCCGCCTCAGCAACCACTGATTGAACAGTTCCGATTGCAGCGCTGAGAGCATCAAGCGATCGAGTTTTTGCCCACGCGGGTGGCGGGCGGGGCTGCGTTTGCCAAGCAACAACTCGCGGCCACGCTCAGCGTTGTCGCCGGCCCGGCCGAACCGCTGTTCGCCATACCAGTTGAGTGCACCTTGGCCTTGTGCCATGCGAGCTAGGACCGTCTGCGCTGCCTGTAAAGCGGCGTCGGGGCCAATGCTGCAGTTGCGAACCCGCAAGCGAAAGTGATTACTTGCGACGTGACCGGTTTTGAGTTTGTTGGGGTGCCGCGCGGCTGCCAAGATTCGCAGGTTGGGCACTTGCAACGCCAGGACCTGCTCGGGCGTCGTTGGTGGCGGCGCGCTAAGCCATTGTTGGGTTACCGCTCGACGATCTTTCATGCCGGCCCAGCCGATGTCCCGTTCCGCGACCCCGAGGCCGCGTGCAATCGCTGCGGCGGCCTGCGGTGTCGTAAGACTACGTTTTTCGATGTGCAGCATCACGTGATCTCCTGCGCCGCTTGGCAAGTAGGCGGGCGTTTCGATCACCACGAAATCGTCGTCGACAACGCGTAGCTGTCCACCGGTGCCAGCGATGTCAGAGGTTAGATACGGCAGCACTTCCACCGCTGCACTGTCGCACAACACGATGCTTTTCGCTGCGTTGATCTTGTACAGTGCGCGCATGCAAAAAAGTGCTGAGCGCACGACTCCTTGTTTGATCGGCATCGCGCTGTTCGCAACTGCGTGCGCCGGTCGCTCAACCACCACCACTACCACGCCCAACGCTAGCCTGCGCGGCATCGAAGCGGCTGGCTTGCCCTATACGATCCTTGACGCCCGCACGGGACGCCAAGTCGACACCACGCAATTCTGGCAAACTGCTGCAAATGCGCAGGTTGTTTGTGTGGGTGAAGAACACAAAAATCCGCATCATCATTGGGCCCAATTGCAGGCAGTCGAAGAGCTGCTCAAGCAAACCGCATGGACGTCGCCCGGCCTGGGCATGGAGATGTTCCAGCGACCGTTTCAAGGTGTACTAGATGACTATGCGGCTGGGCGCATCGACGACAAAACACTGCAATCGCGCAGTGGGTGGGAAGAGCGCTGGTCCTATGACTTCGGGTTCTATCGACCGCAAATGCAACGGATCGTTGCCGTCAAAGGCGCGTTGTTGGCACTCAACGCTGCACGTGAACTAACCAAAAAAGTTGTGCGCCAAGGCTTGGAATCGCTGACCCCAGAAGAAAAAACGCAGGTGCCCGAGCTCAAGTTAGATGATGCCGAACATCGCGCATGGTTCGACGGTGTGATGGCTGAAATGAGCGGCGATGATGGAGCCCACAAAGCGCACAGCCCAACAGCAACGCCGCCGCCCGCTGCGCCAACTACTCCAACGCCGCCAGTTGGCGCGCCAAGCGAAGCACCCGCGATGCCGAGCATGGATCGCGTCTACACTGTTCAAGTGATTTGGGATGAGTCGATGGCCGATGGCGCTGCACGTTGGGTCAGTGCCGATCCCGGCCGACATTTGGCGATTTTAGCGGGGGCAGGGCACTGCCACGATTCGGCCATCGTTCGTCGTGTAAAACGGCGTGGTGTTGCCAATACAATTTCCGTCCGGCCGCTGCTTGATTTAGGTGACGGCGAACTTGCGGCGGTGCTTGCAAAACCACAAAACGACTATTTATTTGTGATGACGATGCCGTCGAAGCCGTAGGGCACCCGCGTCGTTCCAGCACCTGCGACATTGCTTGCGCACCGCGCACGTCCAGGTCACGTACAATGTCATCTGATGTCATCATGGAACTACCCCGTGAGCGAAGCGGCTGTAGTAGATGAAATGCAGCGTGCAACCATCTATCAATCCGGAGCGGTCGCAGAGTTGTCACCCACAACCCTTGCTGGCCGGTACTCACTTATGTAATGTCGCGCGCCCTATGACCCGATCGGCAAGTCGCGTCTCGCACCACATGATGAGCACCTTTCGCTTGGCGCTCGTGCTTTGCGCGATTAGCGTTGGCGCGTTCGCCAGTACTGGTTGTAACAAACTAGACGCGCGGCGCCTCAACACCGATGGCACTCGGCTTCATAAGGATGGCAAGTTCCTTGCTGCGACCGAGAAGTTTGAAGCAGCACTTGCCAAGCAAGACCTGCCGCAAGTTCACTACAATGCAGCGCTGTCTTACATCAAGCTCTTT
>JAKQOD010000273.1 GCA_029565465.1 Deltaproteobacteria bacterium
CGCCACCGGGCAATGGCTCTTCGAAAGCGCACGTGGCATTGATGTCGACCCTGCACGACGCCTAATCTTCGTTGCGGATACCCAGCGAGGTTTGATCATTTTGCAAGATCAGACTCCGTTGTAGCTGCCGGTGCCGGATAACGAGGCATCGGCGGCATGGCGGCTTCGAGCATCGCAGCGACGCTGATCAGCGTGGCTTCATCGAACATGCGCCCAGCAAGCTGCACGGCCATCGGCAATCCGTCCGGGCTGCAGCCGATTGGCAACGATAGCGCGGGTTGGCCGGTAACATTAAACGGTGCGGTGAAGCCGCCGATCGGTGCGGTGCGCCGAAACGCAGCTTCGCCGTCGGGGCCGCCACCGAGGCCAAGGCGCGGTGCGACGCACATCACCGTTGGCGAAATCCAAATGTCAGCATCGCCGAACCACTGCGCGATGCGCTGCGCGAGGTCAGCTTTGCGCGCTTCGGCAAACGCTTTGGAAATTGTGCGGCCCGTGCGGGTCAGCCACGCCACCGGTGGCGTCAGGCCAGGGCCGCCCACAAACACCCGCGACTCGGCCATCGCGCGTTGCCACACCGGCAAAAATTCGTTGAGTTCGATCGCTAGCCACGGCAATTCGTGAACATCGTGACCGGCCCCGGCGAGCAACGCGACGACCTGCTTGATAGCCGTGACAATCGCGGGGTCGGTGGCCGCAAGGTCGTGCTGATACGACACGTGAATGCGCAGGCGCTTCGGTGCTTGTGCCACAGCAGCTGCAAACGTTTTGGTGGTTGGCGGTGGCGTCGCGGTTGGTTTCCCGACCGAAATTCCAGCAAGCGCGTCGAGCAAGTGCGCAGCGTCGAGCACCGACCGCGCAAGTGGGCCATCGGAGTACAAGATCGTTTTGTCCGGCAAGCCAAAGGCATTGCGAATACGGCCACGCGATGGCTTGATGCCAACCAAGCCATTGAACGCGGCGGGAATGCGCACCGATCCAGCCCCATCTGAACCGGGCGCAATTGGCACCAGGCCACCGGCGACCGCGGCACCGCTACCGCCGCTTGAACCACCAGCAGAACGCGGGTTGCCGTCGATGTCGCGCCATGGCGTTATCGTTGGGCCATGCGTCAACGGTTCGGTGACCGGTAACGCACCAACCTCCGACGTCGCAAGTTTACCAACCACGACGAAGCCAGCGGCCCGCACTTGTTGGGTCAAGCGATCATCGATGGGGAGATATGGCAAGCGCATTCCACGTGAGCCGAAGCGGGTTGGAAACTCACGCGTAAAGTGCAGATCTTTGATGCCCGTGGGCACGCCCCAAAATGGTGGCAAGCGATCGAGGCTGCGGCGCTGCTTGTCGTGGTGGCGCGCAGCGAACAACGCACGGCGTCGCCCATAGGTCACAAATGCGTTGAGCTCACCGTTGCGTTGCTCGATGCGATCGAGATACGCGCTGGTCACCTCTTCGCTCGATAGCTCGCCTTGCGCAAGTTTGCTTGCGAGTTCCACCGCCGACAGCGCCAAGACTTCGTCGCCAAGAGTTGCCATGGTGCGGATGTAGCATACGTTCAAACCCTCACCCGGTGGCAACGATTAGTGATGCACACTCACGGCACTTTGCTGGTATTTGCCTATAAATCCGGGTAGGTCCTAGGGATGTCTGAACTTGTTCGGCTCCGCTGGCATCCAGCGAATGCGCCTGGGGTGCTGCATGCGATCGAACCCACCGCTGCCGATATCGAGTTGCATGCAGCCCAGCTTGCAGTGGCCTACAACGATCCGTACAACGCGGCGCTGATGGGCAATACCGAAGCGATGACGGCTGCCGATGTGGTGACGCACTACGCCACCATGAACGCATCGGGCGCTCGGCAGTTTCACTTATTTGTCGACGACGATTTGGTCGGCGACGCCGACCTGCGCGACATCGAAACCGGCGCGGGCGCTGCCGAGTTCGCATTCATGATCGCTGACCGCAAGCGCCAAGGCCGCGGGTTGGGCACCTACTTTGCGTTGATGATTCACCATTTTGCATTTGCACCGCCAAGCGAATATGGCGTGGGGCTTGAACGTATTTACGCAGCGATCGTGCCAGCCAACACCGGCTCGCGCCGCGTGTTCGAAAAACTCGGCTACCGCATCGACGATAGCGCTGCTGCACGTGAACGCGCCGACGAGCCGAGCGATATTGTGATGGTCATCGATCGCGCAACATTCGTCGCGCAGCACCAGCTCAGCGAGCTGTTCATGGCGCCATATTGAAGGCGTGTGCGGCCCTGCGTAATGCAGCGGTGGTCTCGAAATAACGCTGCGAGCGGGCCATCAAGGTTTGCTGCAACGCCTTGCGCTCGCTTGGGTTCAGCGGCGTGGCCAGCACCAAGCTTTGCAGCGCGTGTTGCGCGACCCGAACCTGCTCGCGCAGTTCCTCCATCACACGCAGGTCACGTTTGGCCGCAGCGTTCAAATTGCTGTTAGCCACATACGGTGCCAGCGCCAGGTCGGCAGCGTCCAAGGCGTATTCGTAAACAAACACCGTGCGTTCGTCGACGGCTTGCGTGCGTGCGGTCGCGGTCAGCGGTACCGCCAGCACGGCGCCAAGGTCGATCGCCGCAGGCGTAACATCTGCAACGTGATAGCGCTGCGATCGCGGATGCGCGACCAAAACTCGATTCGGCATTAGTGCAACATCGTCGATGGTATAGGAGGTACGCCGCCGCATCGCCCGTTCGAGCTGCACCACGCCATCGTGCACGGCCACCATGCGCAACGGTACTTCATCGTGTTGCACGGTTGTTTGCACCGGTGGCTGGCTCGCGGCGTTGGGGCTCACCGAAAGCGGCACGACCTGGGTTGTTTGAGGTGCCAGGGCTTCGAGCCTTGCATTGTTGATCACCTCGCGATTGCGCCGTAGCGTCGCAGGTCCGGCCGAAATCGTCGACAGATTGGGGTTGTGCACCAACAAAGCCGGTACCGCGCCAGCGCGCTGTGGCGCCGCCGTCGAAGGCTGCCACCAATTCACAACTTCCACGTCGAGCGGCACTTCCAACAACATAAACTCCCGGCGTGCGCCGGCCGCTACATCAACGAGTTTGGGCAATGTAACGCGCATCGGCGCGACGGGCGCCGCCGTGGGGCTTCGCGCCAGGTCGTGCCGTGGGTCGTAGTTGCGCGCAACGCTGCGCCACTGCCGTCGCGTTTGCAGCATGCGAAAGGCTACCCAGCCAATGGGTTCACGCACTGGGTCGGTGTACAGCAACGGAACTAAGCGTTCGGCCGCAACGCCGCGCGCTTGCAGCAGCGCGAGCACCGCCCATAAACGCTGCACTGCGATGTCGATGCGCTCACCGGCAACGGCATGCACGCCAACTTCCAGCCGTTGAATGTCGGGGGTTTGCTGCAACAACGTCGCAACGTCGATGAGCGCCTGGGGCGACGGCGGCAGCGTTGCCGAGTTTTTGCCGCTAAACATGACACGTGACAACAAAGGGCCCAACTGGCTGCCGGTAAAAATGGCTGCGGTTTCCGGGCAATCTTCAGCTGGTCCAGCGCCTGGGCCCTCGTCGTCTTCGCTGCAAATATCCTCAAGATCCGGAATACGGTCCGCGTCCTGATCCATGGCTGACGCCGGCCGCAATGCAGCAGGCACGGGCGTCGCCGCCAGCTGCACAACCGCACCACGCCACGGCGCGTTGGTTGGATTATGCACCGTCACGATGCTGCGTAACCCGCTGGCCTCGGCGCGGCTATGCAAGGCGATGTCGTAGCGGGTTAACCACGGCGGCGTCGACGTCATAAACGCTAGTTGGCCATCGAGCACCACACCGTCTTGATACAAAATTATCGCAGGTGCGGTAGCGCCAGCCGGATGCAGCGCGCCACTTGGGTGACATGCTGTGGCAGCGATGCTGCACGCCAGCAGTGCAACGCCCAACTTCGCGTATTGCATATGGCAACACTAGCGCAGCTTGCTCGCGTTTTGCGCGCTACACTGTGGCGGTGTCGAAAGTAACCGTCGTTCAAGCTGGCGTAGCTGCCGTCATTTCATTGCTGGTCGCGCAACACGATGCGGCGGCCGAAGCATCAGCGGTGCCAACCGGAGCCCATCCGCGCATCGTCTTAAACAGCGAGCTGCGTGCCAGCTGGAAAGCCGCTGCCAAAGATCCCAACTCGGTGGTTTCGCGCATGGTCGCCAAGTGCGACACCATTGGTAAAGATCCCAAAGAATATGATCACGACGTGTACATGGCGTTTACGTGGGCCGCGTCGATCCAAAACTGTTTGGTGGCCTGGGTGGTCACCGACAAAGCCGCGTACGCCAACACCGTGATTCGCTATTTCACTGCCATCCTCGACGATCGGCAAGACGTTGGCGATGGCAAAGGCGGCGATGAATCGATTCGGCGCGATAGCGGCTACCCGATGCGCGTCATGGGCCCGTACACCGCGTTGGCATATGATTGGTTGTACGATTATCCAGGCATGACACCCGCGCTCAAAGCGCGCGCACGCGGCCGGTGGAAAGTGTGGACCGATTGGTATCTCGACAAGGGCTATCACGCGCGCGAAGCAGCGAGTAACTACCAAGCTGGCTGGCTGCTCGGCGCAACGTTAATCGCGATTGCGCAAGGCGATGAAGGTGGCGCAGCCGGCACCAAATTGTGGCGCACCGTCGTCGACGATTTGTGGGGCAACGACATGGCCAAAGCGTTGGCGCCCACTGGGGTAATGGCTGGCGGCGATTGGACCGAAGGCTGGCAATATGCGCCGCTGTCGATCGCCGAATACGCATTGGCCGGCCGCGCGCTGCAAGCGTATGCACCACCGCCGACCGGGCTCGCTACATTTTTCGAGCAAGTGTACGCACGCCATGTCGCAGCGTTGGCGCCCGGCGGCCAAACGTTTGCCAACGGTGACACCGAAGCTGCAACCGGCAATATCGAGGTTGCGATGCTCACGCTTGCAGCCACGGCGATCAGCGGCGCAGCGCTGCCGTATCGCCAAATGGCCGTCGAAGAATTGCGCAAGCTCAAGCTGCGCTTCGATGACTTTGTGCTGTTTGAAGCACTCGCCCTCGACGGCGATGTGCCTGCGCGCGCCGGCGCCAACGACGAGCTGCGCAACACCAATGCGACCTGGTATTTAGCCAGCGGCACCAGCACGTTGTACGCCCGCACCAAGTGGGGCACCGACGGCATCTGGACCGCGATGAAGTGTTCGGGCATTGGCACCGTCGACCACATGAACGCCGATGCTGGCAACGTGGTGTTGTCGCGCGGCGTCGATGATGTGCTGACCGATCCGTCGCCGTATGGCACATTATCAACGCTCACCAGCAATGCACCGACGCTACCGTCGAAGAATTTGCCACCTGATTATCCGCCGGGCCAAGGTTTTTGGTCGCAAGAGACCGGTTGGAAATGGGCGCATCAAATGGGTGGTGGCACCGTGCTCGCGCGTTGCGATTACGCCGACCAGTTCCGGTTTCGCGAAATCAACAGCGACGTGCCCGTGGCGCATCGTGATGTGATCGTAGTGCCAACCCGCGGCGGCAGCGATGCCACCATGATTATCCTCGACGAAGCCACCACCAACGATGCAGCACGCGACTTGATGCTGCGCTTTCGGTTGGTGCCCAAGCTGACCCAAACCGGCAATCGGGTGACAGCGGTGGTCGGTGCGTCGCAACTGGGCCTCACCACCGTGAGTGCTACGGGCAACCCTGCAGCGAAACTTGTAGCATCGACGCTCAAAGATTGTTGGGGCAATACAGTTACCCGCGGTAATTGCGATGCCGCGCGCTACCCGGTGACGGACTATCGCCTCAACGTGCCCGGACCAACCAAACAAGCGCTGCATGTGCTGACGGCCACCGGCGCTGCGGCGCCGACACCGAAGCCGCTTGCAACAGTAGGCGGACGCGCGGGCGTCGTGGTCGACGATGACGCCGCGGTGTGGGGCGACGGCAAAGCCGCAGCATTGACGTATCAAGTCAGCAAGCCAACCCGGGTCGGCACCCATGTCATCACCGACGCACCGACCGGTGCAGTCGTCACGGCGACCGCAGTAGGTGCAGGCTGCGAAATCGCAGCGCGCGGCAGCGCCGGCTCAGCGTTCACCAAACCGCTGGTGTTCACGCTCGATGGCAACTGCAAACTCACCGCCGACGATGCCCGACGCCCAATCATCGGCGGCGGCAACCGCGCAGCGCCGACGCCAGCGCCGCAAGGTGGCAGCAACACCACGCCAACCAACCTCGCACCACCGGCCAAAGGCGCACGCACCGGTTGTTGCGACGCGCAACGCTCACCCGGCAGCAGCATCGTGCTCACGACGCTCGTGCTTGGGATCCTCGGCCTGCGCCGCCGCCGCACCGCGTAGCAGCACCGCTCAGTCCGGCGTAAGCGGTTCCCCTGGGTCGCGGAACAAACGAGCGCGGACGCGTTCGTGTTGGCGCGCTTTGTAGGCATCGTGGCTGCAATCGCCCAACTCGTTTTGGATCGCGGTGTTTTTGTCGGCGATTTGGAACTCGGTGAGCACAAACACCACGTGCGACATGGTCGAGCGAATCTCGGTACTTGGCATCAAACGTTCAAGCCGCAACGGCAAGTCGGCGACAAAGTTGATGATGCGATAACTGGTGCCGGAAAATTCGTTATACGGCTGCGCGGTGCCAGCGCGTTTGTCGGTGCGGCCGGTTTTGCTTTGCATGATGGCGTCAAAGTCGATCAACTGATTGACCGACTCGCCAGGCACCACATAGTTGAACGGAATCAATTGCCGCGTCAGCGTCGCCAGCGTCGGGGCCAAGTCGTCCATGTGCGGCACGATCAAGCGAAAGCGCAGCTTGTCGTAGATGTTGGCAGCCAACGTCGAGCGCTTAGCCATCAGCTTGGTAATCTGCGAATCTTTAGGTTTGCGGCTCCACTCAAATTCCGCAATTGGCGCGCCAGCTGCACGCAGCTGCTCAACGACATGCATCACTTTGAGTTCGATTTCGCGAAAGATCGCGTCGTCCGAAACCGCGACTTTTAACAGCGCTTGCCGGCCATTGATGTGGTGAATGATGTGCATCACTTTGAGCGCGACACACGCCCACTTTTGCTGCGGTCCAGGGCGCGACGCCATCAAGAACAAATCGCGTGCTGCAACTTCGCCAGCCACGTCATCCGGCACCGAGACCGAAAACGCGCGGCCGAGGTATTCCACGGCATCGGCCCGAATTTCTTCGAGCCGGTTCATTTCATCTTCCGACTCAGGATCAAACTCATTGAGCCGCAAGAAGCGGTCAACTTCGGCGTGGTCGGTGAACGCCAATTTGTGCCAGTCGATCACCGAGTCGCCGCGCAGCAACAACCGAATGGCATCGGTATCGCCAGGCGATAAGTCTTCGAGAATCGGCAACCGGCCTACCCGGGGAAGCACTGTGGCGCGCACGGGCAGTCATGTATTCCATTGTGGCGCAAAGCGCAAACGCCAAATGCGAAATCGCCAGGCCTTAGATCGGCCCTATTTTGACAGGCGAACGGTAGCGGTGAACAAGCTGCACACGACGGCTGCGACGATGAGATTTCCGATAACTGCGATCATGGATACTGCCTTAGCTATGCAACGCGCTGATGCGTGCGGTTAATTTCTGAAAAATCATCGTTACCTGCGAAAATGCAGGTGTCCAGAAAACTGCGAAAATGCCACGGGGTGCCGCGTGCCCCGGCGTGAATGCCACAATCCGGAGATCGCGCCTAGAGGCATGTGCGCCTATTATGGCCGACCGGTGGCACGCTGTGGCGCCTGCTGAGCGCGTAGCGGCGTTTCGAGCGCCCGATTCGCCGTTATTTCCGCGGCCGCAACAAATTGCGCGAGGTCCACCACGACCACACGATCATCGCGCCACAAATCCGCGCAGTCCACCAGCCCCAGACCGCGCGGTCGATTTCGCCGCGGCCTTCCATAATCACCGCGATCGATGCCCCAGCGATTCCGACCCCCGCAAAGATAACTTGGTGCCCTAAGCGATACATCAACTGGCTTGATGCTTCCAAATTGCGAAACTTCAGCTGCAAGTCGCCGCTTTGCGCTGCCCGCATGAACTTGCGCATTTCGCCTGGCAGCGCCGTCACCGTCATCACCATGTCTTTGGACGCATCGACCAGCAGCTCGGACCAATCGCCGGAATCGCCCAGCACAAAGCGCTCAAGATACGGCCGGATCACGGTCATCGGATTGAGCGTTGGATCCAGCTCAGTGCACAAGCCCATGATGAGCAGCAGCGTGCGTTCCAACACGATGATCTCTTTGGGCACATGAAAGTTCTCCGACAGTTCGCGCAGCGAAATATCCATCTTGCGCAAGTCAGCCAGGCTTTCGAGGCTTTTCTGCGGATCGAATTTCACATCTTTGAGGTTGAGCGAATCGAGCGAAATGTTCTCTTGGAACTTGTCGTGAAAATACTCGATCACTTGTTCAAACACGCGCTCGTCGGCGCCACGCGCCACAAAGCCCATCTGGCGCATCGCCGCAACAATGCGGCCGGTGTCACGCGTGATCGCGCCTTGCACCAGCTCAACCATGCCTTGCCGCACTTCGCCTGGTATCTCGGCGACTGCGCCGAAGTCCAAAAACACGATCTGCGGCTGGCCTTTGGCGTCGGTGCGGACCAGCAGATTTCCTGGATGCGGATCAGCGTGATACACGCCGTCGGTGAAGATCTGCTGGCAATAGATTTCCACCATCTGCCGCGCCAGCGTTGGGCGATCGATGCCCATCTTTTTGAGCGCTGCGAGATCGCTGATCTTACAACCCGCTTCAAAGTGCGTGGTTAACACCCGCGCCGTCGAGCGCTCGGCAACCACCTGTGGAAACTTCACATCCTCCCGACCCTCGAAGTTGGCAGCGATGCGTACGCCACTTTCAGCTTCAGCGCGGTAGTCGAGCTCAGCGATCACGATCGCGCGAATCTCGCGATACACCTCGTCGAGGCCTTGGTACGGCACGAACCACGACACGATGCGAAAGATCCGGCGCAACGTGCGCAAGTCGCTGCGCACAATCTCTTCGATGTCGGGATATTGCACTTTGACGGCTACTTTTTCGCCGCTGTGCAACCGCGCTACATGCACTTGACCGATCGACGCCGACGCAATCGGCCGCGGCTCAAAGCTCGCAAACAATTCGTTGGGCGACGCGCCAAGCTCTTCGCGCAAGCGTGCTTCGATATCGGCCGATGGTCGTGGCGGCACGGCGTCTTGCAGGCCTTCCAGCTCGCGGCGAAACTCCTCGGGCAAGAAGTTGGTCATGATGCTGATGAGCTGCCCAACTTTGATGAACAAGCCCTGCAATGCGCAGATCGTTTTTTCGATGCGGCGCGCGTTGCGCAAGTGCGCAGCGTGCAACGCGTGATCAAGCCAATCATCGGATCGAAAGCGCGACCAAAAACGTACCCACAAATAACTTTGGATCACCCTCATCGTGGTCCAATACGCCCGTGCCGCACGCCAACTGCGCAACGGCTGGTTGGTGCTGCGGCCTTCGTATTGTGCATTGCGCTGCGCCGCCATCATCGCGATCGAATCGCTGGCCGCGGCTTTGGTCGGGCCAGAACCAGCAGCGGCGCTGCCAGATTCCTTGGTCGCCGGCTCAGCCACAACAGTCGCCGGCACCGTTGCCGGCCCTGCTGCCCTCTCCTTGGCCGGCTGCTCCATACCCAAAATTGTAACCTACCCAGCCGCGCTGCAAACGCTTTTGCGGCAATCGTTTAGCGACACATTGACACGCTGTGCCATAATCCGGCCATAGTCCCTAGGGAGCCCCATGGAAAACGACGACGACACGGATGACAAGAACCGCGACCGCAGTGAACCCGTGTCGGACCGGCTTACCGAAAGCATTCGGCAACGGCTTGAGCAGTTGGTACCCGAGCTCGTGCGCAAAACGTTCACCGCTGGCATGGGCGCGGTTTATCAAACCGAGGACAGCCTGCGCAAAGTTGCCAAGGACATGAACCTGCCCAACATCCCGGGCTACATCGCGTCGTCGGCAGATGCTACCAAAGACAAAGTCCTCGACGTCATTGCCCGCGAAACCCGCGAATTTCTTGAGCATATCAATCTCAGCGACGAAATCGCCAAGCTGCTTACCACTCTGTCGTTCGAAATCAAAACCGAGGTTCGCTTCATCCCCAACAGCGAACGCTTTGGCGGCGCCGAACCCGACATCAAATCATCC
This sequence comes from Deltaproteobacteria bacterium, assembly GCA_029565465.1. Taxonomy (GTDB): domain Bacteria; phylum Myxococcota_A; class Polyangia; order Haliangiales; family Haliangiaceae; genus JABFXX01. The sequence continues at coordinate 10,209 of JAKQOD010000273.1, forward strand.
GTCCGCCTCAAGCGCGATAGCAAAAACGGCGACAAAGCCGGCGACAAAAACGAAAAAGCCTTGGCCAAAGTCGACGGCAAGGACGGCAAAGACACCAAGGCCGACGACGACACCAAAGAAGAGCGCCCTAGCCGCTTACGCTTCTGGAAACGCGACGACGACAGCGGCAATCAGAACGAGTAGGGGAGCGAGCAGCGCCTTTCTAAGGCGCCCCATTCTGGTTTTGTTTAGATCTCGGCATCTACTTTAAAGATGACCGGACTCCCTACACAGCTTTAGTCGCCATTGAAGGACGCAGCCTTTGGTCTCTTTGTAAATGCGGTAAAGTTTCGCCCCGTTCGGCTGCTGCAGAATCAAAACCCCAAGTTTTGACAACCAAGCATAACGTTCAGGCGTCGGCGAATTGCGCATCATCTCGCTATCGATTGAAAGATCATTGCTAAAATCAAATTCAAAGGGAACGCCTGAAAATTCGGGAACAGCAACTAAGAGTTCCGAAAGTTGATGCATGTCGTAAGCTGTTAACGTCATTCCACGATCATCATGTTTGCAGCCAGGTACTAAGTCTTTCGGTACTAGCGAAAGTTGCACGCTCGGTTGCAAACACTGTGTGGCTTTCGTGCTGACAGCCGGCTGGGTTGCGCTACCAGCGCTGCAAGCAATAAGAAACACAAAGACAGTAGCCTTCATTGGCCAACCTGCGTCGAAATACCGTTCAAAAAAGCTTTCAACTGGGACTTACCAAACTCCTGAAGCATTGCCCCGCCTGCAGTACTCGGTTCAGCGGATTGAGAGTTCATGATGTCGGTTAAATCGCGCCCGAATGTCTCGGTTACTTGCAGCGTATGGAACATTTCGTGGTCAACGACAAATTGAACGAACTCAGTGATTTGCTGTAGCCGTTCTTCGGCTGTCAACGTTGGATCCCTATCGATTTTATCTATTCGTTCAGCGATTTTGCGTACGTCCAAAATTGCTAGCGCCCCGCCAATTTCGCTAATGCCGTAGGCTGTCGGATTGTCGCGCATTTGGTTCATCGTTCTTATTGTGGCCGCTCTTCGTTCGCTGTCATTTCCACTCAATGCCAACGTAAGTGCCCGCGAGACTTTGCTATCTCGATCAAAAAACACAAAGTCAGTCCGACCGTTTTCGCCTTCCGGCGTAGTGCCGTTCGTCGTAACAACGCCTGGAATTTCGAAGGTCAAGTCTCAAAATTTGTGTAGTTGAAAAAATATTGCTCCAGCGGATTAGGCGGCCAGTTGGGCTGAGGCCTCCTTCGTGGGTGATGTCCGGAAACCGGACGTGTTGAGATACGGTCGATAAATCCATAGCTTGGTCTGCTGGACGACGATCGCCGTGACGAGGCGCAAGCAGCTGGCCCGATCGGGAAACGCGCCGACGCTACGCGTGCGGCGTTTGATTTCTACATTGAGGCGCTCGACGCTATTGGTCGTGCGGATCTTTTTCCAATGCACCTGCGGAAAGGCATAGAA
>JAKQOD010000286.1 GCA_029565465.1 Deltaproteobacteria bacterium
GCCGTTCTCCTTTAGGACCCCCGTTCCGGTCTGCACGCTACAACTGGCCGTCAATCTGGCGGCGCATCGCACAGCACACCGCTGCGCTGCGGGTGGTACACTGCGCGCCATGAAAGCTCGCGCGGGAACCAAAGCTAAACCACCTACTCGCAAACCGGCCAGCAAGCGCGCTGTCAAATCCAGTTTCAGCGCTGCACGGTTGCCGCCGTTGCTCGCGCCATGGAAAGGCAAGTACGGCGGCCTGCCACCGTTTGACCAAGTGAAAGTCAACGCGTTTACCGACGCGCTTGACGGTGGCATGGCCATGTACCGCGCCGACATCGATGCGATCGCCAGCGCGACCACACCACCGACCTTTGCCAATACCATTGCGGCCCTCGATGATGCCGGCCGAGCCTTGAGCCGCGCCAGCACGGTGTTCAGCGTGTACGCCTCGACGATGGCCGACAAAGCTGTGCAGAAAATCGAAGTCGAAATGGCGCCCAAGATGGCCGCGCTCGGCGATGAAGTTACGCAAAACCCTACGCTGTTTGCCCGCATCAAAGCCGTGTACGACAACCGCAGCAAAGCCAAACTAAAAGGCGAAGCATTGCGACTCACCGAATCCACCTACGCGATGTATGTCCGCCGCGGCGCCGGCCTCGATCAAAGCGCCAAGCAACGCCTGACCGAAATCAACGGTCGCCTTGCAACTCTGTACACCGTATTTTCGCAAAACGAACTGGCCGATCAAGAAAATCAATCGCTGCTGGTGGCCAACCAAGCCGACCTCGCTGGCTTGCCCGAATCCGTGATCGCCGCAGCGCGCAACGTAGCCGCCGAACAAAAACACAAGGGCTGGAGCTTTGCCAATACGCGGTCGTCGATCGAGCCCTTCCTAACGTTTTCAACCCGGCGCGACCTACGTGAAAAAGCGTGGAAAATGTTTGTGTCGCGCGGCGATCATCCTGGTGCCCACGACAACAATCCTATCATTGCAGAAATCCTGACGCTGCGCGCCGAACGCGCCAAGCTGCTAGGGTTCACTTCACACGCGCACTGGATTATCGCCGACAACATGGCGCAAACGCCGCAAGCTGCACTGGACTTGCTGATGAGCGTTTGGCCCGCCGCCGCCGCTACCGCACAACGCGAAATCGCCGAAATGCAGAAGTTGCTCGACGAAGATCTGCGAATCGCCAATGCTGCACCGAGCCGCATCGAACCTTGGGACTATCGGTTTTATGCCGAACGCGTTCGCAAAGCGCAGTTCGCGCTCGACCAAAACGAAGTCAAAGCGTATCTGCAACTCGACAAACTACGCGACTCCATGTTTTGGATGGCGCAGCAATTGTACGGCCTTACGTTTAAGCCCGCCAAGTCCGCCTCGGTGTACCATCCCGATGTCACCGCATACGAAGTGACGCGCAAAACCGGCAGCACCCGCAAGCTCGTCGGGATTTTCTACTTTGACCCGTACGCTCGCAACGGCAAACGCAGCGGGGCCTGGATGTCCGAGTACCGGACCCAAGAAAAATTCAACGCAGCGATCACGCCAATCGTTTCAAATAACTCGAACTTCGTCAAAGGCGCCAAGGGCAGCGGCCCCGTGCTTATTTCGTGGGACGACGCGGTCACCCTTTTTCATGAATTCGGCCACGGCTTGCATGGCTTGTTGTCGAACGTAACGTACCCAACGTTGGCAGGTACCAACACCAAACGTGACTTCGTTGAATTGCCAAGCCAATTGCATGAACGCTGGCTTGCGACTCCAGAGATTCTCAGCAAATTTGCGCTGCATTATCAAACTGGCAAACCGATGCCGGCCGAGTTGCGCGCCAAGATCGAAAAAGCTCGGAATTTCAACCAGGGGTTTCGCACCGTCGAATATTTGGCGTCAGCAATCTACGATCTAAAGATTCACCTCGCGCCTGCCGGGCCAGGGGCCAAGCCGATCGACGCACGTAAATTCGAAGCCGCGGTCATGGCCGAAATCAAATGCCCGCCCGAAGTAGGCATGCGGCATCGGCCCACCCACTTCAGCCACATTTTCTCCGGCGACGGATATTCCGCTGGTTACTACTCGTACTTGTGGGCTGATACGCTGACCGCCGACGCTGCCGATGCGTTTATCGAAGCGGGGTCGTTCTTCCATAAAAAGACCGCCAAACGCCTACATGACACCATCCTTGCGGTTGGCAATTCGCTCGCGCCGGAAGCCGCCTTTCATAATTTTCGCGGCCGTGTCGTCGATCCGACGGCGTTGATGCGTGACCGTGGCTTCGCCGAGCCAGCCAGCCCTGCCAAACTGGCCAAGCCGCGGAAGCCTGTGACCAAGCGCGCAGCCAACGCTTAGGAATTCACTGACAGCTCGCAAAATGGGGTAAAATCGTCAGCGTATGCATCAACGCACGTATGGCAGCTTACTCCTTGGCCTTTCGTTGTTAGTTCCGGCTTGCGGCAGCATTGTGAAGCAAGACCCCGACGCTGCGCCAACCGACGCATGCCAGACCTGCATCGACGCGCCGACCACCGGCGTCGTGAAAGTTACCGTTGTCAACCGTGGCGCAATCGTCCCCAACGCTGATGTGGTGTTTCAAAATGCCGACGACACAGTCGTTGCCGTTGCCAAATCAGGGCCCGATGGCACCGCGCAAGCAACCATGCGCACGGGCGGCAGCGTTACCGTGGTGATGCCGTTGATCGCGCCGGCCACCAGCCAAACGGTCTACACATTTCTCGCGGTTGAGCCTGGCGACCAACTAGCTACCGACCGCGTCACCGTCACCACAACCAAGGTGTCACGCGTCTTCAATCTGCCTACCGTTGTGGGCGCGACGTCATACGATGTTCGCACCGAATGCGGCAACGCCTTAGGCAATGCAACTCCGTCGGTGACAATCATGGTTGACACCGGTTGCACGATGTCAAACATCTACGTGACGGCGCGCGGGCCAACGCCTCGCTCATTTTTCGCCCCCAACGTGACGATTCCTGCTGGCGTACTCGACTTGACCAACCGCACGTTTACCAATTCAGTCCAGCTTGCGGCAACCTTGACCAACACGCCAGCCGTGGTAACCAGCGCGCAAAGCAGTGCGCAGTTGGTCGTGGGCAAATTGGAAATGACCGCGCCCGATGGCACCGCGCTTACGTATCCATTGCCCTTGTCCCCACTGACAACTGGGCTGCTCAAAGTTGCAGATATTGCCAACGCTGACGCCTTCATCCTTACGAGCATTCGCCGCAGTTCGGGCGCCTCCCAGCTCTTTTTTGAGCGCACGGCCAACGCAGCGTTCACCTTCGATGTCGGGCAAAACCAACTGCCATGGCTGTTGGCCGCGCCTGCCGTCGATCTCAATGCCAACACGATTTTGTGGACGGAATCTAACGAAGGCTCCGCCGAGACGACCTTTGCTTCATTTCGCATCGCACGCCCGGCGCCAGGCGTGAACTTTACTCACGAAATGATCTCGCCACACACGGTTGGCAAGCTAGTAATACCGCGGCTCCCTGCCCCTCTCGATACCTTTAATGTGACAGCGACCGACACCCCAACCTCCCTAAACGTGCAGTTGGCGACGTTTCCAGGTGGGTATGATGCAATCCGGGCAACCGCGTTTTCGGCCAGTACGGTTTCAGAGCGAGTACCAAGCCGTGGGCGCTTTGGCGCGTCGGTCTTCAATTAAAGCGTGGCGCCAACAGCACTGCAGTAGCGTGTATTGACCCGTCGCAGGCCCAGGGGTACCGTGTGGCAACTTCGACGGAGATTGCCATGAAACTAGCAACGTTGCGCACCCTGGGCACACTTAGCACTGGCCATCCACGTGATGGCCAATTGATTGTGGTTAGCGCCGATGGCACGCGTTACGCGCTGCCACCAGCCACGTGGCCGACGATGCAGGCCGCGCTGGATGATTGGCAAGCCGCCGAACCAGCCCTGCGCGCTATCGATGCCAAGCTCCGCAGTGGCAGCATCGAAACCGCCGCGCTTGACGTCACCCAACTCGCTGCCCCGCTGCCACGCGCGTACGAATGGGTTGACGGTTCGGCATTTTTGAATCACGTCATCCTTGTGCGCAAAGCGCGCGGCGCCGAACCGCCGGCGACGATGATGACGGATCCGTTAGTTTACCAAGGTGGCTCCTCCGACATGCTGGCTCCACGCGCCAACATTCCGTTAGCCGATTCAGCCTGGGGCCTCGATTACGAATCCGAGGTTTGCGTTGTGCTCGGCGATACACCACAAGGCACCACGGCGGCCGATGCAGGCAAATACGTCCGCTTAGTCATGCTGGCCAATGACTGCACCTTGCGCAACTTGATTCCGAACGAATTGGCCAAAGGCTTTGGCTTTTTCCAAAGCAAACCAGCCACGGCCTTTTCACCGTTCGCCGTTACGCTCGACGAGCTCGGCGATGCTTGGCGCGATGGCCGGTTGCACATGCGCGTGCGTTCGACGCTCAACGGCGAACGCATTGGCGACTGCGACGCTGGGCCAGAAATGCACTTTTCGTTTCACGACCTCATTGCGCATATCAGCAAAACCCGCAAATTCACGGCAGGCACCATCGTCGGCAGCGGCACCGTTTCCAACGAAGACCGCGCCCGCGGCATCTCCTGCCTCGCGGAAATTCGCATGATCGAAATCATCGAAACCGGTGCAGCCAAAACGCCGTTCATGAAGGTCGGCGATCGCATCCAAATTCAAGCGGTCGACGCGGCGGGCAATTCACCGTTCGGCGAAATTGATCAAACCGTCGTTGCGGCTGGCTAAGCAAGCGAGGAACCTATGCAACTCATCCTTCACAACTATTGGCGCTCATCGGCAAGCTATCGCGTGCGCATCGCGCTTGGCCTCAAGAAATTGCCATGGACGTATCTCAGCGTGCATCTGATCAAAGACGGCGGCCAACAAAAAGCCCCCGGATTTCGCGCGCTCAACCCGATGGCGCAAGTGCCTACTTTGGAAATTATCGAAGCCGACGGCAGCCACAAATATTTGTCGCAATCGTTGCCGATCATCGAGTACCTCGACGAGCGCTTTCCTGAAGTTCGCGTGTTGCCAGCGGATCCATACCTGCGCGCCCGCGCACGTGCACTCGCCGAAATCGTCAATTCAGGCATTCAGCCCCTGCAAAACCTGAGCACAACCCGCAAAGTGACGGAGCTCGGCGGCGATGAACGGGCGTGGGTACAGCACTTCATGAAGCCAGGCTTGGAATCCTTCGCAGCATCAGCGGCCGACGTGGCCGGCGAATTCGCAGTCGGCAACGCACCAACCATCGCGGACCTCGCGCTGCAGCCCCAGCTATACTCGGCCCATCGTTTTGGCGTCGATTTTAGCCACCTTCCTTTGCTCGTGGCCCTCGAAAAGCGCTACGCAGCGATGCCGGCCTTCGCCGACGCTCACCCTGACCGCCAACCCGACGCCAATAGCTAAGGCACTTCATGTCCAAACCAGAATCACTCGGCATCAAACGCCTCGAAGGCATTCATTGGTATGTGCGCGACCTCGACCGTTCGCGCAAGTTCTACATCGATCGCATGGACTTCGCCGAGACCTGGCGGTCCAGCCCTGAACTTGAACACGCCGGGCGCCAACGTTCGGCATGTTTTTCGGCCGGCAATATCGACATCGTTTGTTCGCAGCCACTCGACAACGTGCCAGGCGAAGCCGGCCGCGCTGCTCGCTTTTTGGCCAAGCATCCCGACGGTGTTGGCACGTTGATCTTCGAGGTCGAAGACATCGAAAAGACCTTCAAGCTGCTCGAAGCCCGTGGTGGCACCGCAATCGATGAAATTGCGACATTTACTGACGACGGCGGCACGCTACGGCAGTTCTCGATTACCACCCCGTTTGGCGACTGCACCTTCCGCTTTCGCGAACGCCGCGGCTTTCGGGCGTTGTACCCAGGCGCGGTCGCGCTGCCTGCGGGCACTGGCGGCAAAAACCGCTACGGCTTTGCCGACATCGATCACGTGACGTCGAATTTCCAAACCATGAAGCCAATGCTGCTGTGGTTGGAACACGTGATGGGCTTCGAGCAAATGTGGCAGGTGGCGTTCCACACCACCGACGTTGATCCAAACCGCAAAACCGGTTCGGGCCTCAAATCGATCGTGATGTGGGAACCTGCGTCGGGCGTGCGCTTTGCGAACAATGAACCAGCACGGCCGTTCTTCAAATCGTCGCAGATCAACATCTTCAACGAAGAGTTGCGTGGCGACGGCGTGCAACACGTGGCCATGACCGTGAATCACATTATCAATGCAGTCGAAGGCTTGCGGCAAAATGGGGTTTCGTTCATGCCGACCCCAGGCAGCTACTACGACATGCTGCCGGCGCGCATCGAAAAATCGGGCATCGCCAAGATCGACGAAGACATCAATGTGTTGCGCAACCTCGGCATTCTGGTCGACGGCGATCATCACCACGCCTACATGCTGCAGATCTTTTTGAAAGAATCAGCGGGCCTGTACAAAGACCCAAGCGCTGGCCCGTTTTTCTACGAAGTCATCCAACGCAAAGGTGACCGTGGGTTTGGTGCTGGCAATTTCCGCGCGTTGTTCGAAAGCATCGAACGCGAACAGTTGGGTACCAAAGCGTCGTCGTAACGAAAGCGAATTCTATGCTTGATCGAATGCAGCTAGGTGACATCGCACGCAAACACCACATCGCGTTGCGTGGCCCCGACGGCAGTTTGCGTTTTGAAGAATGCTTCACGCGCGATGGCTTCGACGGGCCGTACACCATCATGTACCACTTGCGTCGGCCGCATACCCAGCGCGCGGTGCCAACCACGCATGGCTGGGCGCCGCCAGTAGCCGCCAGCACCGAGGCCACCCGCCCGCTGGCCAAACGTCACTACGTCACGCCGCAACTCGCCGGTGCCAAAAGTGGGCAAGACGGCAGCGCGCTCAACAGCCGCACCGCGCTGTTGTTCAACAGCGACGTTATTTCGGGCGTCGCGTTTCCGACTGCCGACGACCCCGTGTATGTCAGCAATGGCGATGGCGATGAGCTGATCTACATCCATCGCGGTGGCGGCACGCTGCGCACGATGTTGGGCGACGTTACGTTTGCGCAAGGCGATTACGTCTTCATTCCGCGTGGCCTGCTGCATCGCTTCACGTTGGGCGAAGCCAAACATGTAGGCGAACAATACTGGTTTTGGATGGAACTCAGCGGCGGCCTGCACGTACCAAAGCAATGGCGCAACGATGTTGGCCAGCTACGCATGGACGCACCGTACTGCCATCGCGACTTCAAACGGCCGACGTTTGCTGGCACCACCGACGAAGGCATTCGCCACGTTGCCGTGAAACGGCAGAACCGCTGGCACGGTTTTGAATATCAAGACGCGCCGTTCGACGTGGTGGGCTGGGACGGCACGGTGTATCCGTGGGCTTTCCCGATTCTGAATTTCCAACCCCGCGTGTCGTCGGTGCACTTGCCGCCAACCTGGCACGGCACGTTCGCTGCGCGCGGCGCACTGGTGTGCAGTTTTGTGCCGCGGCTCGTCGATTTCCACCCAGAAGCCATTCCGTGTCCGTACCCGCATAGTTCAACCCATTGCGACGAAATCATCTTCTATTGCGACGGCCACTTCACCTCGCGTCGTGGGGTTGGGCCCGGCAGTGTGTCGCATCATCCGATGGGAATTCCGCACGGCCCGCACCCAGGCAGCTATGAAAAATCGATCGGCAGCACCCGCACCGACGAGCTGGCAGTTATGCTCGACTGCTTTTTGCCATTGCAAGCCACGGCTGCAGCGCTTGGCATCGAAGACGCTGGTTATCAAGATTCGTTTTTGTAGCGGCCGCCCGCTGGGGCGCGCGGCTAGCTACTGCGGCGGCACGACAAAATCGCGCACAACCGCCATGTGTTGCATGTTGGGTGCCGCACTATCGCCCACCAGCGCCGGCGTAAACGAAGCATCAAGTGCAAGCTGCGTGAATAATCTGGTGTCGAACACAAAACCCGCCGGCGCCGTGATGGTGCCGATGATGGTGGAGGTAACTAGCGGTTGCAGATCCGGATCGGCAAGCACCCAATCGTAGGGTTTGTTGCGATTGGCATTGGTTGAATTCACGTTATTTTGATCGACCGGAAAGGGGCCGGCAATTTGCACGACAGCGCCCAGCTTCATCAAGGCCGACTCGTTGCGCAAGCTGGCATTGAGATCGCCGCCAAGCACCAGATAGTCGGTCGCTGGAATTTGCGCTTGAATCAGAGCGACCAACTCATCTGCTTCGGGCGGCCGCAGCGTGCCATTGGTGGACAAGTGCAGGCTAACAGCCCACAAATCGCGCGGTGAATTCGGGAGATCAATGCGCGCATACACGAACGTGCGGTTGGAAATTTCAGGATCCGTCCACTCACCGCTCGACACGATTGGAAACCGACTGACGACGCCGTTGGGAATCGTGCCGGAGCCACGGGTAAAAGCGTAGCCTGCACCGAAGGCAGTATCGACGAAGTTACGCAACGCGGTGGCGCTGTTGTCGCCGAAATTCATCTCTTGCACCAACGCAACATCGGCGTGCAGCGCGGCAAAAAGGCGCACGCCATGGCCACCATCGTAGTTCGACAAATTGCCGCTGGTTAGATTGCCGGCCACGATCCGAATAGGCAATGGCGTTTCGAGATTGCACATCGCGCTGCAGCCGTCGCTGCCCAATGTATTGCCATCGTCACAACCTTCGCGCAGGTCGATCACGTTGTCGCCGCAGACTTCGCGTTTTTGGCAGTCCGCAGCACAACCATCACCGCCAACAGCGTTGCCATCGTCGCAGGTCTCACCGACAGAAACCACGTTGTCGCCGCACCGTGGCAGCTTACAATCGTTACGGCAGGCGTCGGTATCGACGCTGTTGCCGTCATCGCAGGCTTCGGCGCCTTCCACGCGTTGGTTGCCGCAGCGTTCGATCGTGCAATCGTTATGGCAGCCATCGCCATCAACTTGGTTGCCGTCATCACACTGTTCTGGCGCAGTTACGTTGCGGTCGCCGCACAACGTTGCACAGTCGGTACCGCACGCATCAAGTGTCGCCGGTGAAGAACCGCAGGCTGGTCCACCGAGCCAAGCCACGCTCGTTGCGAGCACCAGGCTGACGCTCTGATACTGAATAGACATTCTTCGCATCTGCACCACGATACCACGTTCGCTCTAATCTTACGGGACGCTGGTGCGAGCCCTTTATTCAAATATTTTTGCGGCAATATTTTGCCACAGTGCGACCGTGAAACGTGGTTTACGTTTTCATGCACGCAGCACGCGTCGTAACAGTTCACGACTTATCCGCATTCACTACGTTTACCGTCGACAAAGTGATTCATTGCAACACTCAATCAACGCATTGCCTCAGCCGCCAAAATCGTCGCTTCGTGATGGCCTACGAGTTGCTTAGGGCAACCCCATGAAGTTTGTCATTCTTTTTTCATCAGTTGTGTTTGCCACCCTTGCCAGCTGTCGCCCGCTATCGCCCGCGGATTTCGCGACATTCAACGCCAACAATGCGAATCGCACCAACCAATCGGCCGGGCCGTCGGGCATGTCCGGTGGCGCGGCCTCTCCAAGTTCGAGCGGATCCTCGTCGGGCGACGCCACGTGTTGCGTCAATCATCGGCACTACACCTGCCCGTCGGTTTCGGCCGCCGCGCAATGTTTAGGCCAACCGATGAAGCTCATGGATTGTTTCAGCACGTGCAGTGGCTCAGGCATGAGTTGCGAACAAAGCTGCAACAACCAGTATGGGCCTGACCCAAGCAGCTGCCGCAGCGACGGCGGAGGATGCTAGTGCTGCGGCGTCAACCCCACCTCGCATTTTGTGGCGTCTTGCTCACCGCGTGCGGCAGCAATAGCGGCAGCGTGCTCGACGCTGCGCAGGCAACGGATGCCGCCCGCAGCGACGCAAACCTCGATGCGGCGACCAGCGATGCGCCAACGACAGTGCCACAGCATATCATCGTCAATGTTGCCGGCTTACCGACCTCCGCCTCCGACCGGCTGGGCTACGTTTTGATGGTGCAAGACGGCGCCACTGCGTGGCGCGCCGTGCCCATGCAGGCTCAGTTCGGTATCGACATCAACGCGGCCTACTATGGCGTCGGCATCGGCTGCCAAGGCTTTCGCGGCTCCAAACGGCAAACCGCCATCGTCTACCGTGCCGTGGCGCAAAGCGATCACCTCACGCTACAGTTGCCGTTTGAATGCAGCCAAGCAGCTAAATCGCTGGTTGCGCTCACGGGCGAAGTTCTAAACTTCGGGTACCAACCGGGCATCGGTCGGCCGACCCTGCGCTTGAGTTTCCGCGAAGGCCAGCAAACCATCGGGCCGATCGAGCCTGGCGCGGCGGCATTTGTGGGGATGACCTCAACGCCGGGCATCAGCACGCTTGCCATCACGCGAAGCTATCAGGGCGTCGTGGACCGCATCCAACTTGCGCGCGAAGTAGAACTCACCCAAACTGGCTCAGCGTATTTCAATTTCGGCGACGCCGTGCCAGCGGCCACCGCTGTCCAAACGTTTCCACCCTTGCCCGTGGGTTCGTATATGCGCATTGCGATCGCCTTGGCCCAAAGCGCCTCGGAGCAAGTTTTTATCAGCGAGCTGCAGTCAAAAACCATTGGCACAACCCCGACCAAACTTGCGTTCGTCGCCCCAGGCGAGATGGAAGGAAACGAAACCCACGTCATCACGGGCACCGCGCTCCGCGAAGGAGATTTTCTCGAACTAACGCGCGAATCCAAAAACGCTGCGATCATCACGATGCCGCCCGCAGTTGCGCCGACCGCTACCGCCGATCGCACGCCTGGTACCTCCAGTATTCGAGCCGATTGGACATTGGCTGCAGATGCCACCGAGTATCGCGCCATGTTGCAACAAACCGACGACGACGGCTCGTGCCAGTTCAACGGCTGCCTGATTGAACTAAAGGCAACAGCGTCGCCGGCCTGGCGTGCCGCGGCCGGCCCAACCTGGGAGACGCCAAATCTCGCGGGTATCTTCGGCTTCCCAAGCAAATTTAATGCAACTCGCCCCATCACCATCACGCTGGGTGCGTATCGCGACAACGGAATCGCCGTGGGCGCTGGCCACGCCACCACGTGGCGAGGGATCCAGCGAACGTTGTAGCGTCAGCGCGCAGCCGCTTCAAGATCTGCAAACACGACGTGCGCCCCAGCAGCAACGCCGTTGGCTTTGCACCAGCCACCGTTCATTTCCAGCACATAAAGCGACGGCTTGCCAACCGTGCGAATGTCGTCGGTCTGCGGCGTTGCACTTTCAACGATGCCGACAACTTCAAAATCGGCCGTAATAAACAACATGTCGAGCGGAATGAGCGTGTTGCGCATCCAAAATGTTTGTTCTTTAGTTTCGCCCATCAAGAACAACATGCCTTCATCGGGCGCCATGTACTGGCGGTACATCAAACCTTTTTGAATCGCCAACTCGGACTTTACAACTTCAACCTTCACCGTTTTATCGCCGCCGGCAAGCTTAAACGTCACCGCGCCGCGCTTGGGGCTGGCTGTAACAGCACCGCCGGCGGTTACCGGCGTGCTTGGATTGTCGATGGGTTTGGTAGCTGAATCGGCAGTTTTGCTCGATGAACAGCCAACCAATGCAAGCAGTGTAACGAGGGCGCAGCGCGACGGGGTCAACACAGGCAAAAGCTACACCTGCTTCGACTGTAACCCAACCATGGTTTAGCCATATAATGCAGCATGCGCGCTCTCCTTACTCGTGACGCCAACCGCAGTGGCGACTACGTACGCGCATTAGCCGACATCGGTTATGCGGCCGAATGCTTGGCGGTTACCACCACCGCGCCTGCGCTGGATCAGCCTGCGCTGCAGGGCGCTGCCAACGCGATTGCGAGTTATCACGTGGTGGGGTTTGCGAGCCAGACGGCGGTCCAATTCTTCACGGCGGCGCTGGCCAAGGCCGGCCGCCAGCTCGCGTCATACACCACGGTCATTGCGGTTGGCGACAGCACTCGGCGCGCACTGGCCGATGCTGGCATCAACGCCGTGCTTGCAGCGCCGGCTAACGCGGTCGGCTTGGCAGCAACGATGCACCACGTGCTGGCGCAGCAACCTGGGTTTGGCCGCGGCAGCCCCGCACGCGTGCTGTTGCCCCGCGCCGAAGATGGGCGCCCCGATGCAGGCGAAGCGTTACGACGCGCTGGCGTCTTGGTCGATGAGGTTGTTGCTTACCGCACCCGCCCGCGTCAACTCGACGATTTGTTTGATGATGAGCGCCGACTGCTCGATGCGCTGCAACGCAGTGCCATCACGGCGCTGTGTTTGTTTGCACCTTCGCAAGTCAGCGCGCTTGCCGGTTTGCTTGGCACTGCGCCGGGCCTGCCCGCACCGCTCGCCACACACGTCGTTGCCATCGGCGAAACGACAGCACGTGCGCTCCGCCAGGCCGGGCTAGCGGCACCATTGGTGGCAACCGCGCCGACGGCGGCGGCGCTTGTCGCGGTGCTCAGGGCAGCCCAAGCTGCAACAACAGCCACCGCGCTGTGATAGGCTGCCGCGATGAATTCGCCCGTTCGTTTGCTTGGCATCTGCGGAAGTTTGCGCAGTGCCTCACTCAATCGTGCGCTGCTGCGTGAGTTGGCGGCCGTCTTGCCTGCCCATGCAACGCTCGACATCGACGACAAACTCGGTGAGCTGCCGCTGTTCAATAGCGATATCAAAGACGACCCGCCGGTTGTCGCAGCATTTAAAGCGCAGATCAGCGCGGCTGACGGTGTCATCTTTGCGTGCCCCGAATATAACTACAGCGTCACCGGCGCGCTCAAGAACGGCCTCGACTGGGCGTCGCGGCCACCACCGACCTCGCCAATGCGCAACAAGCCGTGCGGCATTGTTGGCGGCGCTGCAGGTATGAGTGGGTCGATGCGCGCGCAGGCTCACTTGCGGCAAATGTTGATCTACAGCGACTCACCAACGCTGAATCAACCCGAAGTATTGATTCCTAAGCAGTTCGAACGGTTCGACAGCACCGGCCGGCTCACCGACGAATCGACTCGCGATTTATTGCGCAAGTTCGGCCTCGCCATGGTCGCGCATGTCGCGCGCCATCGCAGCTGAGCCATCGCTAATGCTCGGCAAAATCATGCGCTGCGCGTTTGCCGGCTTCACCGGTGCGCAGCATCACGATGCGTAAGATTACCGGCGCAACTGCTTGATTCACTGCGCCAACGCCAAACAATATGAGCGCCGCAGCCACGCCAAACGTTGGGAAAGTTTTTTGCACCAACATTGCGAGCGCCAACGTAAGACCAGCCTGCGGCAGCAGGCCATACCAAGCATACTTGGCCACCTGGGCGTCAGCATTGGTGCGCTTACACGCGATGCGGCAGCCAGTGTAGAACACCGCGCCACGCACGATCGCAATGATCAGCACCGGCACGACCACCGCTGACAACGCATAGATATCCAATTGCGCGCCTGCCAACGCGAAGAAAACCAAAAACACCGGCAACTGAGCGCTTTCAAAATCGCCGATCAGCGCATGCGCATCGGCTTTAGAAATGTTCTCCAGCCAGATCCCAGCGGCTAACATGACGATCAAAGGATCAAGATGCACGCGGCTGCCAATCTCTGCCACCACAACGCAAACCATGACGGCAAACAGCGACGCGCCTTTGGTTGACGACCTCAAATAGGCGCCAATCACCATGCCAATAACCAGGCCAAATGCGATCGACCCAAACAATTCCCAGCCAACCGCCAACGCGGTTTGCATCACGTCAATGCCACCACCAACCGTGGCGACCGCAAACGATGAACCTAGCGCATACAAAATAATAACCACTAGGTCGGCAACGACCACCGACGCAAGCATCACTTGCGTCACCGGGCCATCGCTCTTCATCTCTGACACCATTGCCATCAAAACCGCTGGTGACATCGCTGATAGTGCAATGCCAAGGGTGAGACAGACCGCTAAGCTTTGCACAAAATTCAATTGATCAAAAAATGGCAGCAAGGGACGTAGCAGCAACAACGCACCCGCCAGCACCGTCATGCCAATCACGACGGAGAAAAACACCATGCTGGTGAGCGTTGCGAGAATGGGCCGCACTTTTTTAAAGTTCAGCTCAGCACCAGCGGTCAACGCCAAGATGCATATCGCAACACCTTTGACGATTTTCAACGACGCGCCCATATCCATCGACACCAAGCCCAACACAAACGGCCCAGCGACGACACCGGTTGCGATGTAGCCAGTCAGTTTGGGCAACCCAAAGCGGCTAACGATCTTGCCCATGAAATACGCGCTGAGCAGCAAATAGCCAAACGCGAGTTCGGTACCAGCGCTGCCAAGGCCTGCCGAAAAGCTCCGCGCGGCATGCATCAAACCGCCGAGCGCCAACACGATCAAAACGGCGATCATAGGTCTTCATCCTTAATGCGCAGCGGTGGCAGCAGCGCCGTTTTGTTGGTGTCATGCTGGGTTGGCCCGGTGTCAGCACCGAGAGTCGGCATAGGGGTTGGCGCATCGAGGTCGTCGATCGGCGCGCCAGTCAACGACGTTGTTGGCAGCGGTTCATTGTTGCCACCAGTAAACTGCACAACAATTTCGATAAAAAACGCAGCCCCGATGACGGCCGTCGTAATCCACGGAATCGCTTGGTCGCGATACAGGCTTTCGATGCTGATCACCAACGCGATCGAAAGGCTCGACAATGGTGAGACCAAGCGCCGATCTTCGAGGAACCCGCGAGGCACGGCAGCCCCAATCGACGCGTGCGCGCCCAACACCCCCACCCACTTGCCGATGCTACGCGCAATGACGAAGGCTGGCACCAGCAACCAACCGCGCCAATCACCAACATGCCACAGCGCACCGGCAATGATCAAAAACAGCAACTGCACCGGGCGCTCCAGGTGATGCAGAATGCGAAACACGGCGTCGCGTTGATCGTTTGGAAAGTTAACCACCAGCACACCGGCCAAAAAGCAAATCACCAGTGGCGACAAATGCAGATAGCCCGCCAAGCCCGAGGCAAATGCAATCCCACCGAGCACTACCGCGAGGAACTCCGCGTTCGATGACGGCACCCGCACCATCACGAAGATCAACACACCAATCGAAACCCCTAGGCCCGCTGCAACAAACACCCATGCGGTGCCAGGCAATTGCCAGGCAACGGCAGCGCTGTCGTCACGGAAATATGCCGTGATAAACAACAGGCCCACCACACCAACGATTTCGTCGAGCTGCGCGATCAAGATATCAACGCTTTTGCCTTCGCTCCAACCACGATTGGCAAAGCCACGAAAGCGCCGTGGCGCGGTCATCGCTGCAGCGGCACCCAACACCACCAAGTCGCGCCAAAACACCGGGTCGTCGAGCGTCATGCCAAACGACAGCATGATGCCGCCACACGCAGCAGCGGTGACGGCTGCTGGGCCTAGCGCTTCGACCAAGATGATGTACGCGGTGCCTTTGGGCACCCGATCGAGCACGCGGATATCGAGCTGGGCGCCGATGATGAAGCCCAGCCACCCCAAGCCAAAGTGCAACAGTGGTCGCAAGCGCTCCAGCACGTCGCCATTGAGCACCCCGATCGCCGGATGCGCAGCCACCAAGCCCAGCACCACAAACGGCAGCCCGGCTGCAATCGCCGACGAAATGCCCAACTGCTCTTGAAATTTTACAACCCGCTTATGCCCGCCGAGGTACGCCAGCACCATCAGCGCCACCAAGCCGCCAATGATCTTGATGGCGAACAGCGAGTCCGACGATGTGTGCGCACCGCCGCCGTCAGCGAAGGCCGGCGACGCGCTGCAGAGCACTACGGCTATCGACAGCAAGATCGTTGCAATACGCGACACCGCGTGACTCTAGCAACACTCCGCTGGTACGTCTCGCGCGTAGCACGGAATCAGAGGGCGCGTTTGCCTAGTAGTGTCACCGTCAACGACGCGAATGAATTCGGTTTGTAGAGCAGTAGGTCGCGCACACCGTCGCCGTCAAAGTCACCCAATAGTCCTTCTCCCCCATTTGTAGTCGTATTAAAGGTAAATGCGGCTGACAAATCTTCGCCACTGCCGGTGCGAGCCGACGTGATTTGCAAGGTAACGCGTTCACCAAAGTACAACATCATCATGTCGTAATTGGCATCGGCATCAACCTTGGAGCTCAGCAGCTGCGAAGGCAACGCAATCGCGGAGACTTCGCCTTCCACCGCAGTGCGACGCTGTGAGTTGACCACCGTTGCAATTGCTTGATTCACGATTGTGCCGGTGACATCAAGCGAAGAATACAACAGCTGCGGTCGGGGGCCTTCGAGGAAGCCGATGCCCACAACCGGCGAAACTGCGGTTGGCGCAAGGTCGCCGGCAATCAAAAAATAGGAACCGTTCTGGCGCCCCAATGCTCCGGTCAACACTGTGAGCACGGCTTGCCGAACGGTTTCGGTACCACTATCCGTGGCAACCACACAGGCGCCACCACGAACGTCATGCAGGGAACCATGCGGCAATTTCGTACTCACACCGCCGAATGGTGTGCGAGAGATCTGGGCCTCAGCGGCCTGAGGTGGTTGAATTTGTGCTGGCACAAGGTATCTGGCAATGATCGCTGCACCATCGTTTCCACAGGCTGGCGCCGACGAGACTTGCATCAACGTTGCGCCCGCTAAGCAGCCACCCGGCACCACGCATTTGGAGGCAACCGCCGCGCTGCCAGCTACACCGTAGCGGCCATGGCTGCCGATGACAAAAACTTCGTTGGTGCTTGAATTTACCGCCAACGCTTGCGGCACTTCAGCACCGACGAACGTTGGGAGCTGCACGGCCACCACCACCGGCGTGAGATCTGGCGCCAGCCCGGCTTTGCGCAATACCGTTGTGCCGGTAACCTCGGAAAGGCAATAGACTGCGTCGCGCGTACCTTCGCGATTCACCACGCATTGCGTAACCCGGTCTTGCGGCTCGCGGTTTAACACGCGGATCTGTGCTTCGGCAAAGTCGGTAAGCATACGCGGCTGCACGTCCGCCCACGAAATCTTGGGCGCAGCACCATAGGGCCCCACTTTGTCGGGCGGCGAAAAGCCATGCAGGACTTCACCGTATGCATCGGTTTGGGCATCGTTGCCATTAACCGGCACAAATACGAATTCGCCTTCGGCATTGGGCACCGGCGTGTAGCCATTTTCGGGAAACGTTGCCCCCACGGGCGCGTAGGCTCGCCAGCGCAATGCTCGGCCAACGATAGGGCGGTTATCAATATCAGCGACGGTAACCCGCACCTTGAGTTGGATGGTCTGGGTGTCGGTTACGCTTTGATTGGTGTAGCCCACCCGTGCCAACCGATGGGTATCGATTGTGACCTTGGTATCTTCGCTGATTTCGCTCACCTGTGCGCAGCCGATCATCGCGAGTTCGCCGGCCACTGATTGGCGCGCCACCAAAAGCTTGCCACCCGTTCGGGAAATATCACTCAAGGTAAGCGGATTATCGCTATCTTTGGTAACGCGAAACGCAGCGAGTTGATCGCGGGTAACTTCGCCGAACTCAAGTTGTTCACACGTGACAGCTTCGGTTTCATACACATCGACGCGGGTCTCGACCTCGCGGCCTTTACGGTCAAACTCAGGATCAGCGTTAACGGTCACTTGCAATGACGGATCGGTTTGGCATGCGGTGACTACCCCCACAGCGACCAGGCACGTCGTTGACCAAAAAAAACTTCGCGTCATTGTCATCATCCTAACATCAGAGTGAGTAACTCGCGGCAGCTAGCGAGTTGGGATTTGAGGACCAACTGTTGTAGTCTCACATCGTGACTATTGACCGCCGCACTGTGCTTTTGACTGGCCTGGCTTCAACAGCAACCAAAGGCCGCACCGTGGCACGGTCGTATGTAATGCAGTTGCTAGGCCAAACTGCCGGCCACCATGTAATCGGAGCCCGACCGTTGCTTGTAGGTGCAGGTACGGATTGCGCGGTTGTGCTCAACGACCCGCAAGTATCGAGACGGCATGCCGAATTGTCGGCAACCCCCGAAGGCGTGCGAGTCAAAGACCTTGGCTCAACCAATGGCACGTATTGGCAAGGCACGCGGGTCGTCGAGGTCGTGGTACCTGCAGGTTCCACCTTGCATTTCGGCGGTGCCCAAGTTCGCATCACCGCAGCCGACGCACCGTCGGTGCCACCGTCGGAGAAAAACCAATTCGGCGCCATGGTTGGCCACTCAGTAGCGATGCGCGAGTTGTTTGCAATCCTGGAACTTACAAGTCCCAGCGATGCCACCGTCTTGATCGAAGGCGAATCTGGCACCGGCAAAGAATTGGCGGCGCGCGCAGTCCATGATGCATCAAGCCGAGCCGCAGGGCCTTTCGTGGTTGTCGACTGCAGCGCCATTAGCGAGCACCTGATCGAATCGCATCTGTTTGGCCATGTTAAAGGCGCCTTCACCGGCGCCGATCGCGAACGCAAAGGCGCGTTTGTCGAAGCCAGCGGTGGCACACTTTTTCTCGATGAACTCGGCGAATTGCCATTGCCCGCGCAAGCAAAATTGTTGCGCGCGCTCGAAGCGCAAACCGTGCAGCCGGTTGGCGCCGATCGCCCGGTCGCCGTCGACACCCGCGTCGTCGCCGCTACCCACCGCGATTTGGCGCGCATGGTCGCAGCCAAAGAATTCAGGTTCGACTTATTCTACCGGCTCGCAGTTGTACACGTGGCGCTGCCGCCGCTTCGCGATCGCCTCGAAGATCTGCCGTTTTTAGTCGCCAATTTCTATCGCACTCGGCAGCTCGATCCCGGACCGATCGACGGTGACAATCTCGACAAACTGCGCCGCCATTCCTGGCCAGGCAACGTGCGCGAGTTGCGCAATGTGATGGAACGCGCCCTCGCGATGTCGGGTTCGGCCTCGGCATTTCGATCCCTGCGTTTGTGGCTTGAAACCAGCACCGTCGGCGGCAATTTCGCTGAAGTTGTCGATGCGTCCCTGCCATTCAAAGATGCCAAAGAGCGCTGGAACGACCAATTCGAAAAACGCTACGTCGCGCTGGTGTTTGCGGCCCACGGCAACAACGTCACCCGCGCCGCCGAACAAGCGGGCCTATCGCGCCGGCATTTTCGCGAGCTTTTGTACAAGCACGCCCTCGTTGAACGGCCCGCGAGCGGTAGCGACACCGATGACTAGCACTAGCTAGCGAGATATTTTCTGGTCGGCACCACCCAAGGCCCACCGAAAAACGCCTATTCTATGGCAAGGAATTGGCAGCCGCGTGACCACCATTGGCAATTACGAAGTACTGTGTGCGCTGAAGTCCGGCGGGATGGGCGATGTGTTGTTAGGTCGTCGGCGTGGCCCGGGGATGTTCGAACAACTCGTCGCCATCAAGACGATTCGCAGCGAGCTGGCGGGTGCGGAAACGGTGCGTGCACACTTTCTCGACGAAGCGGCGATCTTAGCGAAAGTGAATCACGGCGCCGTGGCCGGCGTGCACGACTTTGGCGAAAGCGACGGCACGTTATACATGGTGATGGAATACGTCGCTGGTATTTCATTTCGTGATCTCATGGATCTCAAACCACCGCCGACGGTGGTCGCCCGCGCCATCGCCGAAGCGTGCCGTGGTTTGCATGCCGCGCATGATCTCAAAGATCTGCATGGCAATCCGATGGGTGTGGTCCATCGCGATATCTCGCCAGACAACCTCATCATGAGCTTTGATGGCCACATCAAAGTTATCGACTTCGGCATTGCGCTCATCAAAAACCGGCAAGCGCCAGCAACCGAATTTGGTTCGCTCAAAGGCAAACCCGCCTACATGTCGCCAGAGCAAATCAAAAACGGCGCGATGGACCGCCGGTCGGATATTTTTTCGCTTGCTGTGGTGTTGTGGGAAATGCTCACGCAGCAAAGTCTGTTCGAAGGCGATTCGATCTATGCGATTGTGTACAGCGTCGAAAATCAGCTAATTGCGCCGCCATCGACGCTTGCAGGTGCGCTGCCGTTTGGCCTCGATGCCGCAGTGCTCAATGGTTTGGAACGTGATCTCGATCGACGCACGCCGACCGCTGCGGCGTTTGCCGAACAACTGGAAGCCGTGGTGACCTCCGCAGGCGAAGAAACCCTTGAAGCGTGGGCCGAACGTTGTTTAGCCGAACATCGCGACAAACATCGGCAATGGCTTGCTGGAGTCATCGACGCGGTTGACGGAAAAAGCCAAGCGCCGGTGGGGCGCCCGCAGGGGCAAGTCACAGCAATTGGCGGCAACCAAGGTGGCAAAGTCGATGCCGCGGCGGCGATCGCAAACACCGAAATCAGCTTATCAGGTGTTACCGCGCCCAGCCCCAACGGTGCAGGGCGTGGCAGCAACGCACCAATCACGAACGTCGGCGACCTCGACAGCCAACCAGCATCGCTTGACGAATTAGTCACGTCTCGCAAAAAGCCTACAGCGGTGATCGCTGCTGGCGCGCTGTTGTTAGGGGGCTTGGGTGTGGCGGCGTTCTTCATGACCCGCAGCGCGCCGACAACCACGGCGGCCGATGCGGCACTGCCCCCAATGGTTAAAGATGCAGCGCAAGGCGTCGATGCATCGCCCCCGTTGCCCGTGGTCATCGACGCACCACCGGCGCCGATCGTCGATGCAGCGCCACCCCCGATCGACGCGCGGCACGGCATGACAGTGCGGCCTGATGCACGCCCCACCCGGGTACCGGTCGATGCCCCACCGCCGAAACTCCCTAAGCCCGATGCGGCCGAACAGCTCACGGTTAAGCCTAGCGGTGAAGGCACCTTGGTCGTCATCGCCGATCCATTCGCCAACGTTAGCGTGGATGGCAAATCGATTGGGGCTACGCCGCTGATGATTAAGCTACCAGCGGGCGCTCACCGCGTCGTCATCACCGCACCCGAAGACGGCAATGTGCTGAAGACCGAAACCATCAATCTTGTTGATAAGCAGACTCATCGCATCAAAGCCAGGTAACATGGCTTTTGTTGGAATAGTTCGGCCGTGAAACGGCGTACAGCAATAGCGTTGAAATGAGGAGCACTATGGCGAAGTTCACATCTGCATTGGTTGGGTCACTACTCTTGGGCACCTCGTTGCACAGCGCCGTCGCTGCCGACGGTGCCAAAAGCGCCACGCCGGCCCAAGCTGCGCAAATTCGCATCGTGAAAACCCAGGCAACCCCGAAGCGCGCAACGCCGCTCGAACGCCGGTTGTTCTCCGATACCTTCGAAGCCAGCACGTTTTTGTGGAACGACTGGAACAAATTTCAAGAGAACTATCACGCCAACTATGCTGGCGATGACGACCCTGCAACTGCGTGGGTCGAAGGTGATAAAGGCAGCGGCGCCGGCCAGTGGCTCCGCATGAAGCTCACACCGCTTGACGCCACCACGGCGGTACGCATCCGCATCCGCAACGGCTATCAGAAATCGCCGGAGCTGTTCAAGCAAAACGCGCGCGTCAAAACCGCGACCATCACGTTGATGCCAAGCGGCGTGCAAAAGACCATCGAACTAAAAGACGACGCGGCCTGGCAAGAATTCGTCTTGCCGCAAACCGAAGGCGTACTGCAAGCCGTCGAGCTCAAAGTCGCAAGCGTGTATGAAGGCAGCAAATACACCGACATGTGCCTGAGTGATATGCAGGTTTTTGCAACGTCAACCTCCGTCGACAATCCAGCCTTCGAAAAGTCGAAGAAGCAAAAGCTCACCGCGTGGCGGGCTGCGCGCGTAGCGGCTGCGAAAGAATTTGCGAAGGGCAAAGTGGGTTCGGTGTTGGCGCCCGCCTATGACATTACCAAGTCGCAACTTGATAACGGCAACAGCGTTGACCTCGCGGTAACCATGGCGAAGCCAGCCAGCAAAGAATGGTTGCCTGCGTTTGAAATAGCCAAACAAGCAGTTGCACAATTCAAAACGCCAGCGACGAGCGGCATGATTTTGATGCCAGCACAATTGTTCCGCCCTGCCGGCGCCAAGATGCCGCCAACTGACGGTTTCGTTACCCCGACCTTGGAGTACGCCTACTACGGCAGCTCGGACGAGGTTGCGATCTTGCCGATCGTTGCAAGTTCATCAATCTTTTTTGCCGACCGTAGCAAGATTGCAGAAATGAAAAGCAAGCTCACGGTCGACGAAGCATTGGCTGCACCGAAGTGCAAAGGCCAAAAATATTGGGTAATGCGTACCCACGATCCTGAAGGCAAAGCGCCTGATCGGGTGGCGGCCCTCGTGGTCACCGACTGTGGCATGGTCGAGACACGTGGTGGCAAAGACTTGGCCACCATGGCGCAAGTCCTAGTGTACCGCGACGATGGCAAGTTGGCGCTGGTCGCCGGCGCTCGCTCGGCCGACGACTTTGAATATGTCACTGGCTATCGCTGGGGCGATCGGGGTGGCGCACCTACGATTCTGGCAGCGACCAATATCACCACGTGGTCGATTGCTACGGTTGCAGCCAAAGAAGGCATCAGCGCCAAGTAGGCCGCGATGCGGATCGTTGTTGCTTGGGTTGCGTTGCTGACGGCGTGTTCGTCAAGCGCGAATGGGGTAGCGCCACTGCCGCCGGCGCCAGGCGTCCCAGCGTGGCAAGTTCGGCCCGCCGGCGGCACGGTGCCTATCCCCCTGGGCACAACCGATCGAAAGCTAACCAGCGCGACTGCATGTCGCGAATGTCACGCCGAAATCGTCGACGAATGGGCCGGCTCGCGCCATGCGCAAGCGTGGACGGATTCGATTTTCCAAACCGAATTTCAGATTAAACCGCAAGCCTGGTGCGTCAACTGTCACGCGCCAACCGATGTGCAACAAGCCGAGCTAGCGCGCGGCGAGCACGCACTTGCCGACGAAGGCATCAACTGCGCGACCTGCCACGTGCGTGCTGGCGTGATGGTTAGCAAACAGCGCGGTGCGCAGTCGCCGCACGCCACGGTTGCCGAACCGTCGTTCGGCACGCCCGCGTTTTGTG
>JAKQOD010000952.1 GCA_029565465.1 Deltaproteobacteria bacterium
CCGCGCACGCCGCCGCGCGACGGCGCTGGCTCGCCGGCGCCGTTGCACCGAATTTTCCCGTCGGCACCGTCTTCATGCGGCACCTCGTCGGGCCCGAGCCGCCGGCGGCGCGACCGCCGCCGCGCGTGCGCGTGAACTAGCACTAGCGCTCGCGGTAGTGCGACAATGGTTTTGCTTAAAACCTGATCTGGAAATTTTCAGCGTTTAGCGCCCAGGCTGCCCAGTTAAGGGCGGCCTAAGCGTGTTGCGTTAGCGCCCCCACCGCCTGGCACGGATCGCCGCGCAGCTTCCTAAAAGTCGCCATGCCGCCCGTCGTCTCGCCCCATAGATTCCAAGTCCGCTTTCGGGACCCCCGTTCAGGCCCACATTCAGGCCCACAGGCTTTCGGACCCCCGTGCAGGCCCACAGGTTCAGGCCCACAGGCCCCCGGGCCCACAGTTCAGGCCCACATTCCAGCCGGCGGCGCAGGACCTCCGGCTGAACTAACGAGTCTCGCCCATCAACAATACGATCCAAATCGCAGACGCGCCCAATTCGGCATGCGTGCCCTGTGCGACGCCGACGCCTAGATCGGTTGGCCGATATTCGCCGAGCAGATTCGCGCCGTCGACCGCGTTGATCTCGGTAACCACGGTGACCACGCTGCCAACCCGTCGATACTTGTTGCCGAGTTGCTCAAGGTCACGCTTCACCGAAGGCCACGCTTGCTCGCGGGTTTGGCCACTTGCCAACTTTTCAGCCAACACTTGCGCACTGCGTTCCAACGCACCATCGCGGTTCATGGCGCGCACGGCACGTAGCTTTTCAGCAACACGATTGGCACCGGCGGCCAAGTCAATCTTTGGCGGAATCCGAATGAAGACTTGCGTCACAAACAGCTCGCGCCGCCCGGAAATCTCTTCGCCGAAAACTACGCCGACGCCTATGTGCGTTGCCAACGTCGACATGAGATTGGCCCGATGCCCGGGGCTATTCATCAAGCCATCATGGGCTTCACGCACACCATACGCACGTGCCACGTTTTCAAGTACGGCTCCTGTGCGAATGTTGGCAACCTTAACGCGGTCCGCAGCCGAGCCGGTGGTTGGCGAAATGTGCGCTACGTTTTTGGTCTGTTGCATTTCGGTCGAATGGCCCCGCGCAACTGTCGCGACTCGATCATCCCAGGTCAGCTCGGGCACGCCAGCACGGCGGCGATCGCGATTCACCATCGCCAACAGCCGCTGCTCGGCTTCGGCGGGCGAACTCGGCTCACGTTCATCACTGTCGATTTCAAGGGCGATCGCGGTCGGCGGGCGATCATGACACCACACCGGAAAATTCGCTAACACCGTCGAGCCGCTAACATCATTGGCGGTGATTTCGATCTGCAGCTTGCCATGCCGCGCACCGCACTCCACTACGGACACAAATCCAGCGCCGTCGCCGGTCAACGGCAAGCGCTCGGTCGTACCGTCAGGCGCAGTCACAAAAACCTCGGGTTCGTGAAACGCAGCACTCACGCTGCCTTCGATCCGCACAACGCCACCATCGGGCAACGCGCGCGGCATTGGGCTGGTGCGCACGTTCGACGCTTGCAACGCAAACACCACAGCGCCGGTGCCGTCGGGATTCCGCTTCGCTGCGCCAACGCCTAGCCGCGTGGTGGAGCCTGCCGCCAAAATTTCAGGGATGCGTGGCGCCAACTGTTCAACCACAGCTACCGGATCATCGATTTGCCCCCACACTACTAACAAGTGCGGCGATGGCTCGATAATGCCATGCCGCTGCATCGCAAACTCAACAACGTTGTACGCCACCACGCCGTTTTCCGGCACAACCGCTGCCAATTCTTCGCATGCAGCGAACAACCGTGCATCGGCAGTTGGTGCGGCGAGATTTGCGTTTTTTGCAGCGGTGTTGACCATCGCGATCGTGGCATCGCCGAGCGGCGTCGCGACAACCGCAGCGACCTGGCCATTGTACTTGGTTACAGCCTCGCCTTGCGGCTCAAAAATTGCGGGTTGTGCAACGGTCGTCGTCGGCCGCCAGCTTGGCTGGGCGCCAACTTTTTGCGGGGCCGAGGAACAAGCTGCCCACAACAGCGCAATGGCAAACCACCCTAGTGCAATCGAGCGCGGTCGCTTCATTTAGGTAAAATGGTAGCACTACCCATCTGACGCGGGGCCAAAATGTCCGGCGTTGTTTGCTTCGCCGAACCTGCACCGCCGGCCGCCGGTTTCGCAATCCAGGTGGTTGGCGCTGCTTTTAAACCTGAACTTGCTGCGCCACTGCCGGGCGCAACCACCGCACCGCCCGGCACCGGTGTCACGCCGCCACTGCCTGGCGCAACCACCGCACCGCCCGGCACTACCGGTGTCACGCCGCCACTGCCGGGCGCTTCCGGCGCAAGCACGCCACTGCCGGGCGCTACCGGCGGTACCGTGTCGTCGGCAAACACCACCGTCACCATGCGGTCAAGCGCATGGAAATCAGAATACGGAATTCGATTCCACGACGACGCCGTGACGGTGTCGCCGCGCTTGTCGACGCGCACAACGTTCAAGTGAAACCGAGCCCCACGGCCTAGCTTGCGCTCGTCCGCGCCTTGTTGGCTTGGCGTCGGCGGCAACGGCAACCGCATGTTGGGGTCTTTGCCTGCCATCGCCATCCAAGGAATCGCGACTTCCAAATCCCACCCCTGGTCACTGTCGCCACTGACATCCGCGGTGCCTCGTACCTTCACGGCACTCACCGCCAACGAGTCATAACTCACGTCGCCCGCTTGCGCGCGGGTGGTTGCAAACCACGAGTCAAACCGCGCGTTATTGGGGTTCCACTGCAGTTCTATGTATCCCGTGCGATTGCCATCTGCGTCGATAAACATTTCGACGCAATCGGCTTTCCACAGCGGATCATCATGGGTTTTGTATTCGCTGAAGATATCCGGATCGGTCACGGTGGCAAACAAATACAAGTTGGTATCGTCCCAGGTCATGCGCGCCAGCGCGGTGCCGGTCACATCAGGGCTGCCTTCGGCCCCCAAAAATTCAGGCGACATGGTTGCCGTGGTCCATGCGGGTTCGCTGGCCACCCCATCGATTACGATGGGCGTTGGCGATTTTTTCACAACCACGGTGCCAGGCGGTGGTGGCGCTTTGCTGAGGTCAACGGTGACTTGGCCGACGCGCAACGCGTGGTCGGCGGCACGCACATCTTTGATCGGGGCACGATCGCTGATCGCATGTTTGCCTTGTTGGAACAGCCCCACCGTGATGTAGGCCGTGCTCCCCTGCCACCCTGGCGGCAGCGTGATTTCTTGCACGTCCTCGATGATGTCGCCGGGGCGCCACGCCGCGGGGCCATAGCCAGTCCGCATATCGCTGCGGTCAGCATTCAAAAAGTCCGATGCCGCATCGCTGCGCACATGCGAAAACACCCGCCACTGTTTGCCAGGCGCAGTAAGCACTTGCCAGTAGTGCGTCACTTGAAAAGCAACCCCGGGCACCACCGGCGCACTAGGCATGCGGCTACCCAGGTACATCACAGCGTCACCGATGTTCACATCTAAGCGCGCTGCAAGATCTGCCGGCGGCGCTTTGAGGAGATGCTCCGCGACATAGGTTGCATCGATCTTTTTGGGCTGCGGGCCCGGCCCTTTATCGACGCAGCCAGCAAGCAACGCCAACGAGATAAAACTAGTGGCGCGCATGCGATGTACAAGAAGTGCCATGCCCAGGTTGTAGCGCAACCCGTCGAAAATCAGAAGCGCAGCAGCGGCATCACCGACGTTCCGGGCACGGCGCCGGGCATCGTCCCAGGCCCATCTAACCGGGTGGCCGTGCTGTTGCTCGTCGTCGAGAAGTCGTAGAGGATGTAGCCACCAACCAGCACGATTGCCCAAAACCACCACTTTTTGTAGATAGGAGTCGACGCAGTTGGTGCAGGTTTGTCACCTTGGCTTTGGCTTTGTGCAGCAGCGGCGGCCGGCGTCGGCACCACGCCTGCGGTCGGCGCTGGCGTCGCTGGCCCGACACCACGTTGGGCTCGAATGGAAGCGATATCGATGCTCGCGACACGGTCCAGTTGTGGGTCGCCAGTTGCTGGCCCGGCGGGAATGTCAGACGTAGCACCGGTGGGCGTCACATTTGGCGTCGGGGTTGGTACTGGCGTTGGAATCGGCGTTGGCGCCGGCACATTCGCTTTCGCGGCTTCTGCTGCCTTCGCGGCTTCCGCTGCCTTCGCGGCTTCCGCTGCTTTACGTGCTTCTTCGGCACGCGCCGCAGCTTCAGCAGCCTTCATTGCCTGCGTTGCTTTGCGTGCTTCTTCGGCCCGCGCAGCTGATTCAAGGCGCACAAGATTAGTTTCGACCGCCGCTCGATTGGCAGCATCAGGCACGCGTTGCAAGTACGACCGATAGTACTGAATCGCCGGATCGACTTCGCCGAGCTTGTCGTAGCAAAGCGCTAAGTTGTAGTCGTTGTAACCCGACGGCACGATTTTTTCGGCCGCAGCAAATTCGCGAATCGCGCCTTGATAGTCCTTCTTACCGAACAGGCGTTGACCTTCGGAATAGTGACCGCGCGCTTCCGTGGTTGGATCACCAGCGAAGGCAACTGTAGGTGCCGCGACGGCAACGAGCGCCACGGCAGCAAAGAAAGAAATGAGCAGCGAACGTTTGGCACGCATGGGATTCCTATTTTTACGACGACGGCCGGCGAGTTAGGGACAAATTGGACGCAAGAAGCAACCGCGTGTGACCGAGCCCACTAGTCGGCGCAAAATTGCGTGGTGTCATGTGCTGGGTCAGCACAGAATTGTTTGATACACGCCGGGTTGCGGCGCTCTTTGACTTCAAAGCGACAGTCGAGCTTCGGCGGTGGATTGGTTGGCCCTGGCCCTGGCCCTGGTCCGGGCCCTGGTCCTGTAGTTTTGATCTTCTCAAGCTTGAATGACCAGCTCGGATTTTTGCCGGAAATTTCCACATCGAGATCTTTGTAGTTTTTGGCTTTCAACGTGAGCTTGCGGCTGCCATCACCAACGACCTCGACGTTTTCAGGCCCTTCCACAATCAAATCGTCGCCATCGTAAATTTCAAATTTCGGCACGTTGCTGACTTTGACCAGCACTTGATGCACCTCGGGCAGCGGTGCCGCGGCGTCGGGTGGTACCGCCGGCGCTGCAGCATCCATTTTGGCCGTGAGCGTCACTGCATCGGCAGGAGGTACGGTGCCAGCGTCGATCACAACAGGCGCAACACCGCCGCCTGAACCAGCATCAGGGGTTACCATGGCAACCTGCGAACCACTGCCTGAACCATCGCCAGCGCTGGAACTCTTGCTACCTGGACCCGCGAGGAAATACCAGCCCGCACCACCACCGCCGGCGAGCAAGATGAACAGCACAGCAAACAAGCCGGCCTTGCTTTTCTTAGGCGCCAGCATGGATGCCCCTGCATCAGCATCGCCGTAACTGCCCGACGCGGTGCCAGACGTGGCCGCGGCGCCGCCCCAGGCAGGTTGCGCTGGTTGCGCAACAGCACCAAACGGCGTTGCGCCAGCAGGCGATGCCACCAGCATGCCACCGGTGGGGGTCACCACGCCTGGCGTCGGAGGTGCGGGATAGGAATTGCCGGTCAGATGCGCGGGATGAATGGCGGGTTGCGATTGCTGCGACGGCGTCGCCGGAAAAGCTGCCATGTAACTGCTCATCCCTGCGCCGGCGATGGCGCGGTACGACGCCACCATGGCCGCGACCAAATCGTCCATCGTTTGATAGCGCTGCGCTGGATCTTTGCGCATGCAGTAGCCAACGATTTCCGCGATACCTGGTGGCAATTGCCGGCCAGCGCGCGCTGCGCGTGTCGCAACCGGTTCAGGCTCCGTCGTGATGTGCTGGGTCAAAATTCCCATGAACGACTCGCCACCAAACGGCACCGTGCCAGCGAAAATCTCATACAAAATGACACCCATCGCATACACGTCCGTGCGTGCATCAACCGGGCTGCCCAACGCTTGCTCAGGCGCCATGTAAAACGGCGTGCCGAAAATGGTGCCGGTCCGAGTCAGGTGATTTTGGCCTTCGCCCCCAGCTACTTTGGCGATCCCGAAGTCGAGTAGCTTGGGTACATCTTCGTTGTTGGGACCGATCGTCACGAAAATGTTCTCGGGTTTCATATCCCGGTGCGTGATGCCCTTGGCGTGCGCGGCAGCCAAGCCATGGCCGGTTTGAATCATGATGTTGAGCAGGCGGTCTGGCGCTACTGGCGTTTTGATCAAGTCATTGAGCGGCGTGCCGTTGAGCAGCTCCATGCACATATAGATGCGGCCATCGGGCAGTTGCCCAAAGTCATCAATCGCAATGATGTTGCGATGGCCGATCGACGACGCCGAGCGCGCTTCTTGGCGAAAGCGCGTGACGGCTTCAGCGTTTGAGACGATTTCGGGCTTGAGCAGTTTGATCGCAAACTTCTTCTCAATATGAATGTGTTCAGCCGCCCAGACCTCGCCCATACCGCCTTCGCCAATCTTACGAGTGATGCGATAGCGGCCATCGAGCACTTCGCCAACCAACGAAGGCGCAGGAGGTGCAGACGGAAAGGCTCCAGAGGCTGGCGGATCTTGGCTCACGGCTCCCGCGAGTATATCCGAGCCAGGGCCCAAATGCCGGTGCTATTTGTGCACAGATCTAGCAAAAAATTGAATAGTTACAGGCCTGACCAGCAAGGGGTTGGCAAAACCTGGAAGTCCATGATCAGAGGGGGGGCGTAGGGTGCGCCTGTCATGGGTCAAAAAATCATCACCAAGACCGACCGCCAAATGGAAGACCGTATGCATGCGGTCTCAGACGACCCAATCCGTGCTGACGTGTTGGCCAAAGCGCGCACGTTCAAACGGAGCTGGTTGGAACTCGCCGAATGCCTTTCGCAGTGCCAAGCCAAGCAGTGGTGGCGCGACTGGGGCTACGACGATTTTGATTCGTACTGCAAAAAAGAGCTGCACTTGCGCACCAACACGGTCGCCAAATTGCTTGGCAGCTATCGCTTTTTGGAAACTGCCGCGCCGCGCGTGATCGACCGCGCACGTGAGCAAGAAGGCCCGATTCCAAGCATGGCTGCAGTGAATTTCGTCGCCAAAGCCACCGAGCGTGGCGCCGCCGATGAAGAAACGATCGCCACCATGCATCGCGTGGCTTTCGAAGAAGGCGTCGAAGCGCCGCTGTTGTCGAAACGCTTCAAAGAAGCCGCCTTCCCTATCAATGAACGCGAACGGGCCGAGTCCCAGCGCTCCATGATCGCGCAAACCGCTCGCAAGCTCGCAGCACTCGTGGCCGAAGATGGCGCACCGGTGCCACGGCGCATCGCCGTCAATATCGAAGAAGCCGTCGGCGAACTGCTCGCGGCAATCGAAAATTAACCGCCGATTCTGTTACTGTTGGGTGTGGACGAAACCCCAGCAGCACCGCTTGCAGTTGATTGCGCCGCCGATCTGCGCGCGGCCTTGGCGCGCGTAGCGCAACCCTTGCTGGC
>JAKQOD010000291.1 GCA_029565465.1 Deltaproteobacteria bacterium
TTGGTTTAGCGTAATGCTTTGCGACGCCGAGATTTGCAGTGCGCCGCCACCGCCGCCACCCCGCCCAAACGAAGCGGTGATGCCGTTGCCAGCACCACCACCGCCGCCGCCCTGCAACGCGAGCAGGCCGGAGCCACATTCGGCACCAGCAGCTCCGCCCAGGGTCGCGGTGGCGCCACGCGCGCCCGCCGATCGGTTGCCACCGCCGCCGCCGCCACCATCATCGGTTCCACCTACCTGTTGCAAGCCTGCGCCACCGCCACCAACAAGCCCGAAGGCGCCACCACAAGCGCCACCGGCCGCGCCGGCAACCGCCCCACCATCGCCGCCACCGGGGCCACCAACCTGTTCGAAGGCTGCGACAGAAATCGTACCGTTAAGCTGAACTTGCCCATCAACGAGCAAAACCGCAGCACGGCTGCCACTGAAGCGCAATAACGTTGATTCAGACGTCTTCAATGCATGAAAAGCGAATACGCCAACGTTGTTGCGTTGTTCGAATCCGATACCGGCGCGCACGCCAGTGCCGCTGTCACGGAGCTGAACACTCATCGCAACGATGGAGCCATCGTCAGTATTCGCCACCACTTCGCCATCGGGCAACACGATGTCTCCAGTGCCGATCGCAAGGTCAAACGTCTTGATGCCATTGGAAACCACCATGCGTTGGCAGTGCGCAGCGCTATTTGCGGTCGCGCTTGCACAGCCAAGCGAGCAGGCTTGTTCACCAGCACACGTGATGAGCGTGTCACCGCTACATGATGGCAGTGCCGCACAGGCATCGGCAATAGGCGCGTCAGCTAAGGGCATCATGCATGCGCCGTTGACACATGTCTGCGTACCGGGGCAGCGCAGGTCGACGTCGTTGCAGGCTTGTTCATTTTTGGGCGGGTCGTAACAAGCTGCGACCACAAAAGCACACCCCGCATACAGCACTTGGCGCATAGGGTATTGTCGCAGAGATTCCCGACCCAATCCAATGCTTTACGAACGCGAGCGTGATCAACGTTGACTTGGGCGCGAATATCCAGCGCTGCGCTACGTCTATCTAGTCGTAACCACGGTAAGGTAACCCCACGATGAAGAACGCTCGCTTGATGTTTAGCGCGCTGGCCACGACGCTGTTGTGCGTCGCAACTGCGCAGGCACAACCACGTGCCAATGCGGCCAATCGCCAACCGCCGCCACCGATGCCTTTGGGTGTTGGGCAACCTTGGAACGCTGGAGCGTTGCCGCAATGGTTGGGTGATCCGCCGGTCGCCAACGATGCCGCTGGCAAAGTTACGATGCATTGGTTCTGCGGCCCACGCGTTGCAACGTGCAAAGATGACCTTGCACGGGTGTTGAACCTGCGCGAAGTCGGGAAAATTTACGTCATTGCTTATATCAACGGCAGCAAGCGTGATGCGATGAAGCTGGACCCAGTGCGGGATGCTGTTGGTGGTGGCGCGGTGGCATTTGGGCCCAAGGTCACCAAACTGATGGCGCAATACGGTATGGGCACCGGCCCTTCGGCCGTGCTGGTCGACGTCGACGGTAACGTTGCCTTGATCACCAATGGTGGTGAGCCGGAGAAGCTCGACGCCCGCGACAAAAAAGTAAACGACTTGGTTGCTGCCATCAAAGAATTTACCGTTGCTACGGCGGGCCCCAAAGGCAGCGTCAAAACTGGCGAACGCTTTGAGCTCAAAGTCGCGATTGATCTTGCACCGTGGCTGACCTTTAACCGCAAAGCAATTAATGAGCTAACGCTGACGGTGTCGCCGGATTTTAAATGCGACACCTTGGCGCTCAAGGGCGACAAAGTCCAAATCGATGGTCGCAAGCTAACGGCAACGATTGGCTGCGCCGTCAACGGCAAAGGTAGCTACGAAGCGCGCGGCAATTTCCGCTTTGGCTACGACAATCCGAACGGCACGACTGGGCTTGGCACCGATAGTGTCGGTTGGAAGTTTGATGTTGTGGCGGAGTCGAAATGATGCGCGCTGCAACGGTAGCGATGGCCTTGGCGAGTAGCGCACTCGGCATCGGCGTCGTGGCGTGCGGCGACAGCAAGCCCACCGCGGATGCACGCAAGGCAATCGACGGCCGGATCCCGGATGCGAAGCCAATCGATGCAGCGGTGACCGCTGACGCGTCGTTGAAGATGTGCTTTTCAAACTATGACTGCCCAGCGAGCGAGAAGTGTTACGCGGAGCCGAACACGTTTGACCCCAAATGCGTCGCAGGGCCGCGTGGCACGGGCGCAGCTGGGGTGGCGTGCACAACGGAAAATGATTGTGCGAGTGCACTCTGCGTTGAGGCCGCGACTGGCCAAGGCATGAAGTGTTCGGATCGTTGCGCTGGGCCTCAAGACTGTCCAGCTAGCCTGCCACGTTGTGTGAACGTGATCGGTGAAATGATGTGTGTCCGGCCACTCTGAGCTGAGCTGTCGTGCAGAATGCGGCGCTTGCTGCATCGCTCCATCGATTTCGCCGTCGCTGCCAGCGCTGCCGCTAGGTAAAGCAGCAGGCGTGCGGTGCCCGCATCTTGACATTACTCAAACGTGTGCGTTGTTTGGCATGGCGAGCCGTCCCGCCACCTGCATCGGCTTACAGCCTGGCATCGAAATGTGTGGCAATAGCCAGGCTGAAGCGCTTGCGACGCTGGAGCGGTGGGAAATTGCGACCGCGCCGGCGATCAAATAGGCGCCCTTCTACTTGCACGCCGGTACCAAATCGCGTCCGACGAAAAATTCCTGCACCAGGGCGTCCCACGCCCGTGCATTTTCCGCAGGGCCGCACTTAAAGGCTTTACGACTCAGCTTGCCACGCTTAAGCATTTCGCGTTGCTCAGCATAATAGCGCAGCGCAAGTTCCGCTCCGTACTCGTTCACCGAGTCACCGTTGTTGGTGGTGAACGCATAGTAGGTGCCGCCGATTACCTTGGTGGTTCCGGGTGCGTACGGCGCGAAACACTTGGTGCGATCTTTGGCTTTGCTGCATTTTGCAACAATCGCGTCGTAGTCGGTGCGCAAGGTTTTCGCGGTCCATGTGCCGTGCGTGAAATCGTTCATGTGAAAGATTTCGTGGAACAGGGTTTCGCGAACCAGGTCAGCACTGCGGTGCAACGAGCCCGCGATATTATAGGTCACCGTCCAAGGCAGCGCGTATGCCGCCGGCGTGCGTTTCTTTTCCGAACGCACAAAGCGCACCATTAGGTCCCGCCACCGATACGCGTAAGGCGTCGGCGGTGGCCGGTCATCACTGAGGATGTCCGTCCGGGTTTTCTCGGCGAGCTGCGTGAAAAAATCATCGTAGTCGCGCAGCGCGGCGATCACCCAACGCAAGTGTTTGGCATCGCTGTTCGGCTCGACCGGCACCAACTTGATGATGCCGCGATAGCCGCCATCCATCGTATCGGCTTGGCCTGGCCCAAAGACATCGCCGGTGTCGTTGTATATGGCGAGCAATGCATCACGATCTTTCGGCTTGGCCGCATAACGTTCCGCCAACAGACAACGAATGAAGCGGCGGTTGTCATCAAACGCTGTTGCCGGGTCGGCGGTGCTGGGCGATGGCGCGACGCACGCCGTTGCCCCGGCGCCAACCAATACAGCCCGCGCATCGCTGCCGGAGATTGGCGGTGCCGACTTGGGCTGCGCATGCGCCAGCAGCCCAGATAGCGCCACGGCCAAAACCGGAATCGCTAACAACGTGACGCTGCGCTGGCTCATGGGATTGGCGGCGCTTGCAGTGTTGCAAGCAACTGATTCACCAATTTGCGCGCGCTGTTGCGTGGCACCACGGCACGAAAGCCGCCAGAGCGAATGTGCATTTCCGACGGCAACATGAATAACGCGCCCAACCGTGCAAAAAAGCCAATGGCGATCCACGCCGTGATGATCAGCTGGTTATTTTCGACGACGAATTCGATCATCGTTGGAGCCGCCCAAAAACCGGAGCCGCGTTGAAACTGCCGAACATTTGGGTTCGGCGAGCCTTGGCGCGGGTTGAACTTGTTGATGCGTGCCCACTCGATCACGGTCGGCCACGGATCGGCGCTCAGTGGAACTGCGACTTGGGTGCGGCGTTCGGGGTTTACAGCTTGGGTTGCCAGGGCGTTGCTCATTGCCCGAAACCATACGCCATCACGGTGCGCTAAAGATTCTTCTGAGCAAAAATTGCGTATGCTTAGCCATGATTCATTTGCGCATTGTTGCTCCGAGCGAAGTCGCTGCTGGCGCGATCGCGATGCTCGATCAGCTCGACGTTGTCACTGATATTGTGCATGTGCCAAATTGTGCGCGCAAACCCGATGGCGATTTGATCATGTGTCATGTGCCGCGCGAAAGTGGCAGTGAAATCGTCGATGCGTTACGCCGAATTGGCGTCGACGACCGGGCTTCTATTGCGCTGAGCGACGTGGTTGCGGTGGTTTCACCACTAGCCGATGCAGCCTGCGAGCGTGCAGCTGGTACTGGTTCCGATGCGGTGATTTGGCAAGCGGTTGCCTCAGAAGCGGAGGAACAAGCCCGGCTGTCCACCACCTACCTGGCCTTTATTTCAATTGCTGGCTTGCTTGCAACCATCGGGCTGCTGACCGACTCGTTGGTGCTGATCATCGGCGCGATGGTGGTCGGCCCCGAGTTCGGGCCGTTGTCGGCGATCTGCGTTGCGTTGCTCAGCAAGAAGTGGTCGCTCGCTTGGCGCGCGCTACTCATGCTGTTGATGGGCTTTGTGATTGCGATCGCCGTATCATTTGGTGCGGTCTTGCTACTGCAAGAATGCGGGTTGGCGCCAACGCTCTGGGATGGCGCGCGCCATCAAATGACGGCCTTTGTCGCCAAGCCAGATGCCTTCGCTGGCATCGTGGCTGCATTGGCGGGGATTGCTGGGATGCTGTCGGTCACGACGTCGCATTCCGGCGTCTTGGTCGGTGTGTTCATTTCAGTCACCACCATCCCAGCGGCTGGCAATATTGCGTTGGCTGCAGCGTATGGCGACTACCCAGCGATGCGAGGTGCCGCGTATCAACTCGGCATCAACGTTGGCGTCTTGGTGATCGCTGGCGTGCTGACCGTGCTGGTGCAACGGTCTCGTTATGCGCGCCGGTTGCGCGCCGTGGTGGCACGTGTGCCACACCTATTAGCTCGGCACGGCCGCTAGCTCTGCGTCGCTAACGCATGCACATAGTCCCAAAGTTTGGCGCGTTCGTCGGCGGTATCGCTGCGGCGGGTCGTTGAATTGCGATGCGTCCGCCGCACTCGGCGATCGAGCCAGAACTGCCCAGTGCACTGAATTGGTTCGCCCATGCTCGATGCTAGCCAGGTCAGGGTCTCGGCGCCCGCCGCTGGATCCCGCAACATCGGGCCAACCCAGCGTCGGAATGTGGGCAGCGATCGCGCGACACCTGGGGTATCGGCCCACCCCGGATGCATCGCGTGCACCACGATGTTATCGGCGTGATAACGCGCTGCGAGCATTTCAGTGAGCGTGACCTGCGCTCGTTTAGCGCGTGCGTATGCTCGCGTGCCGTCGTAGTTCGCTGCGGTCATTTGCAGGGTCGCAACATCGAGCGGCTCAACATACATGCCTCCGGACGAAACCCACAACACACGGGCAGGTGATGCCAGCGTGCCAGCGGCACGCAGTTGTGGCACCAACAGTTCAGTCATCGCAAGTGGCCCAATCACGTGGCTCGCCAACGTTTGCTCAATGCCGTCGGGCGACAACCCAAAGGTAGCGTCGAGAGCGCCAGCATTATGAATCAAGACGTCGATGGTGGCGTGCCGGCTGGCAAGTGTCGCTGCTGCCGCACGCATGGCTGGCAAATCACCGGTGTCGGCGATGACAACGTCAATGGATGCGCCAGCGCTTGCAAGGGGCTGTAGCTCCGCGCGCAGCTCGGCGGCTTTGCTCGCGTTGCGTGCGATGATGTCGAGGCTGGCGCCGGCGCGCACGAGCGCACGTGCACACTCGCGCCCAAGGCCCGACGTAGCGCCGGAAATGACAACCGTGCGCCCCTGCATCGTTGCGACTGGTTCTGCATCCCAATGATACAACCGTCGGCGGACCCACGGCCCCAACTTGGTAAAGCTGCCAACCACGCTCGCTTCCAGCACGGCGTCGACTGCGTTGCGCATCCGGCTCACGGTGGCGTCCCGGTCAGGGCTTTGCGCAACCCTGCCGCAGCACGATCGCCGATGCGGCGAAACGCCATGCCAAGCACTGGATCGAACAGGCTCAAGCGGCCGTGCAGCGTGAGTTCGGCATCGTAGCGCACCGTGCACCCGCCGTCGGGGTGGGCCGTCACCGTGACTTCGTCGACAGAACGCACCCATCGCGTAGACGCCACCATGACAAAACTCGTCGGAGCTTTAAAGTCGGTGACCTGATAGCGCATGGTGCTGGTGCCGCCCGCCTTGACAACCACGTCGTAGCTGGCTTCGAAGCCAGGCGGTTTGTCGTCGTCGCTGTCCGGTACCCGGACCACCGATACGACACCGGGATCCCAGTGAGCGAAATTGCGAACATCGGCCATGTAGGCAAACGCTGTGGCTGCCGGCCAGGCGCAGCGCGTCGACATTTGATAACGAGCCATAACCGACAAGGTAGCAGGTACTGCGCACGAGACGAGGCGTTGGCTGGCACAGCGTCGGGAAATGTTGCATCGGTCGAAACGAACGGTTCGCCAGGCGGTGGGCATGCGCTACATTGCGCGGATGCAGAAGTACGCTCGCTGGCTGTTTGCGGTGCTAATGATCATCGCTGGCATCAATCACTTTCGGGTGCCAGCGTTGTACATCGCCATGATCCCGCCGTGGCTACCGGCACCAGCGGCGCTCAATCTGATTTCGGGTGCCGCTGAAATCGCCGGTGGGTTGGGCTTATTGGCGCCATGGCCGCAGCTCCGCCGAGCCGCATCATGGGGCTTGATTGCGCTACTGTTGGCGGTTTTTCCCGCCAATATTCACATGGCCGTGCACCAATTGCCGCTTGGCGACAAGGTGGTGCCTGCATGGACGCTGTGGGCGCGGCTGCCAGTGCAAGCGCTGCTCATTGCATGGGCGTGGTGGTGCACGGTCGAGCGAACGCCACGCGCGCCCCGTACCTGATGCGCTATTGAACTTTGCCGACGCGACGGGTGTCGTGGCTTTGGGTCGCTTGGCCGGTAATTTGTACCGTCCACGAAAACTCACAACTGCCAGGCACCGACGGCAAGCAATGCACTTCGGCGTTAATCACGTCGCCTTCGTTAACTTCGACGGGTGCCGTCAGCGGCAGCAACATGCGGCCCCAGTGGGTATCGGGCGCGCCAACGGCATTGGTGAGCGTCGTGCCGTCGCCCATGTCGGCGGTGAACCAAGCAGCAAGCGCACTGACAATGCCTGGATTGTCGACCACGAACTGTAGCTTGGCAACAAACGGGCTGTCCGCTTCTTGCAAGCTGGTGGTCATCGCAACGTGGGTCCACATCGCTTGCGGTTTGGCGCGCAAGTCTTCGGCGAGAATGCGGGCTTGCGACATGTACGCTTCATCGGCGGCGCTCGCTGCAATCGAGCTCATGTCGATGCCGTGTGGCTTCGACCGCCACAGGTTTTGCTGATACGCGATTTCTTCGACGAACGCTGGCGCGACCACCGCGGTTACCGCAGCTGGCACGATGCGCCCACCGGGCGCGAGATGACGGTCACGCGCCATCACTAACGGCGCCAACATGTTTTCATCGACGCCCAGGCCGCCCATCCATTCCGATACGATGACATCAACCTTGCGTGGCAAGTTGGCATCTTCGAGGTCGGTTTGCATGACTTTGATGCGGTCGGTGCAGCCGTTTTCGGCGATCAGCTTGGTAGCGAATTTTGCAATCGAGGTGCGTTCAACCGCGAATACTTCTGCAGCGCCGGCTTGCGCTGCAAAGATGCTCAAAACGCCCGTGCCTGCGCCCATGTCGAGCACGGCGTCGCCTGGCTTGACGGCATGGATCAACGCTTGGCGATAGGATTCGTTGCGAATGCCGTCGCGCAACATCCAACGGTGCAGCGATAGCTGGGCATAACATTCAGAGTCGTACATTGCGCCAGACATAGCACCGATTGCCACGCCGCCCTGAGTGCGACGGTGCCTATTTGCACAGCTTGTTGTCACGTGCGGGCCGCGAGCTACGGTTGTTGCTTGCGCAACCGCGCCAAAAGCGTGCGCGCATCGGCAACTTCGGCTGCGATAATGTCGGATGGTGGATCAGCAGCGACGGCCGCAATGGCCGCAGCGAAATCGGCGAGGTGCGCAGCGGCGGTCGCCGGGGGCATTACATCGAGCCAGCACACTAAGCTCTGCATCAACCACCGGCGCGTTTCAGGATCGGGCCGCTGCGTGTTTGCTTCTCGACTCAACGCGACGGCTTCGGCGCGCTTGGCTTGGGCTGCATCCCGTCGGCGCATCGCATCATCGACGTCAGCACAATGCAGCAGCGTAATTAGCAACTCGGTTTCGCCGGTGTTGGCAGGCAACATGGTACGTCGTTTGCGAGCCGTTGTTGTAACTTCGCTACACAGCACCGCGGCTTCGTCGTTGCGTTTGGCCTCCGATAACCAGTCGACCAGCCCAATGCCATCGGAGATGAAGCCATGCATCGCATTGAGCGAATCGGGCGTGCGTGTCAGGCGTGCCCGCGAAAGATCGATGGTTTTCTGCAACAACACGCCTTGGGTCGCGGGGTCGGCGTACTCAGCTTGCAGCTGCCAAATGGCGCCCAGGCGATTCGCGAACGCCACGTTGGCTGGGTCATTATCGGCAAGCTGCTCAGCGATGGGTAACGCTTCATCAAGTAATGGCGCCATTGCGTCGACTTGGCCAGTTTCACTTTGCAGTTGGGCGGCCGCCAGCAACGCGTTGATCAACGCATCTTGGCCTTCGATATCGCGCGGCCACGTGGTCAGCACCACACGGCTATCACGAATGCCTTGCTCGATAAATGTCTGCGCTTGCGCAAAGAGTTGCTGCGACTTGTAGGCATTGCCAACGCGTAGGCCAATCGCAATTTGCAGCAAGAGGGAGCGGCGCCTCGCCATCGCATCCGTCGATGCTGAGGTTGAACTCAGCATGGTGAGTGCTTGTTGATATTGTGCGATGGCTTGGCTGAATTGGTTTTGGTCGCGCGTGATATCGGCGGCCGCCGCAAGCGCTTGCGCTGCAACGTCGACGAGGTCGGCCGTGGCCACATCCGGTTGCGGCGTGGCGAGGCCGAGGCGTGCCAGCGTCGCGCATGCTTGATAGCTCGTCAATGCAGCAGCGTAGTTGCCGCGGCTCAGCTCGGCATCGCCGATCCTCAGTTGGCTGCGGCAGCGTTCGACAAATGTTGTAGCGCCGTACATGGCGGCACGTTGGTACAATCGCAAACCCTGCTCATAGTGGCCAAGCGCAGTGGCATGCGCGCCGCTGAATTGGGCAACATCCCCAAGCAGCTGTTCGATGCGTGCATGGTTGATAAAATTGTCGCGCCGATCTTCGATCGAAAACGTGGCTCCGTTAGGATCGGCATCGGCAAGATAGGTTGTTGCTGCGTTGGCCAAGTCGGTGAGCAAGTCTAGCCGGCCGAGCTGGTCAAACTTGGCTTGCACGTCGACCAGGACGAAGGTTGATAATGCTTGGGTTTTACGGCGGGCTTCGATGGCCAAGGCACGCTGCGCGACTGCGCGGTCGCGTTCCCGCGAGATTTGTTGCCACGCGATCGCCGAGCTTGCGACGACCGCCAGCACCGTAACCGCAACGACCGCGACCTTCGCGCGATGCGCGCGCAGCCAGCGCCACACAATTTCTTTGGCTGAATAGCGATGGCCAACTACCAACAAGCCTGCGTAGTACCGCTCAAGTTCGTTGGCTAGCTCGTTGGCCGTTGCATAACGGTCCGCTGGCCGTGGTGCGAGCGCACGCATGATGACGGAGCCAAGCGCTGCGGGCACGGCAGGCGCCAACGCGCAGACATGCACCAACGCCGACGCATCGGGCGCTCCGCCGGTAAGCACAAAATAGAGCATCGCGCCTAACGCATAAACGTCCGCGCGTTCGTCGGTTGGCAAGGCTGCTAATTGTTCAGGCGCCGAATAGCCTACCGTGCCCATCCCAACGCCGGCGCGCGTTAGGCCTCCAGCGGAACCAACTGCAAAGCGAGGCGGCCGCGGGCTTCTGGCCGCAGGTACTGGTTTGGCGAGGGCAGCGCGGTGAGTTTCGGTTGCCAGACCCCAATCGAGCAAGATGCACTCGTCGAACGGCCCCAGGAAAATGTTCTGGGGTTTGATATCACGATGTAAGATGCCTTCGCTGTGCGCGTAGGCCACGGCGTTAATGATCGGCATCAAACGTCGCATCAAGGCTAAGCGATACGTTGCATCGCGCGGTTGTTGCAGATGCTGATCGAGTGTTTCGCCATGCAGCAGTGGCATCGCGAAGTACGGGAACTCTGGCGCAAGCCAACCGGCGTCGAAGATGGCAACGATGGCCGGATGTGACAAACGGCTGAGGATCGCAATCTCTTGGGCAAACCGCGGTAGGTCGCGTTGATCCTCGCGCAAACACTTAAGTGCGACTTCACGCTGCAAAATCCGATCATCAGCGCGCAAGATGCGCCCCATGCCACCGCGCACAAGTTCGGTTTTTAGCGCGTAGCGAGCGTTGGCGGTCGAGATCGCTGCTTGTAGGTGTACCGCTGCGTCAGCGGAATCCGTGGCAACGTCGGCGCTCAAGGTCATGCAGCTCCGACCTCATCAGATCGGCACCAAATAGGCAAGGCCACAATGAAGGGGCTGTGCGCCACCCGAAGCCTGGCGCCGCCGCGGCGCTCAACCGGCCAAAATGTGAACGTTCCCCATTCTTTTTTTGCCTCGGGTGCGACTGCTGCGCATTCGACGTGACTGCAGATGGAATGCTTTGGTTTGTTCTTGGGTTTGGCGGCCTACTTGTGGGCTTCATGATCGTCGTCGTTGCAAAGCGGGGCAGGCGGCAACAGGATTTGGCGCATGAAGCACAGCGCGAATTTTGGGTGCAGACCGGCTATGCACATACCAGCCTGCTGGGCGCGCCGGTGGCAATGCAGTTGGCATATGCAGCGCCGTCAGCTGCACAAGATTATACGGCGCAGTTGCCCAATGGTGCGGTGGTTCGTTATCAAGCGCACACCCAGTGGCTGGCAGATCAACCGTTAACAGCAGCTGCGTGGACCCTGGCGCCTGCGCACGCGATGCTCGGGGGCTGGCAGATTGTTAGCCGTGACCGCCTTGCTAGGGCAATGCCCGGGGCGCGTCCGTGGCAGCCGCTATATCCGCCGATGGGGCCACTTGGCCATGCTGATTTTGACAAACACTTGGTTGTGTTTGCCCGTATTCCAAGCCACGCCAAGTTGGTGTTGAGCGATCTCCGGCTGCAACGCAAGCTGTTGCAATTTGCCGAAGTCGACCTGATTGGCAGCGCCACGCTCGTGGCGTTTTTCGACGCCCGCAGCAAGAATCTGCAAGCCGGAGCCACTCATAACAAGCGGCGACCGCCTGAGGTTGCAACGCAGGTGGCCGTCCATATGGAGGTGCGCGATACGCTCTTGCTGCTTGCAGACCTTGAACGGACCTGTGCGCGGCCGACGGTCGCAGTGGTGTCGAGCCATGAGCGTTATGATTGCTGAGCTAGGCCGAATGCGGTACCAACAGCGGCGTGAGTGAGTCCACCGAACCGCAGCACGCGTTTTGGCTAAGCAGCGCTGCCGCTTGGCCCGCGCTAGCTTGCAATCCCGAAACGTTTTGGCGGGTGACCGAGCGATGTCGGGAGTTGCTTGCGATCGAGCATGGCGGGCCGGTAGCCTATGCCGACGTCAACGGTCGCGACATCTATGTTGCGGCAGCGGTGCTCGACGGGCAACCCGGTGCGCAAGCGGCGTTTGATGAAGCGTTTTTGCGGCCCACGCGTGGTGCGCTCGCGCGTACCGGGCTTAATGAGGCCGCGGTCGACGACGCTTTACAGATCGTGCGCGAACGCATGCTGTTGCCGCACGATGGGCAACCGCCGCGCATTATCGACGTGGTGGGCCAAGGTGATTTGACCGCCTTGTTGCGCGTCGTCGCGGTCCGTACGGCATTGAATTTGCGGCGTAGCGACGCGCGGTTGGATTTGGAAGACGATACCGTGTTTGAGAAATTGGTATCGAGCCACAATCCTGAACAAGACTTGCTCAAAAAAGAAGCCCGAGCGTTGCTCAAGGGCGCGATCAAAGCCGCGGTTCATTCACTGTCGCAGCGCGACCAAGCGTTATTGCGCTTGCACTTTTTTCATCAGCTCACGATC
The DNA here is from genome assembly GCA_029565465.1 of Deltaproteobacteria bacterium. Taxonomy (GTDB): domain Bacteria; phylum Myxococcota_A; class Polyangia; order Haliangiales; family Haliangiaceae; genus JABFXX01. Next base: position 12,309 of record JAKQOD010000291.1, read on the forward strand.
GATGATCTTGGCAAAATGTACGACGTGCATCGCGCCACGGCCGCGCGTTGGCTCGGCAAGATTCACGAACAACTCGATGTTGCGACCCGAAGCGAATTGGCCAAGCGCTTGGAGACGGTGAACGATCATTTTGAAAGCGTCATGGAGCTGGCCCATAGCAGCTTGCGCTCCAGCTTCCACCAAGTGTGGAATGAGCTTGCCGAGCCAACGCCGCCAAAACTGACGCCTTAATCGATCAAAATTCAGGTTTCATTCGGATTTGTTGCGACTTGCAAAAACTTCGCGTGTCAGAGATTTGGAGGAATCTGCAAATGTCTCGACGCTCACGAAATTTCCGCACGCCTTGCGGTTCGACCCTGCTGGTACTGCTCACGGCCGCGTCCACTGGTTGTGGCTTGGTAAAATTCAACGTTAACGGCCAACCGATGGGTGGCAGTCAGTCAACCGCCGCCAACCCCGCGGCCGTCGCTGCCGCCGCCGGTCAAGCTGATCAAAGTAAGTTGGCACTGCCGAAAACCGTCGGCGCCAAAGTTGGGCCGGCAAGTCTCAAGCCACGGTTGACGACCGAGGTGATCAAAGTTGCCGTCGAACAAAATGCAAGTGACTTGGGCTTTCGTTGTGGCACTGCATGGGCGCAGGGCTACAGCACGGCCGCGCCAGCGTACAGCTTCGAAGTTACCGAAGCTTTTGATCTCAGCGTCCGGCTCGCGGATAGCTGGGACGGCGTCAGTGGGATCATCATGTTTCCCGATGGCAGCACCGTATGCAGCGACAACGGCAAGTTTCCAGCAGCCGGCTGGCCCAAAGGCAACTATCATCTGTTTTTGCTGGCCAGTTCGTCGACGGCGGCCGGGCGCTTGGAGTTTTCCAGCGCGTCGGTGGCGCGTGGCGCCGCACCAGTTTTGGCGGTGGCCAAAGCGACCAGCCAGCCGATGCATGTTGAGACCGGCGAAGTAACCTATGTCGGCGGCTACAACCGCGTGTTTAACGACTCCAACTACCAACTTCCTTGTACCAGCAGCGACGTTTCCGACCAGCCTTCAGCGATTATCGACTTGGCCGCGCCGACGCCGTCGACTCGGATCAGCGTATGGGGCAAGAACCTCAACGGCTTTGTGTATCGGGCAGGTGGGAAAACCATCATCCAGTGCGGTTCGATCGCGCAAGCGCCCCAAGGTGGTTGGCCAGTCGGCAAAGTGGAAGTCTTTCCCATGGGCCAGCTCAACGAACGTGGCAATACCTTCACTGTTGCCGTCGATGATCCCCAAACGCCAGCAGTCGACGAAAAAGTGCAAGCGATTGTTATCGACGGCAAGTTGGCCAAGCCGAAGTTTGTAACGTTGGCCTTGCGTGACGGTCGCTGGCGGATGCCGGAGACGCTTTCGGGATCGAGCTGTGGCAACGCTGCGTTTGCGGGCATCGCCGATATGGTCATCACGTTGGCTCGGCCGGTGCCCGGGTTCACCGTGCGCCCACTTGCTACCGAAAGCGGGGTGAAAACGTTGCTGCGTTATGCGAAGCAAAGTTACTGCCAAGGCAGTGGCAATAACCAACGCAATGGCAAACCCGACGATACGATCGGTGCGTTTGACGCGCCTACCTGGGAAGCCGATGGCACCATTACCCTCGATGATAGCGCCGACGGCCGCTTTGAAGTACAGGTCGGCGCGCCGGCCAGCGCAAGCGGCAACGTGACGTTCATGATCTACGACGACTCGACTGAGCTCACGCCGCTCGAACGCGCTGCGATCGCGCCTACCGCGGTTGGCAATCGGGAAATCGCACGTGCTTTCCCACAGCTCAACCTCACGCGCGTGACCGCACGCAATCGCGTCGGCCTTGAGATGGCAGCACAGTTGTTCGCAAGTGCACCACGGGACTTCTTTGTGTATCCAAAGATCGCACTCGACAAAGACTTGGCTCAACCAAGCTTCGGCGGGCCGCTGGGACCCGACGGCGCACTTGCTAGCGACGCCGCGGTGCCGGCGTTGAATGAGCCGTTGCTGTTGCTTGATGCGGACGATGGCTATGTGTTGACGGCCGACGGATTGGTGTTTCGCGTGGCGCCGAAGTATTTGGTCAATAAGCCTGCTGGCGAGCCGGTATTGCCTGCGACGCCGCGTCCGATCGATCCCACTCGTGCAGTTGGCGACCTTGCCTTGCTGCTGCCTCCTACGTCGACATCGTACGCGGCGTTTCGTAAACTCGAAGATGGCTTCCAACGTTGCAAAGAGCGCGCATGGGAACCGTATGGTCGCCGGCTGCCAGGCATTAGCCGTCCGGCCGGGGTTGAGTTAATCGTCGTCGTGAACCAAGCGTATCGCGACATCGAAGCGGCTGGCCGTCGCGCCGTTATTGCCAAATGTGGTGGCGACGAAGCATTCAAAGCGAAAGCCGAGAAGTTGCGTGTCAAAATGCTGGCCGAATTTGAAGCTTCGCGGCCTGCGTTGTTAGCCAAAGCGCGCGCTGGCTTTGCATCGAACTAGCAGGTGAGGTGCTTCGGCGGCGTCGCTGCAGGCGGAGTTTGCGTGGATGTCACCGTCGGACGTGTCGCTTGTTGTACTGTTCTGCCATGGCGACATCGGCGCAACAGGCGGATCCAGCGAAAAGTTATCTCATTGATATGGATGGGGTCTTGGTTTCCGGTCGAGCGCCAATCAAAGGCGCGCGCGAGTTTCTGGCCCGCTTGGAAGCGAACCAACGTAAGTACCTGTTGGTGACCAACAATCCAATCTACACGCCGGGCGATCTGAGCTATCGCCTCGCACAGATGGGCATGCAGATCAGCGCCGACCATATATTTACGTCAGCGATGGCGACTGCGCGGTTCTTGGAGTCGCAACGTGGCCCCGGCGGCACAGCGTATGTGATCGGTGAAAGCGGCCTCAGCGAAGCGCTGCATCAAGTTGGTTTTGTGATTACGGATCACAATCCTGAATATGTGGTGCTTGGTGAAACCAACGCGTACGATCTCGAACAGATTACGCGTGCCATTCGCTTCATCGTTGGTGGCGCTAAATTCATTGCAACTAATCCCGATGTGTCGGGGCCTACCGAGTACGGGCTCGCTCCAGCCAACGGCGCGATGGCCGCGTTGATCGAAACGGCGAGCGGCATTAAGCCATTTTTTGTAGGCAAGCCCAATCCGCTGATGATGCGGACCGCGTTGAATTTTTTGGGTGCACATTCCGAGCATGCAGTAATGATCGGCGACAACATGGCCACCGACATCATCGGCGCCGTGCAAGCCGGAGTCGAAGCCGTGTTGGTGCTAACCGGCGTTACCAAGCGCGAGCAGATCGCCCAGTACTCGTATCAGCCAAATCGGGTTGTGGCATCGCTCGACGAACTCGACGTGTAGTGAGTTCGTTGGCTTGGCTTGGAGTCGGCGAATTGCTCTTGAAAGTACAACATACATGTTGTATGTGTTAAGGGTGCAGTCGAGCGATGTCATCGACGCTTTGAAGGCCGCGGGCTTCAAACTTGACCGCGTGAGGCGCTCGCATCACGTATTTACGTGCGGTGGCATCACGTGGTGGTGCCGCACCCGAAAAAGGATTTACCAACTGGCACGGTGAGGTCCATCGAACGCCAATCTGGTGTGAAGGTAAGGTAGCTATGGAGTACGTCGCAAAAGTAACCCGTTCTGAAGGTCAATGGGCCGTTGAGTTTCCTGACTGCGTCGGCTGTGTGACGTGTGGCCATACCAAAGAAGAGGCTCGCGAAATGGCGGCAGAAGCGTTGGCGCTATGGTTGGAGTCGCGCTTGGAAAATGGCCACGTGCCACCGCGGCCGACGTATGCCAGTAAAAAAGGCTGGCCGATCGCGGTAGACATCTCGACGGCATTGGCGCTGCAACTGCGTTGGTTGCGGGAAGATCGCGGTCTCACGCAGGGCCAGGTTGCCAAGCTAGCCGGCGTAACACAACAACAAGTGGCGCGGCTTGAACGGACTACGTCGAACCCAACGGTGAAGACATTGGACTTGTTAGCGCGTGCGCTAGGTGTGCAATTTAGCGGCGGTTTTGCGCCACGTAAGGCGTGATTGTAATTGGTGCTGCCATGGCGTAACGCAACACCCACTGGGCATGCAAAAAACACATCGCAACGACCTAAACAACGCAGTAAATTTTGTGGGGGCGGTAGGGCTCGAACCTACAACCAACGGATTAAGAGTCCGCTGCTCTACCATTGAGCTACGCCCCCGAGGGCTGGTGTTGTTGCGATGCAGTTTTCAAATAACAATCAGTGGGTGAGTCCGAGGCGACTCGAACGCCTGACCTACGGGTTCGAAGCCCGGCGCTCTATCCAACTGAGCTACGGACCCATCTGCTTGAAGCGGGTTGGTAGATAACGGGGAGGGGGGCATCCTGTCAATACAGAATTGTGAGGAATGTTGGGTGAAGGGCGGTCGGGAGGGCGTGTGCAACAGGGTGGGCGAGGGTGTGGGGGCATGTGACTGGCACGGACGCGAGCAAAGGCGGGTTCACGAGCAGGTTCATGGGCATGGGCACAGAACGACCCTCCAGAAGTCGGGCAACGGGCGAAGCATGGCAGGGTAAGCATGGCAGGGTGGCTGGGTGAACGATCACCTCCCAGATGCTTTAGAAGGAGTGAGGTGGTGCTTCGAACCCACGCGCTGCGGTTGGCCGCGCGGCCGCGGGCGCACTGCGGGGCACCCAGTTGCGCTGCGCCGCCCGTGGCAATGATCGACCTGTAGCGGCGGCGCGCTACTTGATTGCGGCTACTG
>JAKQOD010000307.1 GCA_029565465.1 Deltaproteobacteria bacterium
GACGCGGCTGCATGCGACGCAGCGCGGCCCGCGCGCACAGAAACGTTCCAACAACGTGGGTGTCGAGCATTTCGCGTAGCATCGCGGTTTGGGCGTTGATGATTGGACCAAACGTGCCGGTGCCGGCCGAGCAAACCAAAATGTCCAGCTCGGGCATTTCGGCAAACCGCTTGGCCACCATCGCTTCGTCGGTAACATCGAGTTGCACATTGCTGACCGAACCAAAGCTCAACGGTCCAATGGTGTCCGTTGTAAAGCGCCGCCCCGTGGCCACAACAGCCGCCCCTTCCGACGCAAGTGCTTGCGCAATGGCAGCGCCAATGCCACTAGAGCCGCCGGTTACCAATGCATACTTACCGATCAAGCGCGTCATGCTGCGACCTTACGAGGTCGCCTGGCGTAGCGCAATCCGCAGTCACTTGAAGTGTTCAACGTCGTGAGTCAGCTGGTATCAGCAGTACCTTGGCACGTTCAGCGGCGCGCGGTCCTGCGACAGCAGGCGTATCAAGCGCGCAGCAGCGTTGGCAACCACGCGGCAAAATCGCGCTGCGCGCGTTCACTCATCCGGGGCTTCTTGTTGTCTTTGCGATATTTCCCGTCGGGCTCAAGCGGTAGCGGTGGCATGAGGCCATAGTTCGAGTTGGTTGGCGCGTAGCGATACGGCCCGACCCGCGGCGCGGTTACGTGCAAGTATAGGCCGCCCATCATCGTTGTCGGTGGCGGTACGTTGAGCGGCCGGCCACGCAGTTCGTCGATCAACATGCGGGCGCACAACAAGCCCATCGCACAGGACTCAATGTAGCCTTCAACGCCAGTTAACAAGCCGGCAAAGCGCAAGTGCGGTCGCGTGCGCAATTCAAAGCGCTCGCCGAGTTTGGCCGGCGCATCGATATACGTGTTGCGATGGATGGAGCCAAAACGCAAAAACTCGGCGTTGGCTAAACCTGGCACCATTTGAAAAATGCGTTGCTGCTCGGGGTACGCCAAGCGGGTTTGAAAGCCCACCAAGTTGTAGGCAGTCAGATACTGATTTTCTGGCCGCAGCTGCACCACGGCCCACGGCCGCCGGCCTGTGCGTGGGTCGCGCAAGCCAATTGGTTTCATTGGTCCAAAACGCAGCGTGCCTTCGCCGCGTTCGGCCATCACTTCGATCGGCATGCAGCCTTCGAAATATTTGGGCTCTTCAAATGCGTGTGGCAGCACTTTGCGGCCGCCGTTGACGGCTGCGACAAACGCTTCGTACTGCTCTTTATTGAGTGGACAGTTGATGTAGTCGCCCGAGCCATCGGCCCCTGCACCGCCGTCGCCGCCTTCGGTTTCTTTGCCACCGAACATGTCGGTCGCTGCGGTTTCGGCAGCATTCGGCTCGGCCGTTACCATATCTTTGCCCCAGCGCGAACCGCGGAAGGCATGGTTCCAATCGATCGAGTCAGCTGACACGATCGGCGCAATCGCATCGTAGAAATACATGCGGTCACCACCGAGCTCGTTGCGAATAACTTCGCCAAGTTTGCCTGCGGTAAGTGGCCCGGTTGCAACGATCACCGGTCCGGCGGGCAAATCATCACAGCGCCGCCGCTCAAGTCGAATGTTGGGATGCATTGCCAACTTGGTGGTGATGGCACGGCCGAACCCAAACCGCTCGACCGCAAGCGCTGCCCCAGCGGGTACGCGATTGGCATCGGCGCACGCAATCACCATCGAGCCGGCCGCGCGCAGTTCGTGTTTCAGCAAACCTGCCGGCGTCACAACGTCGTCGCTACGCAACGAATTGCTACACACCAACTCGCCCAACAACGGCGTCTGATGCGCTGGCGACATTTCCGCTGGCTTCATTTCGACCAACGCAACCCGCAGCCCTGCTTCCGCCAACTGCCACGCAGCTTCGGCGCCGGCCATGCCTGCCCCAACCACCGTCACCTCCGGCGAGGAGTGCGAATGGGCGATCCACGCGCCTGGCTTCATTGCGCTCCGCATCCGTTCCTTGACGGCGAACGGGCGATCCACGCGCCTGGCGGCGTTGCGGCTCCGCTTCCGGTCCTCAACGTACCCTCGTACGCTCCGGTCCGGTTCTCACAATGCGAACGGGCGATCCACGCGCCTGGCGGCGTTGCGCCTGCGCTTCCGGTCCTCACGCACAGGAAGTGCGCTGCGGTCCGGTTCTCGCCGCGCCTTGCCATCCGCGCGGCTTGCCCATTCGCTATATCGAGGTGTGGGGTGTTCATCGTGATTAACCGGCTGTGTCCGTGTCCGTGTCCGT
>JAKQOD010000314.1 GCA_029565465.1 Deltaproteobacteria bacterium
TGCGCCGATTTGCGATTTTTCGGTGCAAGGCGATCATGTGCACATGCTGATCGACGCTGCGAACAACAAAGCACTCACCAGCGCGGTGCGCGGCGTATCGATTCGCGTGGCACGGGCCATCAATAAATTCTGGGGCCGCAAAGGCCGCGTATTCAACGACCGCTATCACGCGCGGCTGCTGCGTTCTCCGACGGAAGTACTGGTGTCGCGTCGCTACATTTTGAACAACTATCGCAAGCATTTGCCCGAACGGTTAGAAACTGAACGCACGCAGCCGCAAGCGGCGTGGATTGCTGTGACGCCGAAACATGTCGACGTTGCGCGGCAGATCCTCGAAGCCAAACACTGGATCGATCCGTATTCGTCGGCGTGGCTGCGGCGCAAAGGCGTCGCGTGGCCAACCGGTCGCAGCTGGACGTTGTCCGACGACGCAGCCGCGAAAGCCGAACGATACTTGGCGCGGCGCCAACGCTAGCGCTCACGCGACTGTGGCGCTGCCGTGCGCGCGTTACTGCGGTGCTCGCCGTGCGCCCGTGCTTGCCGGCGGGGCTACACTTCCGACCTACGCTGCCGTGGCCTGCCGTAGTGGGGACGCGCCGCCTCGACAGCTCCACCGCACCGACAGGCGTCGCAGCGCAACTGGTTGTCCCGCACTGCGCCCGTGGCCGCGCTGCGGTACTTTGCTTCTTGGCAGTGCGTTTATGCAAAGCGCCACCTTACGCCCTCGTTGGCTCTGGGTGGCGCCCGTTCATCAGCGCCATCCGCACAATTGTGTCTTCGGGGGCGTCCCATCTGCTGGTTGGTTCACGCGCTGACGTTGGGCCACGCTGGTGTCGCATCACGACAGAACTTGTGATGAATCGGCAGCCGTGGCCGTGGTCGTGGTCGCCGGTGAATCGGCTGGTCGTGGTCGTGGTCGCCGGGTGAATCGGCTGGTCGTGGTCGCCGGTGAATCGGCTGGTCGTGGTCGTCGGTGAATCGGCTGTCCGTGACCGTGACCGTGGCCCGCCACCGTCACATAAAACTCATGCCGCATTCCGACCTGACTCTGGGATATCAAACTCAAGAATAATCCAACCATGTAAGCCTTGGACGACTCTGTGAAGTAAGTCGATCTCAATTTGCCACGCGCGTTTTTGTTCTACAGTGTCGGCGAATGGGCTGGCAGTGGCGAGTACGCCGATTACGGCGATTGTCTCTGTATCGAGGAAGCTAGCAATCGTGGCGCTATACCAACCGGCCGATGCAGTCGCTGTGGCGATCGGTGATGGCGACATTGATGCATTGTGCCGCATTCTGCATCTCACGAATGGGCATCGCGTTAAGTTTCAATCAGCTATTGAGCATTTATGGCGCAACATTTTACGACCACGTCTCTGAGCAGGCATCTGCCTAGACCACGACCTAAATCTTCAGTTTGGCGACCCATCCGCCAGTAGTGGTTACAGCCCGAAAGGATCCGCCGACAATAAGTCGGTCGGTTGTTGGCAATGCCGAATCTCTGACATCTACGCCACAAAACCCAGCGGAGCAGGAAAACGATAGTCTGGATGGCATGTCGATACGAGTAGGGAATGCGACGCTAGTAAATCCTGCGACAATATTGGCGGTTCGTTCGCGGACGTACACCGTGGTGTTTCCAATGCGCGCAATTGAGTTGTTGGCAAAAGTCGAGAACGCAAAGAGGTCTTCCGTCAGAAGTGTTTGCCTCTGCCACGCGTTGTCGTAGCGCGCAAACGACAACGAGCTATGACCTGAGGCAACGCAAGTAAAGCCATTCAGTTCATTTGTAACGATGCCTCCGACGTAGCCCGGGCAGACCGATTCGTGAGTTTCGACGAGATTGCCACTCAACGTGTAGATCAAAATATCGGTCGATTCCGCGCCCGAATACTCTACATTTGTAGCGATACGGCCATCTGCACCGAACGCCACTGAGCCGTGGCAAAAGCGAGGAAGGGGTTTTGTCCAAAGTAGGTCGCCGTTTGCGGCGAACAACGCAATTGAGTTGTTTGCTTGCACGGCGATTTGGTCGAGGTCATTGATCGCCATTGGGCGACCGTTACGGACCATTCCACAACGAACGAGATTGGTGTCGCGCTGCCAAACAACCTGACCGGCAGCATCCAATCTAGTTATGTCGCCACTTACCAATACAATGATTGAGCCGTTCGATCCCGCGGTCGCCCATCCCGGTGTGGTTGAGTTGTGCCAAAGTATCGCGCCTGCACTGTTCAATCGATACGTGCCGTCTTCGGTTCCAACCAGCAGATCGCCGTTGTTGAGTACCACTGTAGATAGGACGGGCGCTGGGAGGAGAACCCGCCATTCCTCATCGATGTGACGATTGAAAGTCACTGTCACCACAGAGCCGACATCGCGTGGCAGATTGCAGGTTCCAGCGGAGACGCAGTCCCCGCTCAGGCCTACAATAATATCAACAGCTGACGTTGTAACAATGCTTGCCGTTTCACCTGGTAGTCTCTCGACGTCGCACGATGTCGTGCAAACTTGGCGTGCGCCCGACTCATGGGTAACTGTAACTTCGCCAACGCCATTACCCTCAAAAAGTAGGCGCAGCTTGGGTTGGACGACGGTGACGGGAATAGCTGCAGTTTTACCGGCAAACGACGCTGAAATTGAGAACGCGCCAACAAGCACACCACGAACACGCTGAGATGGAGAGCCAGCGACTAATGTTAGTGCGGTAGATGATACGGTCCAGCTAGCCTGATCGGACACATCCAAAGAAGTGCCATCACTATAAAGTGCCGACGCGATAACGCGCTGTTCTTCACCGCGTGCGAGAGTCAAACTCGTCGGCGACAGTTGAATTGCAGTAACAGTCGCAGGCAGAACCGTCACATCACAAACGACTTGAAAGCCATCGAACAACACTTCAACGGACGTCACTCCTTCGCGAATCGCAGTAATATTGCCTCGGGTCAAGGAACTAGAAATCGTCGCGATAGCCGGATCTGAAGAGCGCCAATTGGCACTATCTGTTACGTCCACCATAGTTCCATCGGTGAATGTGGCGATCAGGGCCAGCTGTTTGTTTGTGCCTGCAGGTATGGCAACACTTGTTTCGGAGATATTGATACCGACAACCTCAGCCGCTCCAACCACAACAAACGCAGCTGCTGCTATTTGATTTTGCGAAACGCGGATTGTTGTTTGACCAACACCTTTTGCATATACAAGGCCGCGATCCAATGCACCGTTGGATACCTCGGCTATCGCGGCATCATCGGTCACCCAATGGGCCGACGACGTGATGTCGCGATGAGAGCCGTCACTAAATGCGCCTATTGCCCTGAGTTGCGCTGATAACCCTTTAGCGAATGCCAAGCCCGTTGGTGCAATGTCGATTTGTTGCAAAGCTGCGTCAACAACAGCAAAGGTTCCTTCGGCAACAATCGGATCTTTGCTCGCGTTAACTTGGCAGTTTCCAACGATGTGAGCCGTTACTTGTCCGTTTGAATTGACAGTACAGCTGGTCCCTTGAGTCGACCAGGTCACATATTGGGTGACATCAACCACCTGGCCGTTCGAATAGCCACCTATTGCTTGAAGTTGTGCGCTAATTCCTAGAGGCAAGTTCGTTGGTACTGCGGCGATTGTCAATGATAGCAGGCGTGCGTCAAGTACTGTCACTGCGGCGCTTCTAAGTAAACTCTGACAATTCGCTGTTATGCTTGCCATACCAGGTGTCTGTCCAACCACTGTGCCGGCGGAGACAACAACGTGAGTTGGCGCGCTCGACGTCCACGCGCAGGTCGACGTCAGCTCGCGCAGTTCACCGTTGTCGTATTGACCGATTGCATGAAGTTGGACGGTCTCTCCAGCGGCCAGCTGTAAGTTCTCGGTGCTCAATTGCACGCTTAGTAATTTTGTCGAGGTTGGCTCGGTATCATCATTGCCTGAGCAGTTCCAGCTGAGACATATGAGTGACAGCAGGAAGACACGAACCCAAAACTTCACCATCGAAACACCATTCTTTCCGAAGGCGGCACGTTAGGCCGTGGAGCGTTGATGCGCAAGTTCGATTCTTCGGTGAATAGATGCTGGCTTGGGATAGCTTGAAGGATTCTGCTTGCTGACCCAGCAAATAGTCAAAGAGTCCGAGCGCGAAAAATTCGGCGTTTCGGCGAATTCTGAAAGTGGGTCGATGCGTCGAGGCAAACTGGTGGAGCAAGCCTTTTGTCTATCTGCGCGCAAAAAAACGCTTCGGGGCAGAAAACGGCAATTTCGAAACCGATCTACACCGCGATCGCACTCAAAAACCTCATGCCGCGTTCCGACCCGACTCAATCCGGTTGCGCTACCGTCGGTGCATGACGAATCTGACGCTGTACGGGGAGTCGAATTGGGTGAGCCCGTGGGTGTTGCACGCGATGGTGGCGCTCGAAGAAAAGCAGTTGCCATATGAACTGCAACTAGTGCCGCTGCCGATTCCAACTGGGCAGCGCGCCGAATTCGAAGATCACGCCGTGCTCGGGCGTGTGCCGATTTTGCGCCACGGCGATGTGTGGATCTCAGAGTCGTTGGCGATTTCCGAGTATCTTGCCGAAACGTTTCCCATCCCGAATCACCCACGCATTTTTCCTGCCGATCTAGTCGAACGCGCGCGTGCCCGGCAAGTGATGTCGATGCTGCGCACGAGCTTGTTCGCGTTGCGCGAAGCGCGGCCAACGTCGTCGGTGTTTGCAGTCACTAAACACAACACCACGAACAATGATGCTACGCCGCTATCACCGGCTGCTTCTGCCGACGCCGCCGAATTGATTCGCGTTGCCACTCGCTTGGTTCAGCCTGGCGCAATCAGCATGTTTGCGCATTGGTGCATCGCCGATATCGATCTTGGCTTGGCGTTGATGCGCTTGGTCGCCAACAACGACAGCTTGCCAGCGCCTCTTGCAACGTATGCGCGCGCGCAATTCGCTCGACCGAGTGCGCAGGTTTATCTTCGCAATGTGCCAGACGCGGCCTCCGTCGGTTGAGTTCGCTGCTGTTGTTAGTCGCGTCGCTGCGAACACCCTTGTTGCAGGTGTGCCAGCGAAGGTTCTCAAGTGGTTGTAGTTACAGCTGCAGCGCCATCACTTCATGTTACCGTCGGTCGCATGACGCCTCGGTTCATCGTGGTCACAAGCGCAGCGCTGCTGAGCTGCACACGGCCAACGCCGATAGTGCCGGTCGCCCCGGTTGCGCCAGAGGTGTACGTGCTGCGTCGGCTCGATAAGATTGCGGTTAACGCGTGCCGCCTCGTCGGTGAACGAACGCCGATCAAAAACATGGATCTTGCGCCGTTGCTCAATGCGATGGGGCAGGGCTGCGAAGCGGATGTCGCTACTGGACATCAGCTCACGCTTGCCGACGGCAAGCTGAATGTCTTCGAATACGAACCGCCGTCGAAATCCTGTAACATCATCTTTGACATGCACGGTGAGCGCGGCGAATTTCTGGCGGCGTTTCACAACTACATTCAATACGGTTGTATTCGACGAGTCCAAGGCGCCTGGTTGCTGGACTTCGGCACGATTATGCAAGAGTAGGCATCGCGCGGTGCAGCGCAGTTCCATTTTGCTTCTGCACCATTCGCTTGCTACTACCTATCGATGAAAGCGTGGTTACTCGTCAGTATCGTTGCGGCAGTTGGCGGGGCTGCAATAAGTTGTTCGTCGCCGAGGCCGACGATGGAATCAGCGCCGCTGCCACCGCCTTCGACATCTGCTAACGTAGCAACGCCGGTAGCCGGCGCTGTCGCGCAGCCAACACCAACGGTAGCCGCCGACTCGGCGACTGCCGCGCAACTGCCTGCATATTTACAACGCATGTCACATGCAGATCTTTACGCCCGCGTCGGTGGCAAAATCGTTGATGCACCAGCGGCAGATCTTGCAGTGCTGCAGGGCTACGTCGCGTGGGCGAACAAAGGGCCGCTGCAGGAGCCCAGCGGGCAACGGCTCACCATCATGACCGCCAAAACACGCTACGCCGTCGGCGAAGAGGTCCGTGTCATTCATGTGCATGAAGCAACCAAGCCCGGCGTTGAGCTCTATGTCATGGGGCCGAAGACGGCCTACGGCAAATTCGTCGATGGCGTGCTCGTTGGCCCAGCTACTGCGCCTGATACTAGCTACGACGGTGCCGTGGTGCCGAGCCCGTATATCGACCATAATTATGAAGTCTCCGTGCACAACCTCGCTGCGGGCACGCACAAGCTGCAGTGGAAGACCGTCACGTTATCGGGCCCCACGCAGTTGGTATCGAACGAGTTAGTCGTCGACGTGCGCTAGCAGTTCGCACGTGCACCGCTTGGCGGCGCGGCATGATACCAATCCAGCATGGCGAAAGATTCCGTTGATCGTCGACAGCTCCTAACCCAAATGCTGTCGCTGTTGCCTGCGTCTGCGCTGCTATCGTGTAGTCGCAGTGGCGCGTCATCAAGCCCTGGCCCTGGCCCTGGCCCTGGCCCGCAGTTGCCGCAAGCCCCAAGCGCGCCAGCGGCGGACCACGACATGTCGGCCTACAATATTCCGAGCGGTCCGCCGCAGCAAATTGTGATGCTGGCGTATCAAGGCATGACGGCCCTCGACTTGGTTGGGCCACAGTTCTTTTTCGCAACGCTGGGTAACGTCGAGGTGCATCTGATTGCCAAGACGGCTGGCCCTATCGTTACCGACACCGGGTTAGAGATCGTTGCAACGAAGACCTTTGAACAGTGCCCAAGCAAGATTGATGCGTTGTTTGTGCCGGGCGGCACCACCGGCACTGTGGCTGTCATGAAAGATCGTGCACAGCTAGATTTTGTTGCATCGTGCGCTGCGCACGCGACGTGGGTTACCAGTGTGTGCACTGGTGCGCTCATTCTTGGTGCTGCAGGCGCGCTCAAAGGCTATCGCGCGACCACGCATTGGGCCGCCCGCGATCTGTTGCAAGATTGTGGTGCGACGTACGGCGACGAGCGTGTTGTGCGCGATCGTAATCGCGTCACCGGCGCTGGTGTTAGCGCTGGCCTCGATCTAGGCATCACGCTAGCACAGCTCATGCGTGGACCAGCGATGGCCGAAGGGCTCACCCTGGCTGCTGAGTACGCGCCTGCGCCGCCGGTTGTGATCAACGCCAAAACGCCAGACTCGTCGCCAACGGCAGGTATGTTGCGCATGATGTACGCGCCGTTTGTCGCAGAAGCCAAGCTCGCGCTCGCGCTGTAAACCCGCGTGGTCCGAAACGCGCCTGCGCTACCCATCATCAGGCTATGTCACCGACGGTGATCCCGCACTCCGCGACTGAAACCTGCACCACCCCATGAACGTGTCGGTGCCACATTCGAACGCCCCCACGTCGTTCGTGGCTGCAAGCCGCCACTGCCCCAGCGATGGTCGCGCACCGTAGGCACAAACCCTCCGCGTTGCGGTGCTGGGACAAAGCCGCGTTGAGGTCCCACCCAACCAATTGGTGGGCCCCAACCGACGCCACCTGCAACGACAACGCCCGGTGGCCCCCAACCAGCGCCGCCACCAGCAACGACGATGCCTGGTGGGCCCCACAACCCATAACTTAGCTCAGGCGTTGGGCTCCACACGCCACCGTTCCACTGACCAGGATCGACCGGCTCTAGGAAGGGGCCGCCCCAACGAAAGCTTGGATTCACTGCAGGGTCAACGGCAATCATTCTTGGTCCGCCTACCTGCAGTGGGGTCGGCGCGCAGGCAACTGCAGTCGATGAGAGTAACGCAAGCGCTGTCGCAACAATGAACTTGTTCATAGGGACTCCATGTGTTGGCAGGTAGGTGCGCGCCGCATCGGCAAGCGCATCACGCGGTTGATCTCACTTGTTACATTTCACGAGATCGAACTTCGATTTGCAGGCGCGCCTCCTGGTTATAGGACTGCTGGAGCTTGTGTCTTGTAAGGGTAATGCCGTCGGACGCATGTCGCAATTTACGAAATATCTACAGTTACTGTTACGTAATGTTACATAGGAAGGGTGCAGCTCAACTACCATCATTTGTTCTACTTCTGGACGATTGCGCGTGAAGGCACTATTACTCGTGCAAGCAAAGCCCTTCGCGTCTCGCATCCAACGCTAAGTTCGCAGCTCCGTTTGTTAGAAGCGCAGCTCAGTCAGCCGCTGTTTGACCGCATGGGCAAACGTTTGGTTCTGACCGAAGCTGGGCGCGTTGCTTTTCGCTATTCCGACGAGATTTTCTCCCTTGGGTCGGACCTTACCGCCACGTTGGGCGGGCGGCCCGAAGGTAAGCTCAGTCGGATTGTCGTTGGCGTTGCCGAAGTGGTTCCTAAACTAATCGTGCGGGAGTTGTTAGCGCCGTTGATGATGATTGCTGGCGGGCCGCGGCTGGTTTGTGTCGAGAACTCGCTCGACCGGTTGCTTGGCGATCTTTCGACCTATGCCCTTGATGTTGTGATCGCCGACTCGGAAGTGCCAACTGGCAGCGGCGTGAAAGCCCACGCGCAGCTGCTGGGGCGCACGGCTGTCTCGCTGTTTGGGGCAGCGAAGTTTGCGGCTTTGCGGAAAGGGTTTCCTCGTTCGCTGGCCGAGGCGCCCTTTTTGTTGCCTCTCGAAACGTCAACGCTGCGTCGCGAAATGAATCATTGGTTCGAAAGTGTCGGCGTTACGCCATCGATCAGTGGCGAATTCGGCGATAGCGCACTGCTCAAGCTGTTCGGGGCTCGCGGCCTGGGTGTTTTTCCTGCGCCAACCATTTTGGCGAAAGAGGTGACCCGTAGTTACAACGTCATCGAACTCGGTAAGTTGACTGCAGTATCTGAACGCTACTATGCGATCACGATGCAGCGGAAGATTACCAACCCTGCGATCGCAACGCTCGTTGCGGCTGGCCGCAAAGTCTTGGCTGCAGTGAAGTAGAAGTCGCAGCGCAGGCGCCTTTGTGGCGTGTGGAATCACCACGCGAAGTGCGTTATGCCTTTGCAAATGCCTGAATTCACCCAAACCAAGGTTGTAGTCGGTCTGTTGCTGGTGGTGGGTGGTGCGTGCAAAAGCTCGACGTCACCGACGCCGAAGCCGAGCGTTGCCGCTACCATCGACGCAGCGCCGCTGCCGTCTAGTGTCGCTAGCGCTGCTGGCTTGGTCTATGCCCAAGTCAGCAAGACCAACGCCGCGGTGCCACAACGCTATACTGCGCCGTTGCCTTCTACCGTCGAAGAATTCGAACGCTTTCAAGCGGGTGACGCCCGCTTTCCGCCGGCGACATATGCGCAGGACGCAATCTGCCTTGGTGATGCTGCTGTGCTTGGTAACGTGAAGACAGCAGTTAAACGTGCGCGGCAGCAAGCTGCTGCGTTGACTTCGGCGTATGCCACGTTGATCGAATACTGCACACCGAGCAAGGCCTACTGCGAACAGGCGCTTCGCTGGATCTCCGACGAGAGTCCGGTCCGCAACCTTGGCTACCATTTTCTTGTTCAGTGCCAAGACCCCGGCGCGGCGGCGGCGTTCGCTGCAGTGCCAGCACCCGCCGAGGCTGTGGTGGTCTGGCACACCAAGTCGTATTCAGATACGCCCATTTGCACTCAGCGTTTCGCCGACGCGCTGGTCATCGTTGCTGCCCAAAATCTCGATGTGCAGCGAAACGGTTGGCAAGTTGATTTGCGCCTCGCGACAAATCAACTAGCAGGTTGCAGCGCACCTTGGGCCACCGCCGCTCTGGTGGCGGCCCACAAAAGCGCGCGCGGCACGAACAAATTGGTGATTGGCTTGGCCCTTGGCCGAGCCTCAGCACCTGAGCTCAAGGCGATTTATGCTGCAGCTTGTAAAACGCAGCCAGAAAGTGCTGATTGTGGGCGTGGCGGCATCGAGTCACGCAATGCCTTGGTGGATCCGCCCGCGCCGTCGTTCGATGCGTTGGAAGCTGTGATTGTAGACAAAGCCAAACGTGACTATGTCCGCGCGACTGCTTTGTACGATTTGGCTGCACGTGACCGCAAGCGCGCGCTCGATGTGCTGCAAAAGGTCCGCCGCAACGAAGGCGCGTTGCCTGCAGAGTTGCGCATTGCTGCCAACACCATCACTGCCTTTCGCGATGCACAAGCGATGCTTGAGGATCTGCAGCAACTGGGCATGGCAGGTGCGCTAGCAGCGGGTGACATGAGGCGTGGTGTCAAAGGTCTGCTTATCGAGGCTGGCCGTGTTCATCATTTTGATCCTGAAACCGGTATGTGGCCGAATCATCACGATAGCTTGTTGCGTGCGCTTGCAGCGATGGACTCCGACGGCATGAACGGCATTATCTTCGACGAAATTGCACCGCCCGTCGATTCCGAAGATCCGTATCAATTGGTCGCGTACGTCAACGGCCATCGATACACGACGCAAGCGCAGAACTTCGGCGATTGGTATGACGTGAACGCAGCGGTGGGGTTGCTCAACGCACTTGCCAAAGAGCGCAACATTGCCACGCGCTACGCATCGTTGTCACAAAGCAGCGGCAACGATGCGTACGTGATCTCAGGGCCGGAGCCAGGCTTGCAAGCCCTGTTTCAACGCGGTCTGTTGCAGCCATCAGACGCGGCGCAAGATGTGCAAGATGCAAAAGCCGTTGAACGCAGGGTGCTCGACAAAATGGTGGCGCCGGCAGCGCAGCCCTAAATGGTTCATCAATTGTGAGCTATCAACGGCGCTCCAGCGACGTCCATCGTCGACGCAGCCACTACGGCAGCGGCTTGACCCACGCGCGTTACAGTCACGAAGTTGGCGTGACGCGGATCGCTGTTGTTTGTCCGGTGTGCGGACGTTGCGCCGACGCGCGGAATGGCGCTGCTGACCCTCACGCACTAGTGATTAGTCATCTCGCAGCCGCATGGCAAGCAGCCGCGTGGCAAGCGCGTTGCCAAAGCTGCATGTGGCGCGCAAAAGATCTAACCCGCGCCGCAGTGATACAGCGGCCGCTGTATTTTGCCTCGCCGTATCACGACTTCTGGGCATGGAACCGCGAACATTTGCAGTGGCTGTTGCGGGTTCTGCAGCGTGCTGACGCCAACACGGACGCCTATGCGCGACTGCGCACGTATGTTCCAGGCCACTGGTTAGCCGCGCGTCGCAGTTATGCGCGCATCGTGCAGCGTATGCTGGAATCGTAGCGGCCGACACCGCGGCTCAGTCGAAGGAGACAATCTGGGTAGTGCCGACTTCACACGGCTCCGAAGGGAAGTCCTTTGGCACCTCGGCGCCAATGCGGAGCTCGCGGCGAATAGTCAGCGTTTTGCCATCGCTTTCGAGCTTGGCCGAGCACGTTGTTTTGGCGCTCCGCGCGTAGTCGCTACGAGGCGCTCGCAAACGATCTGAAACACTGGGGAATTTCTCCCCATCTGGAGTCGCCGACCCCACCTTTTTGCAAGCGCTAAGTGGCTGTAACTACTGGGTTCAGAGCGCTCACTTAGCAGGCTCAAGAATTGCACATTGTCGTGGGCATGAAGCTCGCCTTGGCCACATCGATGACCTCCCTGGTGGTTGCGTTCACTGCATGTACGGAAGAACCGCACCTAAGCAGCAATCGTGGCAAGAGCTTCGAAGAATTCAAGGCCAGCGTGTATCGCGAGCCAGGCGAACACGGCGTGTACGTCATCAGTGGTGATGTCCCGGTTGCCAATGACGCAGAACTTTTCAAAATTTGGCAAGCCACGGAAGGTGGCGCGCTTTCGGTTTACACCGAGGGTGGCGCCGATGTGGTGTGGAACGCAACTCAGAAAAAACAGCTCACCTACTGCGTGAGCACTGCGTTTGGTGCGAACAAAACCACGATCGAAACCGCGTTGAACGAAGCCACCAAAAATGGTTGGGAAAAAATGGCCAACGTGAAATTCATTCACGTTACGGCCCAGGACGCCAACTGCAATGCCGCGAATCCCAACGTGATGTTTGACGTAAATCCGGTGAACTCCGGCGGCCAATATTTGGCGCGCGCGTTTTTTCCGAACTTCACGCGTGATCAACGCAATGTGCTCGTCGACAACACCGCGTTCACTGGCGGCGCAGGCAACTGGCCGCTCAAAAACGTGCTGGGGCATGAGCTCGGCCATGTGTTGGGCTTTCGGCATGAACACATTCGGCCCGAAGCCAATGCCGGCCAATGCGCCGAAGACAATCAGTTCCGCGCGCTCACCCCATATGATGCAGCGTCAGTGATGCACTACCCACAGTGCAATGGCACGTCGACCGACTTGTCGTTTACGGCTCGCGATAAGACTGGCGTGGAAGCGCTGTACGGCGCGCCAGTGGTGAACGTTGCGCCGATGGCGCAAATCAACGCACCAATGGAAGGTGCCACGGTTGGCGCCGACTTTGATGTCACTACGCAAATTGTCGACGAAAACCTCAAAGATGTAGAGTTGCTCATCGATGGCAACTCGGTGACCGTGAAAACCACTGGGCCGTTCACGTTCCCAGTTACTGGCTTGGCCAAAGGCGCACATACCATCGACATCAACGCTACCGATTCCGAAGGGTTGGTCACCTCGCGTTCGGTTTCGATCACGGTAGGCAATACCGGTGGCGGTGGCGGCGGTGGCAATTCGCTTACCGATAACGAAATCCAAGGCGGTTGCGCAACCGGCCAAACCTCGGCGCCATGGTCTGGCGTGGTGCTGCTGGGCTTTGTCGTCGGCTTGCTTCGTCGCCGCCGCTAACGCCCGGTGACGTGCTGGTGAAATCGCGCTTACGGTTTGCGTTTGGCGCGAGCGCGGTACACGGTGCTGCGCGCTACGCCGAGGCGGCGGGCGGCATCGCTGATGTTGCCTGCAGCAGCGTTCACGGCAGCATCAATCTCGGCATCGCTTAATGGCGCGCGGGTCGCCGGTGCTACGGCTGCTGGCGCAACCACGTTGGTAACGGCACTGCTGATCAGTGATTCTGGAAAATGGGCGCGGCGCAACACACCGTCGGTCGTCATCGCACAAGCGTGCGCAACAGCGGACTTCAGTTCGCGCACGTTGCCAGGCCACGAATGTTGGGTAATCCACGCAGCTGCATCGTCGGCAATGGCGTGGGCATGCGGTTGCATGAAATGTTGGACCAACGTAAACCGATCGCTGCGTTCGCGTACGGTTGGGATGGTGATGTAGGCGCCTTGGATGCGGAAGAACAGATCGCGGCGAAACTTGCCTTGCATCACCATGTCGGGCAGGGCACGGCAGGTCGCCGAGACCAAGCGGAAATTGCTTTGCCGAGGCCGGGTTTCGCCAACTCGATGATACACGCCTTCGTCGAGCACGCGCAGCAATACGGCTTGTAGCGCGTCGGGCATTTCTGCGATCTCGTCGAGAAACAAGGTGCCACCGTTGGCAGCACCCACAACACCGTCGGACCCAGCGCGGGTCGCGCCGGTAAACGCGCCAGGTGCGTGGCCAAACAGTTCGCTTTCCAACAGCGATGGCGTCAACGCGCCGCAGTTGAGCGCAACAAATGGACCTTTGGCGCGTGGGCTGGCGCGATGAATGGCGCGGGCAAACAATTCTTTGCCAGTGCCGGTTTCGGCAAGCAACAAAATTGGCAATTCGGTTTGCGCGAATTGCGCTGCACGGTGTTTGGCAGCGTTAACTTGGGCGTCGTCGGCGACGATAATGTCGAAAGCTGACGGGCTGGCAGCTGGTACCGCTTTGGCCGTTTGGGTTGCGGGGCCCGCGGTTGCCGTCGCAATGAACGGCGCAGGTGGCAGTACACGCACCACCGACCGCACCGTCGCCGGTTTAAACGTTGCAAGCATCGCAAGTACGCGGCCGTCGCTGTGTTGCACGGGCTCAAGCTCAACGCGAAAACCGCCAGTCGGCAGTTCGCACATGACTTCACCGACGCGATGCGCACGCGTCACCAGCTCCGCAAATGTTACGCGGAACAACCCCGCACAGGTCAGTGGCACGTTGTTGGTCAATGCGCGTGCGGCAGCGTTCGCAGTGGCAACCCGGCCGCTGGCTTCGAGCAACAACGTTGGATCCGCCGACCGTTGCAGCAACGAATCAACCAACGCCAGCGTCGCTGGTGCGGCCGCTGCATACGCGCGAGCGCGGATGGCCTGTTCAAGCCGAGCGCGCGCTGCGGTAACTTGCTGGGCATAACGAGGGTCATGGGCTTCGATCGGACCCGTGATATCGAGCACCGCAATGATGTTGCCGTAGGGATCGTGCACGGGTGACGCGTAACAAAACAATCCATGGTTGCGCTCTTCATAGTGCGCTGCGCCTAGGACGCCGATATCACAACCTTCAAGTAAGGCCGTGCCGATGGCATTGGTGCCGCGGGCGTCTTCGTCCCAGCGCGCGCTTTCGATGAGGCGAACCTCGGCTGCACGCGAAAGTGACGAACCGCCTTGGCAACGCACAATGACACCTTCGGCATCAGCGACCAACGCAACAACGCCAGTACTGGCGATGTTGTTCGTCCACACTTCTAATTCGCTTCGCGTTTCGCGGAACACATCGGCAACTTGTTCTTGCCGTGTAATCAGATCATTAGATGCCAACGCAAACGCAGGGCCTTGTGCCAACACACCGCGGCGCGCCACCCGTTGCCACCGGCGCAGCACTTGTTCGTCGCGAATTTCATCTGGACTCGCATCGCCGCGCCGAAAACGCTGAACTGCGTCGGACGAGGGCGGGGTAAGTACCAGCATGGGGTCATCGTAGGGTGACGCCCTGCAGGCGTCAACCGCATAACTGTTGCGTGATGTGTTGCGTGGTAACCGTTATGGCTCAGCCAAATGACGCAGTGCCCCATGACACAGCGTTGTTGTTGCGTACGTGATGCGCGCGCAACAGGCACGCTACAGGTCACGCAACAGATCACGCTACACAACGCAGCGCAGCAATCGCGTCAGAGCGCGTTGGGCGTGAGGTCGAGCGACGAATGGTGCTGGCACGGGGGTTGCGATAGGGCATCTACAATCAATCGCACTTTCAACCGTTTCGTGGGGAGGACATTCAATGACGTACGTTGCACCAAATCAACCAGGCTCGAAAGTTTCGTTTAAGTCGCGTTACCAAAACTACATTGGTGGCGCGTGGGTCGAGCCTGTGAAGGGTCAGTATTTCGAAAACGTCACGCCGGTTACCGGCAAGCCGTTTTGTGAAATTCCGCGATCGACCGTCGAAGATATCGAAAAAGCGCTCGATGCTGCACACAACGCCAAAGCTGCGTGGGGCAAAACCTCGACGACGGCGCGTGCGAATATCCTCAACAAAATCGCGGATCGCATGGAGCAAAATCTTGAATTGCTCGCAGTCGCCGAAACCTGGGACAACGGCAAGCCAATTCGCGAAACGATGGCAGCGGATATTCCGCTCGCGATCGATCACTTCCGCTATTTCGCTGGCTGCATTCGCGCTCAAGAAGGCGGCATTTCGGAAATCGACGCCAACACCATCGCGTATCACTTCCATGAGCCACTCGGCGTCGTCGGACAGATCATTCCGTGGAACTTTCCGATCTTGATGGCTGTGTGGAAGCTGGCACCTGCGCTTGCTGCCGGCAACTGCGTGGTGTTGAAACCTGCTGAACAAACGCCTGCTTCGATTCTGGTGTTGATGGAACTTATTGGCGACTTGCTGCCCCCCGGCGTCGTCAACGTAGTTAACGGCTTTGGGATCGAAGCAGGCAAACCTCTTGCATCGAGCCGTCGGATTTCGAAGATTGCCTTCACGGGTGAAACCACTACCGGCCGCTTGATCATGCAGTACGCATCGGAAAACTTGATTCCGGTAACCCTCGAACTCGGCGGCAAATCGCCGAACATCTTCTTCGAAGATGTGATGGCGCAACGTGACGACTTCTTCGAAAAATCGCTCGAAGGCTTCGGCATGTTTGCCTTGAATCAAGGCGAAGTATGCACGTGTCCATCGCGTGCGTTGGTGCAAAAGTCGATTCATGGGGCGTTCATGGAACAAGCCGTCGCTCGCGCCAAAAATCATGTGCCGGGCAATCCCTTGGATCCCAAAACCACCGTCGGCGCCCAAGCCTCGTCGGATCAGTT
This sequence comes from Deltaproteobacteria bacterium, assembly GCA_029565465.1. Lineage (GTDB taxonomy): Bacteria > Myxococcota_A > Polyangia > Haliangiales > Haliangiaceae > JABFXX01. The sequence continues at coordinate 16,005 of JAKQOD010000314.1, forward strand.
GGAAAAAATTCTCAGCTATATTCAAATTGGCAAGGATGAAGGCGCCAAAGTCCTGATGGGCGGCGAGCGCGCGCAACTCAGCGGCGAACTTGGCGGCGGCTACTACGTGATGCCAACGGTATTCGCTGGCGATAACCGCATGCGCATCTTCCAAGAAGAAATCTTTGGGCCAGTGGTTTCGACCACTTCCTTCACCGACACTGCTGATGCGATTCGCATTGCCAACGACACGCTCTACGGCCTCGGCGCAGGCGTGTGGACCCGCAATATTCACAACGCGTACACCGTGGGCCGTGCCGTCGAAGCCGGCCGGGTGTGGACCAACTGCTATCACTTGTACCCAGCCCATGCCGCATTCGGTGGATACAAACAATCCGGCATTGGTCGCGAAAACCACTTGGATATGCTCAATCACTATCAGCAAACCAAAAACTTGCTGGTTAGCTACGACCAAAAACCAATGGGTTTCTTCTGAGCGACGCACCAAACATAGTCGACCCTGAGCCAGCGCCAGCGCGTGTAACCTTCACGCCTGCAGCGCTTGAGGTGCTGCGCGCGTTGATCGCTGATCACGGGCCGCTGATGTTTCATCAGTCCGGTGGTTGTTGCGACGGTAGTGCACCGATGTGTTTTACCGCTGGCGAGTTCCGCATCGGGGAACGCGACGTTTTGCTTGGCACCATCGAGGGTTGTCCGTTTTACATCGGTGGTTTGCAGTTCGAAGCGTGGGCGCATACCCAGCTCATCATCGATGTGGTGCCAGGGCGGGGCGCTGGCTTTTCGCTCGAAGCGCCGCGTGGCGTACGATTTTTGACTCGGTCGCGCGTATTCGGCGAAGCCGAGCTGTGCGCGCTGCGGCCAGCGTAGCTTGACTACTTGCGTGCGTGGGTGGCGCGATACACTGCGCAACCGTTGCTGACCTGGTTTGAACCGGTGCCACCAGCGGCGACGGCGGAACGCAACGCGCCTTGCAGTTGCGTTGGGCACCAGTAGGCTGCGACATCGCGCGCTGCGCGTGCGGCTTCGTCGTCGGGCGCGAGCTCGAATCCGCGCGTCACGGCTTCGAGCAGATTCGGATCATTGCATGCTGCATCATTGGCGCGGCCCACCACCACGGCCTGATAAAACGGTGCAGCGACATACTTGGCACCGGTGCTGCCGAAAATAAGGTCAGCGATACCGCGGATGAGCGCTTGGTTGCTCGGCGAATCAGCGACGAGTTCGCGTGCGATACGCAAACACTCGGAGCCGTTGTAGGTGCTGGCTAAGCAGGCACGCATGCCAGCGATGCTTACCTCGTGGTGCAGTTGCACAAACGCGGTTGCTTTCCGCAAGGTTGGATACAGGTCCAACAACATCTGCGCGCTACCGAGTGCTTCTTCGAGATTGCTGCGCTTTTGCAACGCCTGCACATACGCGGTTGCGCTGGTTGCGACGAGATTATCCCAGCGCGTGCTGCGACTGGCCGGTGGAATTTCTTGTGCTCGGGTGAGCAGCTCACGATGTGATTTGGTTGCTGCCAACGCTTCGAGATCTTGCATGCCTGCAAGCTTGTTCGGCGCATTGCCGACTGCAAAACCATCACCGCTGTTGCTGGCTGCAGCAGCAGGGATCCCGGCAACGGCCGGGGGCGCCATCTTGAAGCTCGACGTAGCGCAAACCTCGGCTAACGACACCGTGCTGTCTGCCACCGGCGGTTGAGCATTGTCCGTTGCTTCGGGCTGTTGTGGTGTTGTGTTTGCTGCCGCTGTCGTCGACGTCGCAACTTCAGGCGGCACTGCACTAGGCGGCTCGCTGGTTGCGATGCTTGGTGTTGCTGGCATTGGTGCGACGGCTTTGGAAGGTGCGCCACAACTGGCCAAGGCAGTGAGCAACAAGCAGCGCAACGTTTGGTTCATGTTTTCACGATAGTGAAAGTGGCGACTCACCCGTTGAGTTTTTTGGGTGGATCCGATGGTTGGTCACCATAGGCCGAAGGGGTTGCGCGTATATGCGTCATATGAAATTCATTTCTTTGGGTTGTGCAATGCTCCTCAGTGGTTGTTTTGTAGTGCCTGCGAACGGTCGCGGCACGTCCGTGAATAACGGCGGCAGCAACGCATCGTTTGGCGTTGGCGGCGGCACTGGTGGCACCTCCGTTGACACGGGTACTGGGCCCATTGGCTTTGGCGCTACCGTCGACGAACGCCAAGGCGTCGCAGAGTCGGAAACGTTGCTTGCAGAAGTGGTTCAGCTGGTGCGAACGCAATGTAGTGCACCGAATTTCACAGCCACGATTGCTTGGCAAGACTATCTCGGTTTTGCCGACACCGACTTTAGCGGTCGCACGCGCGCCAACGTGTACAGCCTTGCTGGTGGCTTGGTCGCTGATCATCTGCGAACGCTGGCCTCACATTGCAGCAATCCATCGCTGAGCGGCGCCGTGCGCACCGAAATGCAAACCTTGGTTGCTCATCCACGCGTGGGCCCGGTTAGTGCCGCACATCCGTCCCACGTCTTTACGCGCGTCGGCAATGGCGTGAATCTGGTGTTCCACCTTTCATCGACGAATACCGCAAGCGATGCCTTGCAGCATATCTTGTAGGTTTAACTCGCTAACAAGCGCGGAAAACTGATCGCCAATTGGCTGTCGAGGGCGCGGCAAATGCTGGTGAGCTCAGCTTCATGCTGCGGCGACGCCAAGGCGCTGCGCAAGGCGCGCATGGTGGCGGTTCGTAGCTCAACGCGGATGCGTTCAAGCCAACGCGCTGCGGTTGCACGGTGCACATCAAAGGCGCGACCGATGTCGTCGATTGGCAAATTGTCGACGATGCTCATGCGTAACACCGTGCGATCATGAATCGGCAATGCTGCAATGGCGGTTTCCACTGCATCCTTGAGCATGCTGCGCTGTTGTTCTCGAATGGCTTGCAGCTCTGGATTGGCGGGATTGTCAGCGAAACTCTGTGCCATCGCAGCGTTAGCACTGAGCCCAGCGCGCCGCGTTGCGCTGCGCCGCAGCTTGAGTGCGGCACGGATTGCCATCACGCGCACCAAGCCTGCAAGATCGCCTCGGCCAACCAAGCCTACAATCGGTGGCGGCAGATCACTTTCGGTCAGAAATAGTTGCGCACGCAGGGCTTGCCGAACTTCGTTGATGTCGTCGGTGGCGATGACCGCACGTGCAACCGCAGCGTCGAGCTGAGGAAAAAAGAAGGCTTCAAACGCAGCAATTCCGCCACTGTTGGGCGATGCGCACGCGAGTGCGATATAGAAATCAGCCGCGGGGAGCGCTGCCACGCGGTTGGCCAACGCGTCGGCGTCGAGTGTTGCGGTGTCTGATGCTTGCTTTGCCAACCGCTGGCCCCAGTCGGCCACGGCGGTCTCATCGTCGAGGGTCACGGTTGGCCAAGCGGCACGGCAAGCCGCGAGTTGCGCGGTCAGCGCTGCCTGGAGCACAGCGGTTGGCCCGTCGAGCGAGCATCCGCACCCACGCGCAAAAGCATCGATCAATCGCGAAGTCACTGCCTAGTTTGATATCACAGAACCACTCATCGGATCACGATTTCCGCGCTGGGCTGATGTAGTTTACATTGTACCAATAGGCTCCTTTGGACTGTCCTAACGATCAAGACCTCCTTACCGCCGTGCAGCGCGAAAACGCTGCTGAAGCGGCGTTGCTATGGCGTCACATCAATGGCTGCGAAGCCTGTTTGGAGTTAGCAACACTGGTCCGTTTAGCAAATGCACCGACGACAGCCACGGCGCCGCGCGGCGGATGGCGTGGTTGGCCGACCGTCGCTGGTCGCGCTGGCGCTGATTTGCGTTATGCCATGGGTCCCGAAATTGCGCGGGGCGGCATGGGGTCGATTATCGCTGCATGGGATGTGCACCTAGATCGTGAAGTTGCGTTCAAGCTTGCTAGCGATGAGGCCGCTGCGGCTCGCCGGTTCCAACGCGAGATTGCAATCACGAGTGAGTTGGAGCATCCCGCAATTGTGCCGATTCACGATAGTGGCACGCTGCCCGATGGCCGCCCGTTTTATGTGATGCGGCTCGTCGGAGGCACCACGCTGGCGCAACGCATTGAGCAAGCCGGCAGCGCGACGGCACGCTTGGCGCTGCTGCCCAATTTGATCGCTGTAAGTGATGCCGTGGCGTTTGCTCATGCGCGCGGTGTGGTGCATCGCGACCTAAAACCGCACAACTTGTTGGTTGGCGAGTTCGGCGAATCGTTTGTGCTTGATTGGGGGTTGGCCAAACGCATCGATGATAACGATGCTCTGCTCGACGACACGTTGTCCACCGCGGTCGAGCAAGCAGCATGGCTGCCGCCCGATCCCCATAGCAACACGACGGTGATTGGCCAAGCAATGGGCACGCCAGCGTACATGGCGCCCGAACAGCGCAGTGCGAGCATCGATGCTGCGCTGCCGCCATGCGACGTGTACGCGCTCGGCGCAACATTGCAGCATCTGCTCGTTGGTGCAGCTCCGACGCCTGGCGCTAGCCTCGGTGATGATCCGCGATTACAGACGGCGCCAGTGGCGTTAGTTGCGATCGTCAAACGTGCAACGGCCAGGTCGCCAAGCGATCGTTATCCGACGGCATCCGAGTTTGCAGCTGACCTGCGAAGGTTCGTCGACGGCCAGTTGGTTTCAGCCCATCGTTACACGGCGTGGCAACGCGTGCGCCGCTGGAGCCGACGGCATCGTGGTGCACTTGCAGTAGCGGGTATTGCAGTCGCGGCGCTCGTGGTGGTTAGTGCGGTTGCACTGCAGCGAATATTCGCGGAACAACGCGCAACTCAGCAGGCCAACGTGGTCGCGACCCATCAGCGTGATGCTGCGCAGAACCTCGTCAATTTTGTGCTCGACAATCTTCGCACGCCACTGCAGAGCGCTGGCCGTGAGGATTTGCTCGCCGACACTAGCAGCGCCGTACTCGCGTACTACGCCGAGTTGCCAGCATCGGCGCAGTCGGCTCGGCAACAAATCGATGCTTGGCTAGGTGCTGGGCAGCTTGCTCTGAACGGCGGAAATATCGACGACGCGCTGGCAGCGTACGATCGTGCGGATGCGTTGTTGATCCATGTTGCGGATGCCGACCGTGAGTTGTGGCATTGTCGCATTGCGTTGGCGCGGCGAGCGCCGCAGTTGGCGCGTGGTCAGAAATTGGATGGCGACACTACGTCGCAAGAATGCATGGCGAGCGCCGAGCGTGCATTGGCCGCGCCGTTGGATGTTGCGAAGGCGGACGAATGGCGTCGACTGGCCGTCAAGGCAATGATTGAACGCGCTGAAGTCCTGGCTCAGCAACACGACAAACAAGCTGTCATTGCGCTCAATCAACGGATCTTGGAAATCACGGCACCGTTGGTGGCACGCAATGATCGAGCTGGCCTCAGTTACGGAGTTCGCGGCAACGTCAACCTGGCGGGCTACCACCGCGACGCCATGCAGTTCGAAGCCGCGGACCAAGCAGTGACGCGTTGCTTGGCGGTGACGCAACAGATATTGACGAACCTACCGAACGATATCATGGGCCAATACGCAACGGCTGCTTGCGAAATTGAAGCAGGTCGCGCACGGGAACAGGCCGATGATCTGCCAGGGCAAAAAGCTGCGTATGACCGCGCCTATGATGCTGCCAAGCAGCTCGTGGCACGCGAACCCAAAAACAAAGCGTACCGCGGAATGCTTGCATACGCGCTTGAGCGGCAGGCCTGGATCGCTGTTCGAAATCACGATAACGCCGCGGCAGAGCAATACCTAATGCAGTGTCGTGATGTTTTCACGCGTGCCCTACTCAGTGATCCTCAGAATGTGTCGGAACGGATCAACGTGGCAGCTAGCGAGATGACGCTTGCCTCATTCTATGGTTCCGACCGCCCCGACAAAGCGCGACCTCGTTTTTTGGCGGCGATCGCGGAATATGAACGCGCTCGGGCCGCCATGCCGACATCGTTGAAGATTGTCGATCAGTTGTCGGTTGCGCACAAACAGCTCATGTGGTTTGAGCGTGAGCTCAACCATGCTGCTGCGGCCAACGTCGCGGGGCAAAAAGCGCTGGAACTGGCTGAAATCGTGTACCGCAAGCAGCCCGATCCAATGATGGGCGCGCGCATTGCCACGCTGCTGCTTGAGCAGATTGAACATAATGGCGGCAATGCCAAAGCGCTCGCCCCGCGCCTGCGTGAACTCGCTGAGCCGCTTCGCGCTTCCATCAAGGATGATGCGGATATGGCTGATTTGATTGATAAAATCGACGCGTTGCAGCGCTAGCCAAAGACTTATTTGGACCGCATGTCGCTTTTGCTGCGACTTGATGTGCGCGGTGGGTATTTAGAGTGAAACCAGGTAACGCAACAGTTCACATCTTGGAGGTTCACATGAAGCTACCTACTGCATTTGTTTTGTCCGCGTTTGCTGCAACCACGTTGAGCCTGACCACCAGCGCTCGAGCGGAAGAAGACTCTTCCTTCGGGCTAACGGTCGAGGAACGCGAAGCAAGCCGTGAAGCTAATGAAGCCATTACCGCCGCAGCGGCAGCGGTCAAAGCGGAGTGTGGCAACGCGAGCTTCACCGCGACACTGGATTGGCGCAATGTCGAAAAATTGCTTGCACCTAAGGTGCTGGAGAAACTTGGCCGCACCCGCGTGAACTCGATTTCCGTGCTGGGTTCGACGGGCCTAGAAGCTGTTACGGCGCTCAAGGAAATCTGCGCTGATGAACGATATGGTGCGTACAAACGCGCAATCGCGAAATACACCTCGTTGACGTTAACACCGACCTACACCAAAGGCGTTTCGTCATATGCCGCCAAGAAGATGAGTCACAAGGACAAAGCGTTGGCCGTGACCTTCGAGGCCTTTGTGTCCACGGGTGGCGCAGAACTCGAAATGTGGCGTAAGTCATTGTAGCGCCCGCGCGCGGCGCGTGCATTGGCCGCGGTGTTGGCGCTTTTGCTGCGACTTGAATCAGCGAGCGGGCATTTAGAGGGCAACCAGGAGGTCGCCCGCCATGTCGCTGCAGCTTTCGCAACAAGCAACGTTTGACCTTGCAACCCCGCCGCTACAATTCGCACAGGGCAAGCCGCGCCGGTATCGGCGTCTTCTAAAGCGCTACGCGCGGCAACTACCACAGCCCGACGTAGTTGCCGCGGTTAACCGTTTTTGGTCCGGTGATCGCTACACGATCTATCTGTTCGAAGGCGAAGAACAGCTGATCGAAACCAGCATCACGACCTTGGTGCGGCATCTGCCGGACTTTGTGCGTCTCCACCGCGCCGAACTGGTGCGGCTCGATGCGATCGCCGCGTTGGAGCGCACCAGCCATGGATGGGCCGCGGTGCTCGTCGATGGCCAACGTGCGCAGATTGCGCGCCGCCTGGTAAAACATGTGCGCCTGCTGATCGCGGCGCAGGTTGTCCGCTGAACGAGTAGCTACGGAATCCAGCTTACGTGCGTGTTGCAATCGCCGAATGATGGATCGCAAGCGCCGGCAGCGCTGCGCAAATTGATGTACCAGCGGCCCTGCGTGAGTTTGGGCGATGTCGTAACGCGCGGATCGTTAACCGTTACATATTTCCAGCCGCCCTGATTAAAATCCGATGCTGCTGACACTACAAACTCAGGACTGTCGAAGTTGCAGGGGCTCGTCGAAATTGTCACTTCTTTGATTGCTTCGTGAAAGCTTGGCCGTTCGAAGTACCAAAGCTTGGGCAGGCGGTCGTCGGCGCGCCCTGCCGTGCTGGCCTGGCTTGCCGCGCCAACATCGACTTGGATCACCATCGGGATCATGCCGCTTTGGCCGAGGGTTTCGAATGCTTTGAAGGATAGATCGTTCATCTGCATGAAGAACCACAAAGCGTTGCTTGGACAGGTTGTGGTGGCACGCGGCGCAACAACAACCGCGGTGGTCACCGTGGTTGTGCCAGCGCTGTTGCTTACGGTAACTGCATAGTTAGTTGTGCCAGCGCTTGCGGTATCAGTGTCGGTCCGCAACGTATAGGCTGCGTTCATCGCGTTGGCGATTGGTACCGCGGCTTTGTGCCACTGATACGTGAACGGCTGGGTGCCACGGTCACACAGTACCGCCAATGTTGGGGTGGCTCCAATAGCGACGGGGGCGCCCGGCGCAGCGATGGCGCAACTTGGCGCGGCGCCACTCGGCGCACCATCAAGATCCGTGGCTGGCGCATCCGATTGCACGGATGGTCCTTGCGCTTCGCAGCCGAAAGGTGCGCTGGCCATCAACAACACGACGACTGTTTTGAGCCCCATCGGATCATTGTCGTGGGAACCTGCCCCGATAGCAAAGGTCCGATTCGTGGATCCGATGAACAGCACGCCACCTCGATGCTTGCAGATGTAGCGTGGAGTTCGGCCGAAGAGACGGTCAAGCCATCGAAGCCCCAACCGTGGGCGGTCGAAAGGTTGGGCCTTCCCCAAAAACGGGCATCGAAAGTGATTTCCTGCGCAATCAAGATTGGGCTAGGTTTGGCCGTGAGCGATCATCCAAACGCGATTCCTAGCGCCGCAGTCGTTAAAGATGGGCTGGTGCCCGTCGACAATGAAGCTGAATGGCTTGCAACCACGTATCAACCGAACGAGCCCAACCTAACATTGCGAGCCGCGATCGCGGGTGCCTTGATCGGCATGGTCATGTGTTTGTCGAACATCTACGTGTTCTTCAAAACCGGCTGGAGCTTGGGCGTGACCCTGACCGCCTGTATTATTGGCCTGGCTTCATTTAAAGGCTTGCAACGCATCGGCGCAACGACGCGTCCGCTCGGCATGCTCGAAAACAACGCGCTGACCACGGTTGCGTCGGGCGCTGGTTTCATGACTGGTGGCGGCAACATGGCGGCCTATGGCGCCTTGCTCATGATGATCACCGCTGCCCCGACGATTGGTGTCATGCCATCGACGCTTGGCATGATCGTGTGGTTCGCCGTGATTGCCGCGATGGGCGTGTTTGCGGCCATTCCCATCAAACGGCAATTGATTAACCAAGAGGCCCTCGCGTTCCCAACCGGGACGGCGACGGCTGAAACCCTTCGGTCGATCCATGCCACCGACGGCAAAAACGATGCTGCAAAGTGGCTTGGCATGGCATCGGCGGTGGGCGGGCTGATCTCGGTCTTGCGCGATGCCCTGCATGTTTTGCCGCATGAAATCTCGTTGCCGGTTTCAATTGCTGGTTACTCGTTACTCAAATGGACGCTGTATCTCAAGACCGAAGTGGTGCTGCTTGGGGCTGGCGCGCTGATGAGTTTTCGCACCGGCTGGTCGATGTTGTTCAGCGGTGTCTTGACCTACGCAGTGCTGGCGCCCGAGTTGATGCAGCAAGGTTTGATCAAAGCGGTTAGCTATAAAGAAATCGTTGCGTGGACTCTGTGGCCCGGCGCCGCCATGCTGGTCGGCGCTGGACTCACGTCGTTTGCGCTCGACTACAAGAGCTTGGGCCGCGCGCTGTCGGGGCTCACGCGGATGGGCCGCAAAAACACAGTCACCGACGGTATTACTGCGGTGGAAGTGCCAGAAACCTGGTTTCCGTTGGGCTTCATGGTGCTCTCTCCGATCGTCGTGTTCTTGATGGCCGTGCTGTTTAATATTCCCGTGTGGGCGGCCGTCGTTGCAGTGCCGTTGTCGGTCATCATGGGCTTCATTGCATCACGCGTTACCGGCGAAACCGACGTAACCCCAACCAAAGCGCTTGGCCCAGTGACGCAGATGATGTTTGGCGTGATGACGCCGGGCAATCTCACAGGCAACATTATGTCGGCCAACGTCACCGGCGGCATTGGCTTGCATGCGGCTGATCTATTGACGACGTTAAAGACTGGCTGGCTGCTTGGCGCCAAGCCACGCCATCAGCTGTACGCTCAACTCATCGGTGTTGCAGTTGGCGCGGCATTCGTTGCGCCGGCGTTTGCGTTAGTCATTCCGAACCCCGCGTTGCTGGGCAGCGAACTGTGGCCAGCGCCTTCGTGCACCGTTTGGAAAGGCGTGTCGGTCGCTTTTTCGAATGGCATCAGTGCGTTGCATCCGTCGGTGATCAAAGCGATTTGGATCGGGCTTGCGGTTGGCATCACGCTAACCTTGGTCGAGAAATTTGCTCCGAAACACATCCGCAAGTTTGTGCCATCGGCCAACGGCGTCGGCATTGCCATGGTAATTCCTGGCGCCAACTCGATCGCGATGTTCCTTGGTGCCGCGGTGGCCGAAGTGTTGCGCCGCTACAAACGCGACGCTGCGGTGGTGCCGGTTGCGTCCGGCCTCATCGCTGGCGAAAGCATCATTGGGATCGTGATCCTGATGATGTCGTTGGCCGGTTGGCTGTAGCGCCACGCGTTGTTGGCGCGGCTAGCCAATCGCTGCGACGATCGTCGACGCCAGTGCTAAGGCATCGCTGCGCAGCATCGTGATGGTTTCGCCGTTGACGATGAATTTTACGTGCTTCTTGGTCACCGCAAGAATATGCACTGCCGCCGGTTGTTCGTTGGCTGGCGTCGCAGTTGCCCCGGTCATCGGCCGCGGCCAGTTTGACGTGCCTTTGGCGCGTGGCGGTGGTGGTGTAATTGCAACGCTTGAACCTGCGCCGGTCAGGCGCGGCGGCGTTGTTGCTGCTGGCCGCGTTGTTGGGCGGACCGTGCCAGGCGATGGCCGTGCGCCAATGGTGTAAACCGGTTCGGCAATCGTGACCGCCGGTCGCTTGGTGGTTGCGATGCTGTATTCACCACCGGCAAAACGGTTTTGCGGAATGGTATCGGTATTTGTACGCATAGTTTCTTCGGTTGGGGCAGGCGCTCGAATATTCCGAGGCAAATCCCGGCGGGTTCGTCGATCGCCGCCACGCTCATCAAGCGTGGTTCTTTCAGAACGAGTTTTTCTCACGTGCGACACTTTAGAGTAAGAGACGAAGCAAGAACCCAAATGTTAGGGGCGCCCTGGGGTAGGAGCAGGGTTCGTACGCGCTAAGCCCGGTTGTGAACTCGACGGGTCACCTGTCGCCAACGTATTGATCAGCCATGGCTACCGCGGTAGCCGCGTGGCGGCGCCTTACGACGGGCTGCGTCATCATGATCTCAATGGGTTAGCCAATAGTTTCGGCCACCGCCGACATCGGGAGACTGGGCCAAAGTTGGTCCAGGCCTTGCTGTATGTCTTGGCATCAACCCGGTCACTTCCTCTAGGAGCCACGTCATGAAAAGCCTCGCCACCCTGTTTGCTGCCGCTGCCATCGCTGCCCCAATGTCACTCATCGGCTGCGCCGATGAATCGGACATCTACGATGGCGAGTCGATCAAGGAAGACAACGGCAAGGAAGATGCCTCGGTTGTTGCCACCTTCATTGAAATTTCGTGGAGCGGTAGTTTCCTCACCGACTACGCCTACGATCTTGAGCAAACCATTGAAGACCACTTGCTGTACACGATTGGCCAACTCAACGGCAACAACTCGGTTGGTCGTTTGGACCACTTGCGCTTGGCCAACGTAAAGAAGACCACCGAAAACGGTCGCACCAAAATTTCGTACGACGCGGTGTTGCCGGTTGCTTGGGGCAAAAAGAACGCAGTGCCAACCACGCTGCAATTGAAGCTGCCGGTTGATATGGGCAATACGTTCATCACCGCATTCACTGAGAAGTTCAAAACCAAGTGTGTCGACTTCGGTGCTCACGATGTTGATGCTGGCAGCATGTGGTACTACTTCCGGCCAGCGCGCTCGGGTTGCTCGCTGAGTGCAGCGGATGTAAATACCTACACTGCTTCGGTTGCGCCAAGCCCATACCAAACCACGGGCAAGTTTCCTGAGTACCACAAGATCTGGGAAGACGGTAAATTCAACACCGTTGCGATCTTTGGCAAGTACGAAGACGGCGCAACCTCGGCAAGCGACGCTGGCATCGCTGCGTGGAACGAATTTTACAAGGGCGCAAAAGCAGCGCTTTCTGCGTACGGCACGGTCACCACGATTCCTGCAACGATTCCGACCAATCCTGGCACCACCGTTACCGATATCGAAATGTCGGTTACCCGCGCCGATGGCAAAAAAATCAACTTGACCATGTTGTTGTCGGACAACGTGCGTACCGGTTTGCAAAACCCAGCGTTCCGCACCCGGTACGAAAATGCATCGACCCGCGCTGACTTCATCACCTACAACGGTCACGCTGGCCTGGGCGCCAACATTCGCGCGCTGTCCCGTGCTGGCAAATGGGTCACTGGTCAATACGTAATTTCGTTCGAAGACGGCTGCGACACCTACGCCTACATCGACGACGAAATGCGCAAAGCGCATCAAGCCGTTAACCCAGATGACACCACCGGCTTTAAGTATCTTGACACCCTCGCCAATGCGATGCCTGCTTTCTTTGCTTCGATGTCGAACTCGAGCTTGGCGTTGATGAAGGGCCTCATCAACTTTGAGAACCCACAAACCTACGAACAAATCTTCCGCAACATCGATTCGTCGCAAGTCATCCTTGTCACCGGCGAACAAGACAACACCTACGTTCCTGGCGGCGGCGGCGGCGGTGGCGGCACCACCACCTGGGCTGGCCTCAATGAAACCGGCACGCTTGCCAAGAGTGCAACCAAGAAGTTCACGACCCCAACCCTCGCTGCTGGCACTTACAGCTTCGACATGACCGGCACTGGCGACGCTGACCTCTATGTTCGCATCGGCGGCGCACCAACCACCACCACGTTTGATTGCCGCCCATACAAAAACGGCTCGAACGAAAGCTGCTTGGTTACTCTGCCATCAGCCACCACGATCGGCGTGATGGTTCGCGGCTACGCAACCTCGTCGAAGTTCACCTTGGTTGGCAAAAAGAACTAAGGTTACAACGGTTACAGTTACCCAATAACTAGCTTAAAAATACTTGTCGACGGCGCCAATCTCCCCCTTGGCGCCGTTGCTATTTTCGGCGCGGTGACGAGCCGGTCGACGACGATTCACTGAAAGCCGTTCAGCTCACCGCGTGCTGAATCATGTTGAAGCACGCCGGCAGTTTGATTACGGTGGCGGCATGTTGCGTGTATCAAGGATAATGGTAGCGGTCGTCGTGACAGCCGCCGCAACGATGTCTGCCGCGGCGCGGGCGGAGACTTCGGACGGTTCGCACTGGGCCGCTACGGTGCTTGGCGGCCCGCTGATCGTCTCGGATCTAGACGCCATGCGCAGCCAAATTCCCGATACGCCTCGTCGGATCGGTGGCTTGCTAGGTGTTGCTGGACACTACATTTTGCGGCGCGGATCGGACTACGTACAGTTTGATGCTGCCGGCGCGGTACTGGGCAACGCCCCATTTTATCAAGTGCGTGGTCACTACGTGTTCGCTGCGACCAAACGCCGGCCTTACGCCGACGGTTCGCGGCTGGTCGATTTGCTTGATGGCGATTCTTCGACGGTGCGCACCGTGCCGCATTTGTACGTGCGGACCTCGATCGGGCTTGGGCTCGGCCTCGATTATACCCACTACTTCGACACCGACCGCGTGGCTGCGCGCGCTGGCCTGGCGTTGTGGCAAACCTTTGGTGCCGTGAATATTGATGCGGCGGTTGATACGTCCAAAGCGTTTGGCCTGCGCAGCAACGGCAACTTTATCGCGTTTGGCACCGGCAATCTTGCGTTGGCCGTCTACGGTGATTTTGCCGTGATGATCAATCCTGGCGACCGCGTGCATGTGACTGCACTGTTGGGCCTTGGCGTTGGCGAAGGCCTCAAGCTGCGACGCTAGCGGCTAACCTTGGTGCGCAAGAAATCGTCGATCGCATCGAGGATCGCGCGATTGTCGCGCTGTTGGTAACGCGCCAGGTTGTTGGCATAGGTAGCTGTGCGTTGCACGAAGTTGGTGACGGTGGCTGGATCATCGAAGTTCTCGGCGAACATGCCGTAGCCTTCGCGTTCGAGGTAACGGGCATTGAGGTACTGCTCAAATTGGCCAGCCAGCGGCACGGCCAACATCGGCTTGTGCAGAAACACCGCTTCGCCCATCAACGTGAAACCGCCGCCTGCAATGACGCCGCGGCAACTGGCCAAGTCTTCGATAAACGTGGTTTCGGAAAAAGGTCGAAATTGCAGATTCCCGTCGACAACTTCGGTGGTTTTGCCAGCGGTTTGGCTAGCGCCGTAGACGCGGCAGGGCACACCACACTGCCGCAGCGCTGCATGTAATGCCTCTTGGCCGGTGCCTGATTGGTAGACCAGCAAGTGTTCGCCGTTGCTTGGCGTCGCTGCAAGGATCTCCGGCCGTAAGATAGGTGGGAATAGCTTAGTGTCCGGTTTGCGGACTGCAGGCTGAAAAAATGTGGTGATAAAGTAGCCTTCGCAAAACGGCAGTTTGGTTTTGATGAACGCTTTGGTTAATTCAAAACCAACCCGGTTGCCGTCGACGATTTCGTCGGGCAACTTGGTGCGGTGAATGATCTGCATGTTGTCGACTGACAGCACCGGTACGCCGTGGGTTTTGCCGTACAGGTACGCCCACGACTCGAAGTCGCTGATCACCATGTCGGGGCGAAACTGCGCGATCAGATCAAAATAAGCGCCAATGTTTTTGGGTAGCCCCGTAACGCCGTTGACGATATTTGACCACAGGGTTTTGCCCAGCCGCACCCGGTTCTCCTCGAGAATCATGTGCAGGCCCGAGATCTTGTTGACGCCTTCGAACCGTTTTGCCAGAAATTCACAGGCCTTGCCGGACGCCATGATCTGCAGCTCGTGCCCAGCTGTGAGCAAATGCTCGATGACCACCCGCGACCGCATGGCATGGCCCAAGCCTTCGCCGGTTACACCGTAGAGGATCTTCATAGAGTGCGATACTATCGCTTCTTGATGCGTCATCGGGTTTGGTGCGAGACACTTTGTTTTGCCGATTTGGTAGCCGATGACACGGTGGCGCTGTTGCGCCGGTATCGGCTCGACGCCTTGGTTGCCGTGCGGCCATGGCAGGTTGACGAAGCAGTGCCAGTGTTTGCCAGGTTGCAGGCAGCGGGTGTGTTTTGCGCAGTATGGCCGATGCTAGCCGACGAAGATGGCCGCTGGGCTAGTGCGTCGTCGATGGCCAAATATGTGGCCTTTGCGGAACATGTTGTTGACGTTTTGAATCCGGCAGAAGTGGTGATCGATCTTGAGCCAGCGTTTGATCGCTTGCGCAATTGGAAAGCCTTGCGCGCGGCGCCCAAAGCGGACCCCACCGAAGTCAAAGCGTATGAGCGTTCGCGCAGCGATCTTGCCAGCGCGATCGGGCGCTGGCGGGCACGCAGCGGCCAACAACTGCGCGTGACCACCGCGGTGATTCCAGTTGTGGCGTTTGATCCAAGCTGGGTATGGGCTGGTGTGATGCAGCGGTTGCTTGGCACCCCCGTCGATGGCCTCGAGGTCGACCGGCATAGCGTAATGGCCTACACGTCGCTGCTCGAAGGTTGGTCGCGGGGCGTGGTGAATCGTAGTCGTGCTGAGTGGCTGTTGGCTCGTTTTGCGGCGCGGACCGCGCGTAAATGGGGTGCGCGCGGTGCAGTTTCACTTGGCACCGTGGCGCCGGGGGCGTTTGGTGACGAACCAAGCTATCGCTCGCCTCGAGAGCTTGCACGGGATGTCAAAATTGCCCGAGCCGCCGGCGTTACCGAGCTATCGCTGTTTGACTTAGGCGGCGTGATGCGCAGCCCCGACCCACAGGCATGGTTGCATGCGCTGACCACGTAGGCCAGGCCGGCCGTCGATAGTATCAGCCACGCGCGTTATCACGATGAATTTTTGCTACCGAACCGCCGTCGCTGCGTTACGCTATGGCAATGCGATTGGTGATAGGTCTACTGACGACGTTGGTGGTGGCGAATGGTGCAGCGGCGGAGACGCCGAAACGCAAGCCGCCAGCCGCGGCAACCCCGGTCGTGGCACCCGCCAAACCTAGCCTCGACGCCAAAAAGGAGCCGCAACTGCCGCCTGCGAAGCAAGTCGCTGCGCACAATCTTTTTGAAGAAGCCGCAACTGCTGCCAAAGCCGGCGACTTCGACCTCGCCGAACAGAAGTACCTTCGTTTGTACAGGCTGGTGCCGCATCCTTCAATCGCGTTCAATTTGGCGCAGGTGCAGGAGGCGCGTGGGAATTTCGGACCAGCCGTGACCAATTATGGCTTGTATCTGGCTAGCGTTGCGCCAAACGAAGAACCAGTGTTGCGTAAACACGTTGCTGCACTGGCCGAGAAGCCTGGTATTGCATCACTTACGTTCGACGCGGACTTTGGTACGCAGCCGCTGGTTTACATCGACGGCCTTCCTGCGTTTCGGCACCGCGGTTCGGTGTTGCTACCGCCTGGGCGCCATAGCTTCGACGCCATTTCCGAGGTCGGCTATCGGCATGAACTGTGGAGCATTTCGCCGGGCCGCAACTTGCGGTTGGCGCCTGGCTTTAACCCCGTTGATGGCAACGTGGTGCTTTCGGGCAATGTGGTAGCGCACCGCTACAAACTGAAGGGCCTCGTCAACGATGACTTCGGTCGCCGTTTTGAACAACCGCCTGGTACCTATGAGCTCACGCTCCAAGGTTATAACTGTAGCTACGCCGGTACGGTGACGATTAAGCCCGACGAGGTGACGCTGGTATTTGTAACGGTAACGCCAGCGCCAGGGCAACGCGCTGACGGCACGCCGAAACGTTTGTACGAACTCAAAGATGACGAGTGTGGTGTTGCAACGTTTGTGGCAACCCGCGTCGCGTTTGACGCCAAGCTGCCTGAGGTGCCGTTCGCTGAATATCCCAAGCCAGGCTTCGTTGCGCCGCCGGCAGGTACCACGATTCCCGACGCTAGGTAGCGTTGCTGCGCGACACGCGGAATTCGGAAGCGGTCGCTCCAACATCGGTGGTGATGGTACAGGCTAATGCTTGCGCTCGCTCACGCAGCGACTGCTGGCCAAGCCCCAAGCCATCGCTGCTTGTTTGCAGTGGCCGATCGCTGGCCTGCAATTGCGCCGCAACGCGCAAGATGTCTTGCGTCGATGCACAGATCTCGATCTGGATCGATGCAACCGCGGCGTGGCGCAGCATGTTGCGCAAGGCTTCAAGCAAGATGCCGCGTAGATGTTCACAATCGTCGGCACTCAAGCGCGTGCTGTTGCTGGCGGCGGCGACGAATTCACAAGGAATGTTAAAATTGCGACAAAGTTGTTCACATTCGGTCTGCAATGCGACCAGTTTGCTTGCCACTGGGACCTGCGACGACAGCTTGGCCACCGAGGTGTAAACATCGCGGCTCGCGGTTTGGGTGAGGCGTGCAACCTCATTGGCAAATGCTTCGCGATCGCCGCCAACATCGGGATTCTGCGCGATGGTCTGCAATTGAAAAAGCTGCGCCATCACGGTGTCGTGCAAGTCACGCGCAATGCGGTCGCGTTCTTGTTGTTCAGATGTTGCGCATGCAGCCAACTCGCGCTGGACGACATAGCGCGTGTGGCGAATGATATAGCCCTGGATTGCCAGATGAATCGCAAAAAAACCAAGGCCGCTCGCAAGCACGATGGCGATATCGCGGGTGGGCGCATGACGTTGGTGCAACGCCCACGCGCAGGCCAGTGGCACCGCAATGAAAAAAGCTTGGTAGAAGCGTCGTCGAATCGGCGACATCGACGAGTGCAGCGCGAACACTGCAACTCCAATAACCACCACCACGTGTGCATTCGTGATGTACCTGGCGCCTGCCACCGATGCCACGCCCAAGACCACCGCTTCGATGTGGTCGATAAGATTGTGCCACAGCGAATCTGACCCGAACCGCCGAAACGCAATCAGCGCCGCCGTGTTGACTGCGGTAAACGCGATCACACCAATGGTCATCACTGCTTGGCCGAACCGCGACGTATCGTTCCAATAGCCTGCGATCACAATGGTCATTGCCAACGCGATGACCACTACCGCAGCTGGATTCCGAATAACGGAAAACACCAACGCATCGTGCTCGCGTGCCCGCGCGGTAAATGCTCTTTGCACCTCGTCGTCGGTCATGGCTTCGAATCGTTTTGATGCTGCAGTGCGAGTTGCGTGGCTTGCGCTTTGGACCGGACACCGAGCTTTTTGTACAGCCGCTTGATGTACGTCTGCACAGTGCTCAACGACAGGCCAAGCTTGCCTGAGATGTCTTGGTACGTGCGGGCCTTGCCAAGCAGCTGCAGCACTTGTTGCTCTTGTTTCGACAATGTCGCCAGTGCTGGGTTAGGTGGCGGCGCGGCTTGTACGTGTGTAACCAACGAGCGCGCGGCGCGTGGCGACAACGGCGACAGCGCTTGCGACGCATCATCAAGCGCACGCACCAGGTTAATCGTGTCGCTTTTGGCGATGAAGCCGATTGCACCTGCTTGCAGTGCCGCTTGAACATTGGCTGCGTCGTACAGCTGGCTCATGCAAATGACGGGCGCGACTGGGTTCGCTTGCCGGAAGCGAGCAATTGCATCAATGCCGCTGCTGTCGTCGTCGAGGCGCAAATCAACCAGCGCAATATCAAACGCCAAGCCGGCTTGTAGTTGTGCTTGCACGCCACGCACTGAAGTGGCGACGGTAACAATGCGATAGCGTGATCCGGCCAATGCTTGGCGCACCGCACGTTCGGCAATAGCCATGTTTTCGACGAGGAACAGCCGTTGTACGGCGACGGTTCCGGTCTTTTGTCCCATGAATATGGGTATCACGCACGATTGCGGGCAGCAATCAAATCAGGCGGTTGGCGTCGCATCTACGGTGGATGGGTAGGCTTAACCAGAGGAAAACTATGCTTCATGCTCGTAGGCGCACACGCGCAGCTTCGCTTTCATTCACGCTATTCACGGCAGCTCTTACGGTTCACTGTGGCAGCGATGCCGCGGCGCCCGATGCGCCAGTGCCCGATGGGCCACCCGCGGTGGTGGTTGTGGCCAAATTCCCGTCGCGTTCTGCGCCAGTTGCGCTGAACCCAGCCGAAACCGTGGTGGCGATGGTGAACCCGGACAGTGATAGCGTTTCACTGTTCGATGCGGTGAGCAATGCGCGCATCGCCGTGGTGCAAGTTGGCGATGAACCATCGAGTGTGGTGTTTTCACCCGACGGCAAAACGTTGTATGTCGCACTGCGGGCCGCGGCGGCGGTTGCCAAAGTTGTGGCGGTCGATACCGCTGCGCCGACGCTAGCAGGCCAAGTTGCGGTTGGGTCGGAACCAACTGGCATTGCGTTGTCGCCAACCGGTGCCACGCTGTTTGTCAGCGAATGGGCCGAAGGTCGCATCAGCGCCATTGACACGGCAACGATGACAGAAAAAGCGGCGTCGACCGAGCCGGCGAATCCACGTGCAATCGCGGTTACCAACAATGGCGATGCATCGGACGCCGACGAGCTCGTCGTGGTGCCGGAATTCTATGGTTCACCGTCGGGGATCGAAGGCGCAAACGATTCACGCAAAGGTGTGGTGCGGTTGTTGAAAGCCAACGACTTGAGCACCGCCGCCGTGATCGAACTGCCTGCATTGGATACCGGTTTTAAGCGCGACCTGGCTAACCCGCCTGCCGACACTGACGATGTGCGTGGCACCGGGCCAGCCGTGTTGGCAGCGCCAAATCAACTTACGAGCGTCACCATTTCGAATGGTCGTGCGTATGTGGCAGCGCTTAATGCGGCGCCCGCCGTACCCGTGCGTTTCAATAGTAACGTGTTCTCAACGGTGTACGTGATCGATTTGGCGACCCGCGCGGTGGTGCCCGAAACCGCCGGTGGCACCATCGTGCTGGGCAAAGGCATCACCTCAATCATTGATGCTGCGGCTGGTGTGAACTTCTCGACGGTGAAATCAACCGGCGCACGCTTGATGATGGGGGATATTCAAGATGTGGCGCTGCTGCCTGGCCGTGAGGTCGCCTATGCGGTTAGCCGTGCGTCCGACGGTTTGCAACGCATGACATTTACCGCCACTGGGGTGAACTTTGGCTCATCGGTGAACAAGCAGATGGATATCACCGGCGCGGCCGGTGCCGGCCAAGGCTGCAAGAACCCAACCGGCATGGCGATCAAAGAAGACGGCACCAAAGCGTTTGTACATTGCACGGTGTCGCGACGCTTGGGCGTGATTGATCTGCAGCAGCAGAAATTGGTCGACGCTGTTGAATCGGCAAGTTTTCCAGCGCCAAGTTCTGAAGAGGAACGGGTGCAGATCGGCAAGCGCTTTTATTTCACGGGGCGCGGTCGCTGGTCGAAAAATGGCGAGGGCTGGTCATCGTGCGGTTCATGTCATCCCGACGCCCTGAGCGATAACATCACGTGGATCTTTGGTACTGGTCCACGGCAAACGACGTCGCAGGATGGTTCGTTTTCGCACGGCGCGACCGGCATGAAGCAACGCATCTTTAACTGGACCGGTGTGTTTGACGAACACCACGATTTCGAACGCAACGTGCGCGATGTTTCCGGCGGCCTCGGCGCCGTGACAAAACCGAAAGCCGGCCAAGTCTGTGGCAAATTTACCGACGAAGATGCGTTAACCCTCGGTGGCAACCTCGGCAAACCAGTCAAAGTGACCAGCGATACCGAAGCTGGCGGTTGTGTGCTGCCCGATTGGGACGAACTTGATTCCTACGTCAAAACGATTCGCCCCGCTCGCGCGCCGCGAAAAACCGATGCTGCATCGGTAGCCCGCGGTCGCACATTGTTTGAAACCCAAGGCGCATGCATCCAATGTCACAGCGGTGCTGGCTGGACGGTGTCGCGGCGGTTCCGCAATCCTCCGTCGGAAGCCGACAACGTGGCGCTTGCAGCGCAGTTGTTTAACCGTGGTGTTGGCCCGGCAGTATGGACGTTGCACGAAGGTGGCAAGCAGATCGAACCGCAGCTCGCTGCGGCGGACCCCGACGGCCGTGATGCCTTAGGCGCCGTGGTGAATCTGCCACCAGCGCAGATGTCGTGCGTGTTGCGCAACGTTGGAACGTTTGGCGTGTTTGGCAATACCGCTGCGACCGATGCGTTAGAAGTCCGCAATGCACCTACGGCGATTGGCGCATCGACGACGCTTCGCGCCCAAGGCCGCGGTGGCTACAATGTGCCGGCGCTGTATGGCTTAACATTGGGCGCGCCGTATCTGCACCACGGTCAAGCGCGCAGCCTCGAAGAGTTGTTCAGCGATGCGCGTTTTGAAGGCCATCGCACGGCTGCGGCCGCGAACTTCGCACCGGTTGGCCAAGATCTTACCGACCTCGTGAACTTTCTGCGCAGCATCGACAAAGATACCGTGGAGTTTGCGGTGCCCGCTGGGTATGACTGGTGCCCTCAATGAGTTGAGCTGAGTTGAGCCGAGTTGAGCATGTTGCATGCGACTCTGGCTCGGTGGGATCCGTCCGTGGTTGCATGAACAGTTGTGCAAGATTGATGTGGCTGTCGCTAGTGGCGCTTGGTGCATGTTCGGGCGCTGCATCGGCTACGCGGAGTAAGCAAATGCCCACCGGCGCGCCGAGCAAGTTCGATGCGTATCGGGCCAAGTGCAACAGTGGCTCAATGTGTGATTGTTACAACCTTGGCGTTTTGTACGACGAAGGCAAAGGGGTTGCGCAAGATGCGCAACGGGCGGCGCACTGGTATCGCCATGCGTGTGATGGTGGTGAGATGCAGGGCTGCGACAATCTTGCAGCGCTGCACGTATTTGGTACCGGTGTTGCGCATGACACCCGCCGTGCGGTGGCGCTCTATGAGCAAGCCTGTACCGCTGGCTTGGTGCGGAGTTGCTACAATCTTGGTGTGCTGTACGACCACGGCGAAGGCGTGACGCATGACACTTGGCACGCCGCGAAGCTGTTCACCCAAGCATGCGCGGCTGACCACGCAACCGCATGTTTCAACCTCGCAACCATGTACTGGCGCGGTGAAGGTGTGAGCGAAGACGAAGCCCAGGCCATGCGCTTGTTCAAACAGGCTTGCGAGCTCGGCTCAAAGGATGCTTGCGAACAGCTTTGACGCCGCCGGCGCTATTTGGCGCGAGCGCTACGCCCGATGGTGAAGTGGCACAGCAACAGGCCGACTTGCACGCAGCCGATAACTACGCCGTGGCCAACGACCCAGTATGGAAGCGATGCAACGCAGGCCACCATCCACACGAACACAAAGGTATCGCGCCGCCCGAACGAGCGAATCCAGGTGATTGGCGAGGTCGGGTCGTAAACGTCGTCGGCGGTTTGTTTGTCGGATTCGAACCACCAGCGAAAGGCAAAAACGTCGCCGGTGCCGGTGCGTCGGTACACATCGAAATAGGTGATCAGCGAAACCAAGACGCGTGCACCTGCCGCCGCAATGCCTGCGTACA
>JAKQOD010000342.1 GCA_029565465.1 Deltaproteobacteria bacterium
GCTAAACACCGGTACGTTAACGCCTTCAATTTTGTGCATCTCAATACCTGCCGTCAGTGCGGCACCGCCCATGTGAACAATTCGCAGCGGCGGGCTGCTCGCCGTAGGGCGCCACGCATGGATGGCGATCGCAAGCCACACTTGAAAAGGCGTCTGCGTTGTCAGCTGGTGAAAGCGCAGCGCCGACAACAAACAAACCACACCTTGTGGAACACGCAGCGCTGCTTCCACCAGTGTGTGATTTTCCGTCGTCTCAAACCCAGCGCTAGCGTACACTCCGGGCCCTAGGCGTTCGATCACGCCCTGTTCTTGTAGGCGTTGGAGGTAGCTGCGCGGCAGCCCCTGCGCCGAAACGTCCCGCGCTCTCAGCACGCCCTGTTTGCGCACCAGCGTCTTGGTGGCATCGAGTTTCGTTGTTGAGTATCGCTTCATAGGTATTTATTGCTTTATACCTAGCAATAGTAACATTCGATCTCGATTATTCAAAGCATTTCAAAACCTCACCGCCGCTCGCGCACAACTTGGCAAGCGGCTTCTATCCCAGGTCAGAAGTATCCGCGCCGATCGCCGCCGACATCATGCGGCCAGCGATCATGTGGACCGAGGCTGCCTTGACGAACCGAATCATCGGGCTGCAGTTGCCGTAAGCAGGCCAGATGACCTGCCCGCCTCGCGGATGGCGCATCAGCAGACGCGCGCGGTTTGCAATGCTTGATACCTGACTGTTACGTCGTTGCAGCGCTGTCCGCCGTCGCTACCGGTGCTGGCGCAAACTGTTCCCATGCGCGCAGCACATCGGCAACGTGCATTAACGCCGGGCCACCGCCCATATACACAGCCACGCCCATCGCTTCTTCCAACTCAACGCGCGTGCAGCCAAGCCGCACCAGTGCTTTGACGTGATACCCGATGCAGCCGTGGCAGCCTTGCGCGATGCCGACCGACAGCGCGAGCAGTTCTTTTACCTTTGACGACAGCGCGCCTTCCGCCATCGCAGCCCCTGCCATCGCCGAGAACCCTTGCATCGTGCTTTTCTGCGATTGCCGAAACGGCGCCAATTGCGCCGTGATTTCACGCGTTAGCTCTGGATACGAAACCGACATACATAACTCCTTTGCCCATAGGAGCCGCGGAGTCGGAAAAGGGTTCAGGGTAATGTCGACGATTTACGAGCGCAAATACCGCGCGAAAACGTTGGTCATCATCGCAGGATCTGCGCTGCCCGCCATCTCGCGCGCCGAGTGCATGCTGAGCATCGGGTTGCCAACGTCAACTGTCGCGATGCCAAGCAGCGTCGAGGTGATCGGCCCAATAGTTGAGCCGCACGGCAGATCGGTGCGATGCGCGTAGTACTGCACTGGCACGCCTTCGGCTGCGCACAGATCGGCGAACATCACACCGGTGGCGTCGGTGGTGGCATAGCGCTGTTGGCTGTTGGTCTTGATCACAGGGCCGCCATTGAGGCGCGGCTTGTGATGTGGTTCGTGGCGGCCAGCGTAGTTTGGATGCACTGCATGCGCCATGTCGGCCGACACGCAGGTGGAGCGTGCGCACGCTTGGTGAAATGCTTCGCGCGAATCCATCAGCCGTTCCAAGATGCGTGGCAACACAGCGCTGCCAGCGCCAGCAACGCTTTCGCTGCCAACTTCTTCGTGATCAAACAATGCGATCACGGGTATCGCGGTCATGGCCGCTGGTGTGCGCGCCGCCGCCACCATCGCAGTCACGGCAGCATGGCTCATCGCAAGGTTATCGAGCCGAGCCGAGAAAATAAATTCGCCGTTGGCGCCGCCCACCGTCGGTGCGCACAAGTCATACAACATCAAATCACGGCCAACGATCGCGTCCGCTTCCACGCCAGCAGCTTCAGCCAACAGGGCAAGCAGGCTGCTTGCGGCATCCCCGCTTGGCGCCAGGCCCATGATCGGCGCGAGATGATCTTGTTTATTGAGCACCACGCCTTTGTCGTTCACTTCGCGATCGAGGTGAATCGCCAGCTGCGCCACTCGCAACAGCGGGCGATCGATGCGCACCAGTTGGCTGCGAATGCTGCCATCGGCGTTGCGCACTAACAGCCGGCCCGCCAGCCCAAGGTCGCGGTCGAGCCACGAGTTGAGCAGCGCACCGCCGTACACTTCGATCGCAAGCTGCGCATACCCTTCGTTTTTGTACGCAGCGTGCGGCTTGAGCCGCAAATTCGGGCTATCGGTGTGCGCACCGATGATTCGGAACTGCGTGCGCGCACTCGCCTGCGGCGGCACCACAAACGCAACCAAATTGGTTTCGCTGCTCGTCACGTAATACGCGCCCGGCGCCAGCTTGTCCCAACTGGCAGCTTCACTCAGCGGCACAAAGCCCGCCGCGCTCAGCCGCGCCCGCGCTTCTTCAACCGCATGAAATGGCGTTGGTGCCCCGTGCAAAAACGAAAGTAGATCGGTAATCACCCCGGCAGCATAGTCGAAACCGTGAGGTATTTTCTAGCTAGCAGGGCACGCTCCAGCCGCGCGAAATTCGAACAAGGCGAACGCCTCGCCCCCGATTATGCTTAGATGAAAGCACCGCAGGATCTCATCTTGGCAGGCTCCTATCAAGGCGGTGGCTTTCCAATGTCGATGCATGTCCCATTCCGCTTGCCGCGGGGCCCGCAAATCGTGGCACCGTTCGTAAGATAGAAACTCCCACAACCTGCCATCCTCAGGTTTGCGAGAGTGTCCATTGGGAAAAAGTCGTCAACGTCCACGGGCGCATCCCCCGGGGTGCCACACACTCGGTTTATCAAGACCTGAATCGCGGGTTCAAATGCCGCTGCATTTGCGGAATCGCGCAACTTTAGTAAGAACGTCAACGCGAGGTTTGGCTGCAGTCCTTCGTCGGCAATCTCCAACGCGCATGGGCGTTCTTGTTTCTCGACCTCATGAGGAGTCGGCCTTTCATTACGACCACATGCTGCAAGCAGCAAAATCGATAAGCCTATTTTTTGCATTTTACACAGTCTTCAATCACTTCAATATCGCCATGGCTATCAACCTTGCGATATCTATCGTTGCTTTCCTTGGCTTCAGCATCTCGAAGCGCCTCGATACTGTACGGATTTCCAAATTTAAAGAAGTATGTTTTGTTCTGCTGCTCAGCTGTGCCAAGGTGTTTGAGAAAATAATTTGGCAGCGTTAAGTAGACTGCATGTGCTGCTTCGTGTGCAACAACCCGGGCAAGACATGTCTCTTTTTTACCGCCATCGAAGTTTTCCCCCAAAACCGTATACCGATCATAGAGCTGCGAATTGGCACCTGGCCGAGTGAATCCGAATCGACTTTGCGCACCTTGCAGATGACCAAGATAGTCTACCGCTACAGTATCGGTACCTTCGGATCCGTCGGTGCCTGAGTATGGCACTTGCACCGGATGTCCTTTTGTCGCGCACAAAAAATTACCTGTCATCATAGCCATAAGCCACTGCCGACGAAAATTCAATGAACCGTCACCTTTGCCACAATCACCAAAGCGACAATCGCGTATTTCATCAATTGCATCGTTGATTGCATTTAACAATGCCGGTTTCATAGCGTCGCAACTTGGGTCAAAGTTTCGCTGCCAGTAATCGGGGACAGCTCCACGCAGCAAGTCGCCGCGACCTCGACCGCCGCTGACATCTGTTACCGTAATAGGACTGCTGAAGGCATACACATAGCCCTCAGGACTTAAGCGCCCAATCACATCCGCCCCATCCGGCTGCAGATACGTCCCGGTGAGCGCGTCATAGGCGCGCCACTGATTGAGGATGATCGGAGCGCGGTAGCGGGTGACAGTGGCGCCGCTTTCGGTGCCGCTGGCGTAGGCATCGGTGTCGCGCAAGACGAGTTGGCCAGGCAAGCCGAACGGCACCCAGAGCATCTCGGCGGCTTGGGTTTGAATCGTCCGCCAACCGGACGCATCCCACGTGGCCTTCCAAAATTCGGCGCCTTGTTCATCCAACAAACGATGCGGCAAGCCCCGCTCGTCGGAGACCACCCAGAACCGTTTCACCGCAATCGTCGGCTTCGTGGCCGGCGCCACCGGTGGCGTCGACAATTCGCGCGACGCCGCAATCAACGTGCCGCCCACATAGTGATAGTGCCAGCGCACGATCGTCACGCCGCTTACCGGCGACGCGTGCGTGATCACCGTGTCGATCAACCGGTCACTTTCGTCCCAGAACAGCTCCATGCTATCCCCACCTGCATAGACGATCGTCAGTGGTCGCCCGCGCTCATCATACCGCATCGTCACCGTCCACGATGCATTACTTGCCGTCTTGCCACTAATCGTCCCCAACTGCCCGTTCGGTAGGTACGTGTAGTCCCGCCGCGACCGCACCGGATCGATGCTGTCGTACTCAAACGACCGCCGGTTCAACCCGTCGTAGCCAAACACCAAATTGCTCGCACTCGCCGGCCGCGCCACGTTGGTGATTTTCCCCGAGCCGCCCGTGTAGGCAAAAGTCTCCGATGACGGACTGACATATTGGTTGCCACCGATGTTGTGCTGGATATACGCACTAGCTCGGGTGTCTGGTGGTGCGGTTGCGCTAGCACCGTCATTGTAAGTGAACAATTCGTTTGCATACTTACCACCTTCGACACAGTTGGCCGCGCTCGGCACGAGTCCAGATGCGCCACGGGCTTCGCAGGTTAAACGAAGCAGTGCGTCATAACCGTAGTAGCGCGAGTTGGTGGGGACCGCGCTGTCCGTCCGGTTTTGGATTAGGCCGGACGCATTGTAACCAAAGGTTTGGTTCATCAGATCGACGCTGCCCACAAGCCCGGTTGCGGCCACCATATACCATCGCAAGCTTGATAGAGAATCATCGCTCCGGTACGCCGCGAGCATTCGCAACTTGCGTGTTCCGCCAGTCACTGGCTGGGAGATGGACGTGTCGAACTGGGATACAGCACCAAAAGCTCTATAGGCGAAGTTGTTGGCCAATGTGAAGCTAGCTGCGGAGATGCCAGAAATACGACCGCTGACATTTGAGTACGTGTAGCTCGTATCAAACGCGGTTTTCGCAGTTGGAGAGCTGTAACCCAGCAGGCGCCCCGCGGGCGAATAGTCGAGCGTTGTAAACGCCGACACACCCAACGTCGTCCCAGTTACCGTTCGGTATTGCATCTCCATCAGTTTGCCTAATGAATAGCTAAATTGCCGCTCACGACTAATGGGAACTCCACCGCTACAATGCAAGATGCTGCGGGCTATCGTTAGCTTCCCGAGAGTTGAGGCATCACAGGCAGCAGAACTTGCGGTTGCTGGACATGTGTCATAGAAATATTGTTCATCCTGAATAGGTGTGCCATTTGCCGCGGACACACAGTTTACAGGGTGTTCAGTATCATTGTCTGCGAAAGTTAACCGGCCAAGCGAGTCGTATGTGTATTGTGTCGTCAACGCGTTTGCCGTTCCTGCGGCGAGGCGCTTCTTGATCAAGTTGCCAGCAAGATCGTATTCAAAGCGAACCGTGCCGACTTGCTCAGGAACATTTGCGGCTATCAAGCGGCCGAAGTCATCGTATTCAAAAGTCGAAGTTGATGCGACGGCTCCATTGAGCCCACGCGTCATCGTCGTGGGACGCGGTGCAAATGGAGACGAATAGGAAAAGTTATACTGCTGTTTATCCGTACCGTTAAGGAATCGATACATGAATGCTGGCCGCGCGAAATCATCAACACCCATCTTGTTCTTCCATGCAGCTGGTGCAGGTGCGCCTGGTGCGCTAGCGCCAGTTGGCAGAACATCGGTGTATTCAAAGGTGAAGGGAAGTGTTGAGTCAAGGGTCGTTGCCGCTACGACTCTGCGGTCATTTGCATACGTAAAACCGCTGTAGCTAAACTGAACGACACCGTTCATCTTGTGTTGCACGGACGCAAGACGATCAGCCTCACCAGCTACATAAGTGCGTTCTTCCACTTCACCCGTTGCGGTGTTAATCGGGACAGTGCCGCAAGACGTTGCGTCGCTTCGCTTAATCTTGGTTGGCGAGCCTACGAATCCGCCGCTATCGGCATACTCAAACGTAGTACAAATACCGTCAGCGTCCGTAACCGAGCGAACGGTTCCCGAATTGTTTAGGACCACAACTTGTGGCGACAACAAACCACCGCCATTGTTTACCGTTGCGATAGTCCACGTAAGACGATCGCCGGACGGCGTGTACCGCATCCCTTCACCGGATGGTCCGATTACTAAACGTGCAACTCCAAAGCTATCGTATTCGCTATACGTTGTTACAAGCGGCGTGTTTGCAGTGTTGCTTCCAATATAGCGGGTTACGCTCTTCACTTGACCAAGGTTGTGAGGAAATGCGGAGAGGCTTGCATCACCAACGTTATAATACGAGATGCTCGTCTTATCTAACTGGGCTGTATCAGGTAGAGGGCCGTTGGTTTCGATGATGCGGTTCAATGAGTCGTAGGTCGTCGTGCTGGTGTGCGTTTCACTTACGATCGTTCCTGCAATGTCGCGCGTGTATCCGGTGGTGATAGTCTGCGTTGGCAACCCCGCAGCGTTTACGGTTTGTGTTTCAATCGAATTGAGCGATGAACTGAGTATTGACTTCGTGCTCTTTGTAGTCGAACTACCACTGTAGTCCACCTTGACGACTTGAGCGCTTGAAGGTCCCGCACATTCTGAAGAATCCGGGCTTGTCGGCGTAGCGTAGGCTTGGCCATCACTGTCACCTCGCACGATGCAACGCACCTGACCTCTAGAACTGTGGCCATATGAAGTCTTAACGTTGGCTGCGTCAATATTGAGAGAAGGGCGACCAAACCCATCGTATACTGTTGAACTAGCAGATGGAGCATAGGTTGGCGAACCGCCAGAAAAAGCAACTGCGGTTTCGCTAGTGATGTTCGTGGTTAGCGCTAGCTCCGGATCGTTGGCCCGAACAGTCCGTGGATGGCAATGGCCGTCTCCGCCTACGGCAACGCTGTAGCAATT
>JAKQOD010000357.1 GCA_029565465.1 Deltaproteobacteria bacterium
GAACCGGCCCGCAGCGTAGTGGCTCTACGTGAGGACCGGAAGCGCAGCGCCAACGCACGTGGCCGCGATGGATCGGGCCTTCATCGCGCTAGCACCCACCTTCGCCGTGAGGACCGGAAGCGGAGCGCCAACGAACGTGGCCGCGATGGATCGGGCCTTCATCTTGCGAGCACCCAACTACACCGGAAGCGGAGCGCCCGACGTGGCCGCGATGGATCGGGCCTTCATCTTGCGAGAACCACAGATCACGAAGGCTGCCAGTCGACCAGCTGCTCATCATCCACCGCCACTTCGCTCTCCACCGTCGACGTCGAAAGACCAACCCGCGTTTCGCCTTCAGCACCGAAGTCACTATCTTCAAACGTTTCAAGTTCGGTTTGACCACGACGCACCGGCGGCGTCAGCGGCTGCGGCGGTCGGCTTGCGCCGGCCGGCACCGGTGCCGCCGTTTGCGGTTTCCGCGAACTCGCGCCAGGTCGAGTCGAAAGGCCTGCACGGGTCGGTTGCCGTGATGGCGAACGACTCCGCCCGTCGCGCGGTTCGTCGGGCAGCAGCGCTTCATCAATGGCGTCGCCGAGCGACGCAGCTAAGCTGCTGATATCGTCGTCACCAGCGGCGTCGAGGCTTGGTGCTAGCGGCGCCGCCACAGCGGAGGTCACCACATCGCTTGAGGCACCTGCACTTGTCCCAGCGCTCGCGCCAACATTACCTGGCGGAGGTGGAATCGTTGCGCGTGCACCACGCGCCAGCATTGGTGCTGGCGGTGGCGCGACCAAGTTTTTGCCGAGTGCCCGATGTGCGATCTCGGTGATGCAGGCGAACACGATGTCGGACGGAATGTGTTCACACAAATTGGCAACGCCGATGGTTTCCACCACCAGCGCGCTGTCCAAGCGCCCGGCACCGAGCGACGCTGACAGCAACCGCGACCACAATGGCCGCGGCAAGTGTTCGGCCAAGACATCGGCAGTGATATGGCG
Organism: Deltaproteobacteria bacterium; assembly: GCA_029565465.1. Lineage (GTDB taxonomy): Bacteria > Myxococcota_A > Polyangia > Haliangiales > Haliangiaceae > JABFXX01. The sequence continues at coordinate 981 of JAKQOD010000357.1, forward strand.
GAGCACGTCGTCAGGCGTCGCAAGCCCAACGCCGAGCGCGGAGCCCAGCGCGTCCACTAAAAATAGTTTCGCCGACATCGCTAGCCCCGCCCTGCCGTCGTTATCCCCGAGCGTGCAGCTGCGGCGCGGATCAAATCCCACAGCACGTCATGAGGCAAATGTTTCGCCATCAACACCGGCGTCACGGTTTCCAACACGCGATCCGGCGTCATTGAGCCAGCCGAGAGCGATGCGGCCAGTACTTTGCTCAGCAGCTCAGGCGGCAAATGGCTCGCCAAAACTTCCGGCGTAGCATGCGCAAGCACATCGGCCGGCGCAAAAATTTTGTGTTCTAGCCCCGATTCAACCATCCGGGCAAACCATGCTTGTCGCGACTCGCTGCTCATGTGCTTCTCCTAACCGCCGAAGCGGCGCTCGCAAGGTAACACATTAACAGCCTTCGGGTATGCTAGGCAGGTGCCTCCTGCTGTGCCGCGTTGGCACCTTGTATTTCGCGTATGCGTCATGGCAGCCGTCGTTGTCGGCTTCGTGATCTTGCTGCGCAACATTGATATCAACCGACTCCAAGCCGTGCTCTTGCATGCTGCCTGGTTGCCCCTTGGCGGCGCAGCCCTCGCAAGCTTTGGTATTCTGATGAGCAAAAGCTGGGCGTGGCAGCGCTTGCTGGCCCCCACCCATCACGCGCAAGTCACGACCGTCACGCGCATTACGTTATTGTCATACGCAGCTTCAATCATCGTGCCGTTTCGAGGCGGCGAAGTTTTGCGCGTCTTGTTGCTCGATCGTGACTGCAAGGTTCCGCCGCTGCATGCAGCGACCATCGCGGCTGCCGAAAAGCTACTCGACGTCGTGGCGATTTTACTGCTCGCTGCGCCGTTACCTTGGTTGCTACCGCAATTGCCAGCATCGACGGGATGGTGGTTGGCCCTAGGTGGGTGCGCCGCGCTCGGTGGCCTCA
>JAKQOD010000376.1 GCA_029565465.1 Deltaproteobacteria bacterium
GACGCGCGTGGCAGCGACCGATCCACTCAACCTTGCCGGCATTTTGTCGCCTGGCCCCAAAGTGCCCGCCGTGGTGGGCAACGCCGTGCTGTATGTCGACGGCGTAGCCGTTGCATCACTTGAGGCTGGCGTCGTAGTGCCCCGCCCTGAACTGCCCGACGGCGCCACGGTTGACGGTGAGCTAACGTATCAGCCGCCAGCACGTGCAACCGTGCTCGCGCCAGCGTCTCAACTGTCGCTGATGTAGCAGCTGGCTTGCCACGCCGACATGGCACTGCCCGTAGCGTCACTGCCGCCGATACGATAGCGTGTAGCGGCATGATTGCCCCGTTGCGACATCTTCGAGCCTTGCTGGGTAGCTGGCGCGGCCGCTTCATTGCGGTGTTTGTGTTGGCCCAGCTGCTGATTCCCCTGCACTACTACGTGCAGCATCGCGACCCACACGATGAACGCTTCGCCTGGCGCATGTTTTCGCCGATGCGCATGGCGCAATGTTCACCAACGATCAAAATCGGCGAAACGGTGCAACCAATCAGCCGCTTGTTTCATGACGCGTGGATCAAAATCGCGCAGCGCGGCCGCTTCGAAGTTGTCGAAGCCATGGGCGCCGAACTGTGTAAGCGGTATCCCGGCAAAGAGGTCACCATCAGCCTTGATTGCACGTATGTTGGCGCGCCGCCTCGACGGTGGGGCGGCTACGACATGTGCAGCGTTGCACTCTTGGCGGGGGATTAACCGTGGCCAAAAAATCTCGCCAACAACGCAAAGCCAAAGCGGCGCAACCCCCAGTGGAGCCAAGCGTCAACGCAACCAACGCAGTTGAAGCAGCACCGCTGCCGAGTGCGCAAGCAACGACACGCGCAGGCAACGAACCGCCATTCTGGTTTGGCTTTGCTGTTAGCTGGCCCAAACTCGTCACCTTTCGCTTCACCTTGTTGATGGTGCTTGCTCTCGACGCCGTGCTGCAGATCAGCCATGCCCCGCGCTACGGCGCCGGTGGTTTTAACGTCGGCCACGTGCGATGGCTCAGCGGCCTGGCGCCCGCGCGCACGCTCTTTGAAATTGCACAGCTGCTTACTGCGCTATGTTTGGTCGCGGCTGCGGTCGGTGCTGCCACCCGCATCATGCTCCCCATCGCCGCGGCGCTGTACGCATGGATCTACTTTTCAAGCCAACTCGATTCGTATCAACATCACTATCTCGTTGCGTTGATGTTGGGGCTGCTTTGTTTCGTCGATTGGCAACGCCCCGCCGACCAACGTTCGGCCACTCGCCCCGTCGGCGGCTGGCCGTTGCGCCTGCTGCTGGTGCAACTTGCGATCATGTATTTTTGGGCTGCGATTTCTAAGGTTGATCGCGCATGGCTCGACGGCGCGACGCTGAGCTTGCAGATTCATGGCTCGATGCGCAGCGCGATCGAACACACGGTCGGCTTCGGCGTGGCCGCAAAGATTGTGCTGCTGGTCGAGTTGGCGCTTGCGGCAACCGTTTTTTACCGGCCGGGTTGGTGGGTCGCGCTGCCGATGGGCGTTGCATTGCATCTCGGCATCGTTTGGTCTGGCCTCGAAATCGGCCTCTTCGCATGGCTAATGTTGGTGCTCTATTTGCTGCTCGTGCCAGATCGAGTGTTCACCTGGGGCGCACGCAAACTGCAGCCGCTGCGCCAGGTAACGGCCCATGTCACGATACCAAGCGCTCGCGGCTGGGCCTTGATGGCGGCCGGCCTCGGCCTTGGCCTTGGGCTCGCCGCATTTACACGCTACCCACATGCCATGATCGCCATCGCGCTTGGCGGCGCCTTGCTAACCATCGCGAATTTCGTTGATGGGCGCCGACGCAACCACACCGCCATCGTCGCGCTGTGCGCGCCAGCATTGGCTACCGGATTGTGGCTAGGCGTTGATCGCACCACCTCCACCATGTACGACTATTACCGATTTTGGGCTGGCACGGAATCGCGCATCGGTGACCCGGCGCGTGCCAAAGCACTGTACCGCGAGGTTACCGAGCGCTTCCCACGCCAAGAAAATGGCTACTACCAACTCGCCAAGCTCGAAATTGCAAGTGGCAGCGCCGACGACAAACAACAAGCCGCAGCGCATTTACAACGCGCTCAACAATTGGCGCCGCACCTAGCGCGCGCTTTTGTCGCCGAAGCCAAGCTCTTGTTGAGCCAAGGCGATCGCGCTGCTGCGTTGGCGAAAGCCCAAGCCGGCGCCGCCGCCGAACCGACCAGTGTCGATGCACTGACGTTGGTAAGGCAACTGCAAGCCATGGCACCGGAGGCGGCGGCCATGCCGGGCGCAGCCGCGCCAACCATGCCAGGCAAGCGCCCCATCCTGGACATCGACGACGACCGATGACCAACAAATCGATACGGATTGCGCCTGGTTTGGCGGCTCGCGCCGCGCGGATTCACGCACTGCTCGACCAGTACATTCCAGATGCGCCCATACCATTGCATCATGAGTCGCCGTTTCAACTGTTGTGCGCGGTGTTGTTGTCCGCGCAGTGTACGGATGATCGCGTGAACCTGGTAACCCCAGCGTTGTTTGCGCGTGCGCCCGACGCCGCAGCCCTGGCCAAACTAAGCGCGGCGCAGTTGTTGCCCATCGTTCGGAGCTGCGGCTTAGCGCCCACCAAAGCCAAAAATCTTGCTGCGCTTGGCCGCCAACTCATTGCCGAGCATGCCGGCGAGGTGCCACACAACCTTGTAGCGTTGGAAAACCTACCTGGCGTTGGCCACAAAACCGCCAGCGTGGTGATGGCGCAAGCCTTCGGCGAACCGGCGTTCCCCGTTGATACCCACATCCACCGGCTCGCCGGCCGTTGGCAATTGTCGCGCGCCAACAACGTCACCGAAGTTGAGCGCGACCTTAAACGCGTCTTCCCAGCAAGCGCGTGGAATCGCCTGCATTTGCAAATTATCTACTTTGGGCGGCGCTATTGCCCAGCACGCGGCCATGATCCTGCAGCCTGCCCGATTTGCAGCTGGGCCATGACCAAGGCGCGTGCGCAGCTTGAAGCCCAAACCGGCACTAGCAAGCCACGCCCTCGCACACGGTAAGAGATCCCAAGGGCGCCACCCGCCGACCACGCGCCGCCGCCCGGTCGCACTCGGCGCAACACGCCTCATCATGCACGCCTGCAAACGGTCGTGCGCCAGCCTGCGCCCCAACGGTTTTTTCTGCTAGTGTCGGCGCCCTAATGGCTGACCCAACCCAATCGACCGATGACGACTTTGCTGCGATGCTTGCCGACTTTGAAGGCGGCGCTGGTGGCGACAAAAAGAAACGCCCACGCGTAGGCGACCAAATCACAGGCCCGGTGATTTCGATTGGCAAAGAAGCGATTTTCATCGATGTCGGTGGCAAAGCCGAAGGCGTGCTCGATCGCAACCAAGTCAGCGACAGCGATGGCAAGTTGCTGATCAAGCTCGGCGATAAAGTAGAAGCGCGCGTGGTTAGTGACACCGGCGGCGTTTTGCAACTCCGCGTTAAGCTTAGCCGCGGCCCTGAAGCCAAAGCCGAACTGGTGCAAGCGCAAGAACTCGGCTTGCCGGTTGAAGGCTTGGTCACCGAAGTCATCAAAGGCGGCGTCACCGTTGATGTTGTCGGCGTGCGTGGCTTTTGCCCAGCGTCGCAAATCGATGCCCGTTTCGTCGAAGACTTGGCGGTCTACGTCGGGCAACGCTTGACCTTCCGCATCACCAAGTACGAACCAGGTCAACGCGGCAACCTCGT
>JAKQOD010000963.1 GCA_029565465.1 Deltaproteobacteria bacterium
TGCGGTGCAGCCAGTCGAACTCCGCAAACATCGCGTGTTCCATCACGCGCGAAATGCCGTACACCACCAAGCCCAACAACGCGACGACGGTAGCCACGACGCTTACCTTCATCTCGCGGGCGCGAATGTAGCGCCATGCTACGAAGCGCCGGAAACCACCGACGCCAGCTGCCGGCATGTGCGGATTACTCACAGCGCACTATTCCGGGCGCATAAGTGGAAAGAGGATAACGTCGCGAATCGAGGCTTGCCCGGTAAGCAACATCGCGAGGCGATCGATGCCGATGCCTTCGCCGGCGGTTGGCGGCATGCCGATTTCCAAGGCGCGACAATAGTCTTCGTCATAGTCCATGGTTTCGTCAGCACCGACGGCTTTGGCTTGCATTTGCGCTGCGAAGCGGGCGCGTTGATCATCTGGGTCATTGAGTTCGGAAAATCCATTCGCAATCTCTTTGCCACAGACAAACAGTTCGAACCGGTCGCAAAATTCCGGTGCGTTTTCATTTCGACGCGCCAACGGTGACACCGCCAACGGAAATTGCGTCAAGAACGTTGGCTGCACCAACTTGTCTTCGGCAGTAGCTTCGAACAGCAAGTAGCCCAAGTGCCCTGCCCGCACGCGCCGCACATGTTCGCTTGGGTACAACGCGATGAGCGCAGCCGCAACCGTATCGCGTTCCTCGGTTTTAAACAGTGCGGTAAGCTGGTCGGCGGGATATGGCAAAACAGTACCCGCCGGCACACCTTCGGAAATGGCACGTGCGATGTCAGCAGCTGGCACACCATGCTGCGCGCACATTTGCACCGCGTAGGCTGGGTCGGTGAACACCCGCTCGGCATCGGCAATGCCGCCGAGCGTACGCACCGCTTCTTGCACCGTTAAGCGCTGCCATGGCGCTGCCAAATCAACTTCAACGCCGTCCCAGGTAACCTTGGTGGCGCCATTAATTTGTTTGGCCAGCGAAGCGACCAGCTCTTCGGTCAAGTTCATCAAGTCATCGTACGTGGCGTACGCTTGATAGAACTCGAGCATCGTAAATTCAGGATTGTGGCGGCGCGACAACCCTTCGTTGCGGAAGTTGCGATTGATTTCGTAGACCCGATCAAAACCGCCAACGACCAAGCGCTTCAAATAGAGCTCAGGCGCGATGCGCATAAATAAGCGCATATCGAGGGCGTTATGATGTGTCACAAACGGCCGCGCCGCGGCGCCACCGACGATCGGATGCATCATCGGGGTTTCCACTTCGAGGAAATTGCGCTCATCGAGGAACTGGCGAATGCCACGCACGATCATGCTGCGCTTGCGGAATACTTCGCGCACGTCCGGACTCACCGCTAAATCCACGTAGCGTTGGCGGTAGCGCAGTTCGACGTCAGCTAAGCCATGCCACTTGTCGGGCAGCGGCCGCAGCGACTTGGTTAGCACCCACAGGCGCTTGGCCAAAATCGACATTTCGCCGCGCTTGGTCCAAAACACCGGGCCTTCGCACGCGACGATATCGCCAGCGTCGAGGTTCGGCAGCACATGTTCAAAGTCGCCAGCGTCGAGGTTGTCGACGTTGAGGTACAACTGGATGTCATCGCTGCGATCGCGCAACGGCGCAAATACGGTTTTGCCGAAACCACGTTTGGCCATGATGCGGCCAGCAACCTGCACCATCGTGCCATCCACCGGCACAATGCCTTCGTGCACAGCGTCGGCTGCCGGCTTAGTGGCTGTGTAGCGTGCCCGCACGTCGGCAATCTGGTCGCGCGGCGCAACGTCATTGCGGAATGGATTGCGACCAGCGTTCGCGAGGGCCACGCCTTTGTCGCGGCGTTCGCCAATGATCCGATCAAGCGTTTTTTCAGGCGCTGCCTCAGGAGTAGCAGCGGTATTTTTGGCTGGTTTGCCGGGCTTAGCAGCCCCAGAAGTAGACATCGGCCGGACCATACACGAAGCCGATCGAAAATGGGGCTGTAGTGCGTGCGCGATCACTTGCAGGCGCTAGCAACGAAACCACCCTCCGCCGAGGGAATCCGCGCGGCGCGTGTTGGTGGGTGAATGCGCGGCTATGCCGCACAGAGGGCGGCGGGCACAGCCGCCCTTTGCGATACATAAACCACCCTCCGCCGAGGGAATCCGCGTGACGCGACGCGCGGAGGTGGGTGAATGCGCGGCTATGCCGCGCAGAGGGCGGCGGGCACAGCCGCCCTCTGCAATAAATCGGGAGGTACCGTCGATAAAGACGGCTACGAAACTATGTGCTAAGACCTGCGTTATGGCTCGTTTTGGTAGTTCATTTTTGTCCTTGACGGCCTTGGTTGTCGCAGCGAGCTGCAACAAAGCCAAGCCGGCACCAGCGCAAGGCAGTGCCGAACCAGCCGGCTCCAGCACGGCGCCGAGCGCCAGCGATGCATGTGCGGCAGCCAAACCCGAACATGGATCCCGCATGGCGTGGTTCGTCGACGATTATGCCGGTGCGCTCAAGTGCGCGGTCGCAACCAAGCGCCCGATCGTGATGGACCTGTGGGCGCCTTGGTGTCACACCTGTCTTTCGATGAAAACCACCGTGTTCACCGACGCTGCGATGGCAGCGATTGCTGACAAATTCGTGTTCGTGGCCATCGATACCGATCGCGAGCAAAACACCGCGACGGTGGCGAAGTACCCGTTGTCGGCGTGGCCGACATTCTATGTGATCAACCCGACTGAGCAGGTCGCTGGGCGCTTGGTCGGCTCGGCCACCGCAGCGCAATTTGTGGCGTTTGTACAAGGCAGTCAACTCGCTGCTGGCCCGGATTCGGTTGCATCGTTGATCACCCAAGGTGACCAAGCTGTAACCCGTGGCGACTTTGCTGCAGCCGAGCCGTTGTTTGCAGCGGCCTTGCAAAAAGCACCTGCCGACTTTGCACGCCGCCCCGAACTGGTACTGGCGTTGCTGCAAACCAAAGCAAAACGCGACGACGCCATGGGTTGTGTAACGTTAGCGATCGCTGAGGCAGCCCACATGGGCAACGCATCTTCCGCCAGCGACGCCATGGGCGTGGCCATGAGCTGCGCGGAACAAGTTGCGAAACAAAATGAAGCCGGGGCACAGGCCACTACGCAGATGCAACAGGTTGCGATTGCAACCTGGACCAAACTGGTCGACGACCCCAAGGCCCAATTGTCCGTCGACGATCGGTCCGATGCGATGGCCAATTTGCGCGAAGCGCTAGAGGCAGCCGATAAACACCCAGACGCCCTCGCAATTGCAGAAAAGCAGCGTGCATTGCTCGATGACACGGCAGCCAAGGCCGCCAGCCCGCTTGCCGCATCGACCTACAATTGGCCACGCGCTGAAGTGTACGTGTACTTGGGCCGTGCCCTCGACATTGCACCTGTGTTGGTTGCCTCCGCCAATGCGTTGCCGACGGAGTACGACCCGCCCTACCGCGCTGCGTGGGCGTTTTTCAAAGGCCAAAAATATGCCGATGCTGCGTTGTGGGCGAACAAAGCCAACGCGTTGGTGTATGGGCCACGTAAACCGCGCGTGGTTAACCTCATGATTGACATTGCGAAAGCCCAAGGTGACAACGCTGCGGAACTGGCGGCGCGGACCGAGCTTGTCGCGACGTACAAAGCGTTGCCGCCGTCGCCCGCTAACAGCAAGGCACTCGTCGATGCCGAAGCCGGGCTGGCAGCCATGGCCGCGAAGTAGCGCACAGACACGGTCACGAACACGGTCACGAACACGGTCACGAACACGGTCACGAACACGGTCACGAACACGGTCACCGACACGGTCACGAACACGATCACCGACACGGTCACCGACACGGTCATCGACA
>JAKQOD010000964.1 GCA_029565465.1 Deltaproteobacteria bacterium
GCAACTCCGTCGACGGCCGCCACATTCGGCCCCGCGTTTGCTGTTTCATCTGTCGCTGAATGTCTTGTAGTTGTTTGTCCATCCGCGCGAGCTACGCACTCGCGGCAGGGCTCGTCCAGACGGGCCACGGCGAGCATTTACTTTCAAAATAGGCAATTTGCTAAAGCAGACGTAGATAGTCGTAAAAACAGCTAGGTTGTCCGGAATTGCTAACGGCATCGTCGGTATTTCGTCATCCAAAGCCGAACCGTTCAGAATCGAATACCGAGCTCGTCCAACTCGCGGTCGATCCGGCCTTGCTCAGTGCCCGGCACCTCGGCGCTACTCGCCACGAAACCTAACATAGTGATGCTGCTCGTTCGAAAGACGAACGATGAGTCCCCGAATTTCCGCCATCGTCTGAACCATACGGGGGGTGGTTGCAACCTTTGAAAACTGGTCCCACTCCAAGAGCAGTCGCGGAGCCTGCAACTGGTTAAAAATCGTATCCCCGTATTGATCTATCCTGTTTATATACCAAAAGGCATCGTCATAAATGGATGGAAGAAGATGATCGTATGCAGCGTTTCGATCGCCAACTCGTAACAACGTCTCACCAAGTTCATTTTCAAAAGACACGGTCATTGTTTGTCCTTCGTTGTATTCAATTCCATACCGGCCCGCGAGAGGACTTCCTCTGATTTCAAGTACCCATGAAAATGGGTCGATAGTGTCCGTAGATTAGGCCTATCCTAGTCAGCCTGAACCTGACAGATGCGCGGCATCATCCAAACCTCAACCCGTCCTCCGAAAACAACCAACGGCACCTGAGTGCCGTTGATTCTACTTACTTGGGGCGAATGACGGGGGTCGAACCCGCGACACCCAGGACCACAACCTGGTGCTCTACCAATTGAGCTACATCCGCCGTTGGGATGTATCTACCCAATTTGGCCGCGGAGGTAAAGCCAGATTGTGCGGATATCCGCATTCGATCTGTGCCGGCGAGCCGAATCGTGGTGAGCTGCCAGGCACGCGTATGCCGGTCACCCCCTTGCATTTTGGCCCTGGTCTGCTGTTTCACGCAGCCAGCCGGCGCTGCTCGATGCTGGCATTTATGGCCGCCAACGTGTTCATTGATTTCGAATCAGCCGCCCATCTGATGGCGCACACGTACCCAATCCACACCTTTTTTCATACCTTTCTAGGTGCCACGCTGATGATCTTCCCAGCCGCAGTCGCGGCATGGGTAGCCGGCCGCCTCGGGCTGCGCATGAAGCTGCTGCCCGCCGCACTGCCGTGGAGCGCCGCATTTATCGGCGCCGGCGTCGGCGCGTGGTCACACGTTGTGTTCGATTCCATCATGCACGCTGACGTGCAGCCGTTTGCACCGTGGAGCACCGCCAGCCCGCTGCATGCCTGCGTATCGCTAGAAGTCCTGTTTTACGGCTGCCTGCTCACCGGCCTTGCAGGCGCCATCCTGCTGGCGCGACGCCGCGACCGCCAGTAACCCTTGCACCCAAGGCGGCTGCCGATTAGTTTGCCCGCCATGAAGGCATCTCCGGTCGTCGCGCTCTTTTTAAGCATCACAGCTAGCTCCCTGGTCGGTTGCGGCAGCAAAAAGCCAGCCGCACAGTCAACTGCCGGATCAGGTACCGGCGCAACCGCAGGCGCGGGCACGGCCACTGGCAGCAAAGCTGCCATGCCGCCGCGCAACTACAACGCAATTTCGCGCAGCGACTTTAATCGCTTCGCCGTGCGCGCCAACTTGCCAATCTATTGGACCGCCGATGTCGACAACGACAAGAACCTTGATGCCAACGAAGTTGCGTCGTTATTGTTCTACCCAAGCCAAACCGCGTGGACCAAAGGCAACGCATTTACGCCTGCGTTTGATCAAGCCTACGACACGATCGTCAAGCTGGCCGCTGCACCCGACGCCGGTATCGCCGAAGCAGACCTCGCTCGCGCTAAGCTCGTTGGCGCCGACCTCGACGGTGGCCGCGCCACGCTGGTCCACAACGATTTCTCCAAAGCGCCAGCCGATGACAAAGCATTCGTCGCGCATATGCTCAAAGTCGCAGCGCTCATCGACGATCTGTACGCGCTGCAAAACGGCACCGCGACGCTTGCGCCACAAGTCAAAGACACCTTGAGCCAAAGCCTGTTCCGGCGCAACCGCGGTCCGAAGTGCGCAGCGCCCGGCACCGACAGCAACCCGGCTTGCACGGCAATTGCGGGCCTGAACAAAGTTGCCTTCGACGTCTACCCAGCCGACATCCAGAAAGCCGACGACTTCTGCGCGGTGCTCGAAAAGCGCAAAGATGCCGAAGCGCTGCTAACGCCATTCACCGTGGTGCGCGCCGACGGCAAAGGCTTCAAAGCGGTGCCTTACACCGAAGCCTATCAAGCCCCGATGGCAGCGATTGCAGCAGAACTGCGCGCCGCAGCCGATGCGGTTAAATCGCCGAACGAAGCGCCGCTGATCACGTATCTGCGCGCTGCTGCGCAGAGCTTCACCGACAACAATTGGCAACCCGCCGACGAAGCGTGGTCGAAGATGTCGGTCGATAATTCGAAGTGGTACGTGCGGGTTGGGCCCGATGAAGTGTATTGGGAACCGTGTGCGCACAAAGCCGGTTTCCACTTGACGTTTGCGTTGATCAACCAAGGTTCGATTGCATGGCAAAAGAAGCTCGTGCCCGTGCAACAAGACATGGAAAATTCCATCGCTGCGCGCGCAGGCAAGCCGTACACCGCACGCAAAGTTACCTTCCACTTGCCTGACTTCATCGACATCATCGTCAACGCTGGCGACGATCGCGACGCGCTCGGCGCAACCATTGGCCAAAGCCTGCCAAACTGGGGCCCGGTAGCCAATGAAGGCCGTGGCCGCACCGTTGCGATGTCGAATCTGTACCAAGATCCAGACAGCCAAGCCGCACGCAAAGCGCAAGCTGAAAGCCTGCTCGACGCGACCAGCGCTGCCAACTACTTCGTCAGCCCTGAGCCAGGTTTACTGTCGACGATTTTGCACGAAGCCACCCACAACCTTGGCCCAGCGCACGAATACAAAGCCTACGGCAAAACCGACGACGCAGCGTTTGGCGGCCCACTCGCCAGCGTGTACGAAGAACTCAAGGCGCAAACCGGTGGATTGTACTTGGTTGAATTCTTGCGCGGCAAAGGCCTGTTGACCGACCTGCAAGCCAAACAAACCTACACCGACTGCATCGTGTGGGCTTTCGGCCATATTTCGCAAGGCATGTACGTTGGCACCGGCAAAGCCAAAACCCGCAAAGCCTACAGCAACCTCGCAGCGATCCAAATCGGCTTCCTCCTCGACAAAGGCGCATTGACGTTCGATGCCAACATCATGGCAGCCAACGGCACTGACAAAGGCGCCTTCGTGATTCACCACGACAAACTGATCGCCGCCATCAACGATATGATGACCACCGTTGCCGGCATCAAAGCCCGTGGCGACGGCAAAGCCGCCAACGCGTTGGCCAGCAAATACGTCGACGGTGCCGTAGTGCCACACAAGCTCATCACCGAGCGTTACTTACGCTTCCCGAAATCGAGCTTCGTCTTCGCGGTCACGCAGTAACTGCGGCGTCGCCACGCTGGCGCTCGAATCAGCTTTCGATTCACGAACTCAGCCGCGCGCGATGTCTTGGGTGAAATCCGAACCGTCCAACCCAAAGCACGAATCATTGGCCAGCACGATCGCAGCGCCAACACCAACACGTGGCGAGGCACGGCAATCGACGGATGGCACATCGCTTGCTCATCGTTACTGGATGTCGTTGCAATCAGCCACTACAGCGCTGCCGTTGTGCGCGCGCGCTACACTGTGGCGCAACCGTAGCGCTGCGAGGTTGCAGTAGTGCAACATTGGTCGGCCGACACCACGCGCCAGATGTGGGAACTCGGCGTGGCGCTCGCGTGCGGGTTGATGGTTGGTGCGGAGCGAGAACAACGCAACGCGGATGAATCGCATTATCGTTCGGCTGGCATCCGCACGTTTGCCATCGCGAGCCTAACCGGTGGGATGGCAGCGTTGGTCGGTACGCCAGTTGCGATTGCAGGCACCCTTGCGGTTGCCGGCTACGGCGTCGCTGCCTACTTTCGCTCGACGATGCCAAGCGCTGTAGCGGCTGCTGGCATGACCACCGAGCTAGCGCTGTTGTTGACCTACTTACTAGGCGTTGCATCGATTACCATGCCTGCACTTGCGCTCGGCGCTGCGGTGGTTACGTCGTTGTTGCTGTCGATGCGCGTACCAATGCACAACCTGTTGCGTCGGGGCCTGTCAGAGCGCGACTTGCGCGAGGCACTGATGCTGGCCGTGTCGGCGTTGGTGATCTTGCCCCTGGTACCGGACCGCCAGGTCGGGCCGTTCGAAGCCACTAACTTCTACACGTTGTGGCGCCTCGCCGTCGTGATGATGGCACTCACCGCCGTTGGCCACATTGCCGAGCGCACGCTCGGCCGACGTATTGGGCCAACGATCGCGGGCCTCGCCAGTGGTTTCGTTTCAAGCTCCGCAACGATTGCCGCCATGGGCACGCGGAGCAAACATGGTGATGCTGCTTCACCCATTGCAGCAGCGTGTGCATCGAGTGTCGCAACGTTTATCCAGGTTGCCGTGCTCATCGGCCTCGCCGCACCAAGCTTGTTGCAACAGATGGCCGTGCCCCTGGCCATCGGCGGCACTGTCATCGCTGCCTATACGGGTGTGCGTGCGCTGGCAGCAGCCAAAGCGCCCACGCCTGCCACCACACCGGCCAAACCCAAACAAGCTTTTGATATCCCCGCGATTGCCATCTTTACCCTGCTCGTCGGGGTGGTTGGCATCGTGGCTGCTTGGATCAAAGCCCAGCTCGGTGCCAATGCCGTTATTGCCACGTCGGCGGTGGCCGGCTTGCTCGATGCCCATGCCACGTCCGCGTCGGCAGCTTCCATGTACGCAGCGCAGCACGCGTCGAGCACAACCGCGATGCTGTCGATCCTCGCTGCCCTCTCGGCAAATAGTTTGACCAAAGTCGTCGTGGCATTCGCTACCGGCACGCGCCGGTTTGCCTGGCAGGTCGCCAGCGGCGTCATACTTGCCCTTGCAACCACCTGGGCGGCGCTGTGGGCGTTGGCGCTGTGAATCGTTGCATTCGACGCGAGATCTTCTTACGAAGAGAATCACTGTTAACGAGTTCGGCGCCTGCACGCCGGCGTAATTCCGCAGTTTGCCAGCGCTTGCCTCGCGGTGCGCCAAGCTAGCGTCGTAGGATGAAACGATGCGAAAATTACGACTTGTGGCGGTTTGCAGCATGGTTGGGCTGGCGAGTGCTTGCGGCGAGAGCGGCCCGGCCGTCGTTGATGCGTTAGTGAGTCCGCCGCTTGATAGCGCACCCGACGCTGCTGTTGATGCGTTCGTCCCTGACCCCGCACTGGCACCTTTAGTGGGCGACTGGAAAACTGGGGCCGAGGTGGATCCCTCGATAGGTATGGGCATGATCTCTTTTCACGCCGACGGCACTTGCTCATTCGATACCAAACCGTGCCGCTTTGGGGTACCGGCGCCGGGCCGACTTACGCTGATTAACGGTGCCGACTCGTCGGAAACTGATTTCATGATCGATGGCAATCGATTGCTCATCACCGCATTTTTGCCACAAGGCACGCCGATCGGTTTTGTTGGCACGTGGACAAATATCTATGTGCAAAATGGTGTGGCCGGATCGTTTTCGATTTCTGTGCGAAGTGACGACACCGCGACTTTTACGGTGGTCGGCAGCACTGGCCAAAGCGAAATCGTCGGTACCATCACAAGCGAATCGACGGGGTTTGCGTTTAGCGCGAGTGGCCAAGTGTTGTTTCACTTCCGCCCACTTGGCGCCAACAAAGCCCTCGGGTACTTGTTGTTCGACAAGCAGTGATTTAGGCACTGCGGTCTAGGCTTCATGATTGCAGCAAGCGCTGGTCTCGCAGCCTGCTAAACCCGCCGAATTGGCTGGCAGGTTGCGCTCGATGTTGTGCTTGCCCTTACAACACCTGGGCGGCCATTGCTGCCGTGCAACCTTGCATTCGACGCGATCTGCTTTGCCAAGTGGCCCCGGCCCTTCCCCGCGCGGCGCGCCTGGGGTAAACGAAGCCATGCCGCGTCGTAAGGATTTGTCGTCGGTACTTATCATTGGCTCGGGTCCGATCGTGATCGGCCAAGCGTGCGAGTTTGACTACTCGGGCACGCAAGCCTGCAAAGCGCTGCGAGCCGAAGGTTTGCGCGTGATCTTGGTCAACTCGAACCCGGCCACCATCATGACCGACCCCGAGTTGGCCGACGCCACCTACGTCGAGCCACTGACGGTGGAAGTGCTCGACAAAATCCTCGAGAAGGAAAAGCCCGATGCCGTGCTGCCAACCCTCGGCGGCCAAACCGGGCTCAACCTTGCCATGGCGGCCCACAAAGCCGGCATTCTCGCCAAGCATGGCACCGAGCTGCTCGGCGCCAACGTGCATTCCATCGAAATGGCCGAAGACCGCGAACTATTTAAGCAAGCGATGGCCCGTATTGGCTTGTCGTGTCCACGCTCGGTGCTGGTCGGCTCCGTCGCCGAAGCGCGCGCTTGCATCGACGACATCGGCTTCCCGGCGATCTTGCGACCATCGTTTACGCTTGGCGGCTCGGGCGGCGGCATTGCGTACAATCGAGCCGAATTCGACCGCATGGTTCAATTTGGCCTCGACCAAAGCCCAGTACATCAAATCCTCGTCGAGGAATCGGTCTTAGGCTGGAAAGAGTACGAACTCGAAGTTGTCCGTGACAGCAAAGACAACACCATCATCGTGTGTTCGATCGAAAACCTCGACCCAATGGGCGTACACACCGGCGACTCGGTAACGGTGGCGCCAGCGATGACGCTGACCGACAAAGAATATCAACGCATGCGCGACGCGTCGATCGCGGTCATGCGTGAAATCGGCGTGACCACCGGCGGCTCGAACGTGCAATGGGCGGTTGATCCAGCGACGGGTCGCATGCTGGTGATCGAAATGAATCCGCGGGTGTCGCGCTCGTCGGCACTGGCTTCAAAAGCCACCGGCTTTCCAATTGCCAAAATCGCAGCCAAGCTTGCCATCGGCTACACGCTCGACGAGCTCAACAACGACATTACTGAAGTCACCCCAGCTTCGTTCGAGCCCACGATTGACTACGTGGTCGTCAAATGGCCGCGCTTTGCATTTGAAAAGTTCCCATCGGCCAAACCGATTTTGGGCCCGCAGATGAAATCGGTCGGCGAAGTCATGTCGATTGGCCGAACGTTTCGCGAAGCCTTCGGCAAAGCCATCCGCAGCTTAGAAACCGGTCGCGCTGGTTTTGACTTACCAATGCTCAGCATCGGCGACGATTTGCAAGCCATCGAACGCACACTGTCGACGCCAACGCCCGAGCGCTTGTTCCAACTGGGCCGAGCGTTTCAATTGGGGCTATCGCTCGAACGTGCGCACGAACTAACCCGCATCGATCCGTGGTTCTTGCATCACATTCGCGACATCGCGTTGGTCGAAGTTGAACTGGCCGAACATCGCGATGTGCCGACCGACGGTGATTTACTCCGCCGAGTCAAACGTATCGGCATTTCCGATCGTCGCATCGCAGCGCTGTGTGGCGGCACCGAAGAAGACGTGCGCAACGCTCGGCATGCAGCAGACGTGCGCCCGGTCTACAAACGCGTCGACACCTGCGGCGCCGAGTTCGCGTCGGATACGCCGTACATGTACTCGACCTACGAACAAGAGTGCGAAAGCGCACCGACCGATCGTAAAAAGGTCATCATCCTCGGTGGCGGCCCCAACCGCATCGGCCAGGGCATTGAGTTCGATTACTGTTGCGTGCACGCCTCGATGGCCCTCGAAGAAGAAGGCATCGAATCGATCATGGTCAACTGCAATCCCGAAACGGTGTCGACCGACTATGACACCTCGGATCGGCTGTACTTCGAGCCAGTCACGCTCGAAGACGTGCTGGCGATTTGCGACATCGAAAAACCGTTCGGCGTCATCGTGCAGTTCGGTGGCCAAACCCCGCTCAAGCTTGCAGTGCCACTGGCACGCGCTGGCGTGCCGATTTTGGGCACCAGCGCCGATGCCATCGACCGCGCCGAAGATCGCGAGCGTTTTGGCGAGGTGATGAACAAGCTCGGCCTCAAAGCGCCACGCTGGGGCATCGCACGCAACCTCGAAGAAGCGCGTGCAGCGACGGTAAAGATCGGATTTCCTGTCATGGTGCGGCCAAGCTATGTGCTCGGCGGCCGTGCGATGGAACGCATCTACGATGCGCGTGGGCTCGAAGATTATTTCGTGCGCGTGATGGGCCTGGGCGGCAGTGGCGCGGCGGGCACCGGCAGTGGCAACGACGAATCGTCCGGCGTTGGCTTTCCGCTGTTGATCGATCAATTCCTCGCCGACGCGGTCGAGCTCGATGTTGATGTGGTGGCTGACCACACCGGAGCCGTCGTGGTCGGTGGCGTGATGGAACACATCGAAGAAGCCGGCATTCACTCGGGCGACTCGGCGTGTTCGTTGCCACCCTACTCACTGCCCGCCGACATCATTGACCATGTCAAAGCGCAAGCGCGCCGGCTTGCGGTTGAACTCAACGTCATTGGCCTGATGAACGTGCAATTCGCCATCCTCGACGGTGAAATCTACATTCTCGAAGTCAACCCGCGAGCCTCGCGCACCATCCCGTTTGTCTCGAAAGCGATTGGCGTGCCGCTGGCCAAAGTTGCCGTCAAAGTCATGACTGGCAAAACCTTGGCGGAACTTGGCATTCGCGAAGTCGAACCGCGCCATACCTCGGTTAAAGAAGTGGTGTTTCCGTTCATGAAGTTCGAAGCTGTCGATACGCTGCTCGGACCAGAAATGCGCTCCACTGGCGAAGTGATGGGCATCGACACCGACTTTGCGCGGGCGTTTGCCAAAAGCCAACTGGCCGCTGGCATGAAGCTGCCCATCGCTGGCACTGCGTTCATTTCGGTCCGGGAAGCGGACAAGCCGCATGTGGTTGCGATTGCACGCCGGCTCGCCGGCTTGGGCTTTGACTTGCTTGCCACCCATGGCACCGCAGCGCGGCTGCGCGACGCCGGGCTGGTGTGTCGCGGCATCAACAAAGTGCTCGAAGGCCGGCCGCACTGCGTCGATGCGATGGATAACCGCGAAATCCATTTCGTCATCAATACCACCGACGGTTCGCAAGCCATCGTCGACTCGGCGTCGCTGCGGCGCGCTGCGCTCACCAATGGCATTGCCTACTTCACGACATTGCGTGGTGCCCAAGCCGCACTCGAAGCTATCGCCGTGCAAAAACGCGGTGACTTGCGAGTCGCTGCCCTGCAATCGTACTCGTCGCGACCAATCGTTTAGGCTGCTTGCTACAGATTCGGTTCGACGGTGATGTCGGCGACGCTGCCGAGCAACTCACGATAACGTGCCGCAGCTGCCGCAGCGCGACCCGGCAGCGCCGTGCTGCCCCAGATGACGGTCAACGTTGCGGTCGTGCCGGTATGTGTCTTGGTTCGTTGCGCATCTTTGACTGGCGTGCCCGCAGGGCCAACGCTGTCACTGAGCGCCAACAACCCACTGGCGTCGATGGTTTGGCCTGACGGGTTAAAAATGTACGACGAGCCTTCGGGGAGGACGCTGATCGTAAGGTTGCCTTGCAAAAGTTCGTAGTCGAGCAAGCTGATCGGTAAGCCGCTGTGCAAGGACACCGCGTTGCAGACATCAACTAGTGCATTGATGCGCGGAAACCGACCCTCGGTGTAAGCGCCCGCAAGATACTCCGAAGCTGGCTTGCCACGACCCGATGGTTTATATCCACCGTGGCGCAATAATGTACGAACTGCGCTGCGCACATCATCCGACGGCAACACTACTGTTGCATCGAACGCAAGCGCCGCTTCGAGGGCGGTGCTGCATGCAAGTTCACCAGCGGACAGTTTGCTACGCGCTACAAAGCAAACGGCATCAAGCAGCGGGTGAGGAGCAATCGTTACCATAGGCTCGCTACACTACACCAAACCGTTGGTCGGGCGAGCCAGGCGGCGCGATGTAGGTTTTCACCGCTGGGTTCCGCACTACAACGCACGATAGCCGTCATTGTCGGCGATGTCAGCGCATGCACGTAAAGGTGCAATGCCACGGCACAATTCCACAGCGTCCGGTTGTCCGCAGTTCGGACGGTTCTGTCCCAACGGCGGACAAATACGGACAGGTGTCGCAGGTGTGGTTGCTGAAATTATCGGGAGTTAGCTCGTTTCACAAAGTTGGAACAGAACGTGCTCTTGGTTGCGGCACGGAAACTCGCGCACCCCGCGCGGGACATTGATGAGGAAACACTGCATGCGTAAACTGCTTACTAGCGTCCTTGCATCGGCTTCTATCGCATTGTTGGCATCGTGCCAGTTGATGGCCACTGGTGAATCAACTATTGAGCAACCCGATGATGGTTCCGAAGATACGGCGCCTGAAGTTGCGGGCGTGCAATCGCCAGGCTCAAGCGCGGACTCGAAACGTGGGTGTGGTGTTACCGAACCAACCGCCGAACGCAAACAAGAAATCGAACGCGAAGTGCAATCTGCGCTCGCGACAACGCCGACCGCCTTCGCCCTCACACCGACGGTGATTAGTGTGTATTTCCACATCATCACCAACGGCACCGCTGGCGACCTAACGCAAAACCAAATCAATTCACAAATCAGCGTGCTCAATGCAGGGTATGCAAGCACTGGGGTATCGTTTGTGCTGGCGTCCGTCGATCGCACCAACAACGCCAGCTGGTACACCGTCACGCCCGGCACCGCTGCCGAAACAGCGATGAAGACCGCGTTGCGCAAAGGCACCGCGAAAGATCTCAACTTGTACGCTGCCAACATCGGCGGCGGCTTGCTTGGTTGGGCAACGTTTCCGTCGGACTATCGTTCGAAACCAAAGCTGGACGGCGTTGTGCTGTTGACCCAATCGTTGCCAGGTGGTTCGGCCGCGCCATACAACGAAGGCGATACGGCGACCCACGAAGTTGGTCACTGGCTCGGCCTGTACCACACCTTCCAAGGTGGCTGCAAAAACACCAACACCAGCGGTGACATGGTGCTCGACACCCCAGCCGAGCGCTCACCTGCCTACGGTTGCCCAGTTAGCCGTGATTCGTGCACCACCAAAGCCGGCGTCGATCCAATCAGTAACTTTATGGACTACACCGACGACGCTTGCATGTTTGAGTTCTCGCCAGGTCAAGTCACACGCTTTGGCGCGCAATGGACGACCTATCGCAAGAACAAGTAACGACGCTACTTGGTATCGGTGAGGGCGTTCGCCACTACGCGCAAAATCATCGGTGGTAGCTTGCCCGTCAAGCGTACAATTTTCTGGTCGCGCACGACGCCGAGGTTGATGATTTCATTCGAAGCGCCAAGCATATCGGCAACTTGCTTTTTGCCTTCCGTTTCGAATGCGATCGCTTCCGCAACCGTCAGCGTTTCGAGGCCAAAATCGACCTCGACTTTGTCACCAACACTCACGCTCGCCACGATATCGGCCCCCTTCGGAATACCGTCGATGATTGGCTTGTTGGGCAAGTCAGCCATCAGTGCCACCGTTGGGTTTGGCAATATGCGCTGATATAGTTCTGCGAGCCGCCCCGTGAGGCCGGTGATGCTGCGATTGCTCCAAAGTTTGACCGCTGGCAATTCCGGGTACGATGAAAACACCAGCGTCTGATCACGCCACAACATGGTGCCTTCAAATAGATCGCCCCACGTTCCGGTTGTCGCGCCATCGAGCCGCTGACCTTCGTTGGCTGGCTTTAGACAATCGGTGATGGCAGCATCCGAAGGCACTCCGCCAACTTGCAGCACCACGCCGTCACCAAATCCGCGCTCTTTGCTGCTGACCACCACCCAGGTTGCGTTGGCGACGAGATCCTTGGCACAGCTTGGCAACGTGCTGGTCAGCGCAGCAACCGCCGGCTTAGTCAGCGCGACTTCCGTCAAATGCATGGCATCTTGGCTACGCCGCCATTCGACCAGTGAAACGACGGCAACCACCGCGGCGCTGCGTGGCACACGTGTCAA
>JAKQOD010000436.1 GCA_029565465.1 Deltaproteobacteria bacterium
CTGGTTAGAAGCATTTGATCCGACGAGCGCTGCCCACCAAGAGTTGCTTACCCAACTCGCACAGCGGCGCATTTCGGTTGATGTCACGCTCATTGCTTATGACGCGAAATTCGCTCAGCCTGACAAATCGCGCTATCGCGCCAACCCTTATCTGCAACCTTTTCCAGAACTCCGCGACGACTGGACCACATGTGACGATGCCACCGAGGACTGGACCGCAGATGACTACCGCCGCTGGCAGGCAGCGTGGCCGAACATGCTTGCATGGGTCCGGCGGATGCACGATGCGGGTGTGTTACTGGTGACCGGCACGGACCTAACGAACGAGTGGATTGCCCCTGGTGATGGCCTCCATCAGGAGTTCGAATTGCTTTTTTCAGCTGGGCTAACTGCCAATCAAATTTTGCGCATGACCGGAGCGAATGCGGCCGAAGCCCTGCATCGGAATGATGTCGGAGTGATCGAGCCAGGGCGACGCGCCGACCTTGTGCTGTTGGCTGCGGATCCACGCGTCGCTATTGGCAACACGCGTGCGATTGTTTGGGTGATGCAAGGCGGCGTGCTGGTTGCCAACGGCGCCCCGCATTGAAGACGATGAAGCTCGACGAAACCTTTCACACACCGCGGCCGGGCTGCTTCTATCGCAAAGGCATCTCGCTGCTACCAACTTCCCACCAGAGCTCGCACACCAAGGCGGCTCCGGCCTCGACGCGTTTTCGGCCCGACTTTTCGCCGCCGTACGGCCATTCTTCTCGGGTCATGATTTGGACCATCGCGATGAGTGCACAACGGAGCTCGACCAGCGCGGCGACGACTTAATTTGTCATTGGTGCTCCACTTCGGATTCGTGCAAAGGTTGGGTGTGGCCGTGCGGCCGGAATGGCTCAACGACGAGCACCTTGGACAGGCTCCAATAAATTTCTTGCCTTCGCAAACTTGGAATACGCGTCAACTGCTACATTGACTCGCCGAGATCGATAATTGCGCCGGCCAGAAATAGCATCCGGTCGCGAAGCTTATCAAAGGCGTCGTTGGCAGCCCGTTGCTCATCGGGATTCGGCCGAATTATGTACATGTCTAAAAACTCGCCTGGATGATAATTGTAAACCGCGCCAATCTTATTGCCCAAATCAATCAACTCCTCCCGCTGTGCGCCTTCGGTGAACAAATTCCCTGCGACGTGGGAAACCTGCTCCCAGAACCGCGCGAACTGATTCATGTTCGATTCGCGCTTGCAGAGCGCTGCTAATTCAGCGCTCGTCGTACGCACAGCTTCTATTGTTTCTTTAGGCTTCATTTTTTTGGGCCAGTCGCTTTGGGCACGTGCCCATTTCGAACAAAAACTTCTTTAGACACAATTTCCCCACCTTGCCCGTCCAGCTGCCATGCCTTCGGAATGAAGTATTGAACCGTTGAGGAACCACCCATAAAAACTCCGCCCTGTGACCCTACCGGACCAACATATACAGTTGTGCCACGGGGAATTTTGGCGGCGTAGCACCAAAGCACCTTCTCTTCTTGTGACTTGGTCTTGCCAGCTTCCACCTCCCCCGTCGCAGGATCAGCCCATTCTCGTTTCACGGCTACATCCATTCGATATTGGGCCTCACTTTGCAACGGGGTATCGGTCCACCATTGCCCCCATGCCATAGTGGCGTCACCAACCCTGTAAAACACCTTATCGTCCGGCAGCGTTTCAATATCGTAGTGCCCACCTTTGAAGCCTTCTATCGGTAGTGCCCACTTCTTATTCTGCGGATCATATTTCTTTCGATCCCCGAGGGGGCCGGGCGTTCCATCATTGAACTCATATTCCTTTGCATCGCCGGCCTGCGGCACGCGTGCCACACGCTCCCGAATCTCAAACGTCTCGCCATTGATCGCGACCTTGACGATTCGGCTGCCCCGCTCCGCTCCGGCGTTAGCGGCAGGCGCAGTGGCAGCACTGCCGCTTGAAGTATGCGCTGGCGCCATAGCTTGGGCGTCGAGAATCTCGACGGTGAAGCCGAGTTTGCGGGCATGGCCGAGGGCAGCGTTGATGTCGTGCGCAGTGCCAACCCAGAGGCGGCCGCCAGTGACTTCTTCGGTGATGTTGTTCATCTGCAAGGTCAAGCGGGTAGTGGCGATGGTATTTGTTACAGCGAGCTGCGCATCGATGCTGCCAAGTTTGGCGCTGGCTTGCTCGGCGGTGAGCTTGGTGGCTTTGAGTGCTGCGGGGTCCTGCGCAATGCTGCGCCACAGCGTTGCTTCTTCGATCAAGATCGCGCGCTGTTCGATCACAAGATCCATCGCTGCAGTGCGACCGCCGACCTCCGTCGCCGCAACGGCTTTCGCAGCAACACGCTGGCGATGCATGCGGCCGACCAACTCGCCAGCGCGCGCACCGGCGCTCTTGAAACGTGCGAGCTGGCCTTCGAGCTGCATGTTGATGATGTGGCCCATCGCCATTGCTGCGGCATCGAGCGTGAACTGCAACAGCGTGGCGTCGTCGGGCGTTTGCCCGTGGGCCAACGCAAGCACGCGGTTGCCTATGTTGTTAATCGCCACCGCCGTAAAGATCTCAACCGTTGCCACTGCGCCGCGCGCTGCAAGCACTTTGCTGGTTTTGCTTTGCGCGAGCCAGATGGCATACGCTTCTTCGTCGAGACCAAGCCAGCCGCGCGCCAACGCTTGCCACGGGCGTAGCGCTGCCATCACGGTGCCGTTGAGGGCTAACGTTTCGAGAAAGTTCACGCCAAACGCTCCGCCATTGAGTTTGGTTTGCACCGCCGAAAACGCAGCCGCGTCGACGCTCAAGCTGGTGATTACCTGCGCGTAGCGCGCAGCCGTCGCCAAGGTTGCAGCGCCTTCAAGCGTAGTCGCGGCCCCGGCCGTTATCACCATGCTGCCCATTGCTTCGCCAGCGATCGCGCCGATGCCGCCGGTGGCAACCGCAGTGGCAATCATGACCACCACATGGCCAATCAACGTACGCATGTGCGCATCAGCCACGCCTTGCTCGGCGCGCTTGAACAGCGCGCCATCAAGATGCCGCGCAGCGACAACGGCAGCGAAGTTCTCTTGCGCTACGGCAATGCGGGCTTGTTTTGACTCAAGCTGTTTTTCTGCCAGCCAATCTTGCGCGCCTGGTTGTAGCGCACCGGCGGGCACCGCCTGATCGTGCAACGCTGTAGCTAATTGTTTGTCGACGGTGGCCAATTCATCGGCGGCGCGATCCAAATCAAACCGCAGCAGCGTGATTGGCGTGCCCGCAAACGCATTAGCCATGCTGGCGATCGTGCCGCTGGTCGCATCGCCGAGTGCGGCGTTTAGCCCGCGCAGCGACACTTGGAGATTCGCCACTTGACTGCGATAGCGCAGCACAGTCGTCTGCAATTCGAGCTGTTGCATCTGCGTCGGCGCCACGCCCAATTTATCGAGCCGCTGCATGCCCGCAGCTTTTTCATCGAGGTAGGCGGCTTCGCTGCTTAGTGTTGCGAGCTGCGGCGGCGCACTGCGCGGATCGCTTTTCGTCGAGGCTTTAACGTGTTGCACGTCTTCGTTGGCTTGCTTGGCTTCGTAAGCAGCTGCGTGCACGCCCAA
Organism: Deltaproteobacteria bacterium; assembly: GCA_029565465.1. GTDB lineage: Bacteria > Myxococcota_A > Polyangia > Haliangiales > Haliangiaceae > JABFXX01. The sequence continues at coordinate 3,583 of JAKQOD010000436.1, forward strand.
CTTCACCAATGTTGCGTCGGCATGCTGCAATTTGGTTGTGGCCGTTTGCGTCAAGGCCGACGTCCCAGCTGCATCGGCGTATTCCGCCAAAAGCTGCGGCGCAGGATGCCCGCTTTGCACGTTCGCTGGCGTCAACCCGCGATTTTCAAGGTACCCAAGCGTGGCTTGGCAACCTTTCGCGGCCCGCCCTACCACACCGCGTTGCGCAACAATCACCGGCGCCCAGCGATCGAACTCGTTGATCTCTGCGCTGTACAATTGCGTTTGCTTGTCGTCGACAAACTGCTGCGCGATCGTCAACTTGGGTGCATAGCCCCAAGGTTCGAGCAGCATCGCCATGGTGTGCAGCACCGCGCTGGTTGAAGCCAATGCATCAAGGACCGCGTCTGCATCGATGGCCGGTGCCTTATGCGTCGCGGCACCACTACCTACTTCAGCCAACGCAAACGCGTCGACAACATCGCTACCGGCAAGCTCCTCGTCGGCTGTCGGCGCATGCCCGGTCCAGGCATCGGCCATTTGATTTTCTGGTGCGCGGCCACGATTTACCTTTGCGAACGGCTCCACGGCTTTTTTGGGTGCAGGCTTCGCGGCGCGTTGTTGCGTGAGCGGTGCCGGATCGCTCGCTGACGTCGGCCCTTGTAGCGCTGGCGGATGCATGAGCGGTGCTGCGTTGTTCGCCGATGTTGGCCCGTGTAAAACCACCTCACCGGCCGGTTCGTTGTCGAGACCAAGCGAGAGCGCCCCCGATGGTGTGTGCTGAATAACTTGGCCGTTTACTGCGCCACTTGGCGCGACTGCGGGTGTAGCCACGCCCGCGCGCCCACCTGTGCGTTGCCCCATTTCAGCTTGAACCCGGGACACTTTGCCAACACCTGGCGCCATCCGCGCCGTCTGAACCTGCGATGCGCCCGCGCTTGCAGCGTTAGCGCGCTTCCGGCCAGTACCATCATCGTCATCACCGCGACCGCTCATTGGTGAGCGTCATCGCCAGATTAAGACCAAGGTTGCGTACTATTTTAGCAAACTAGGCGCAGCGTCGCCGCCGCGATCGACTTAATTCCCGCGGCCGGGGCCGCGCCAACGCAGCACGCGGGCGGGCCAAGGCGGCAGTTCGTCGTCGCGGCGCTTGGGCACGCTGCGCGCAGTGAGCTTGGCAAAGGTTAGCATCGTGGCCCAGTGCGGCTCGGCTAATGCCACCGCTCCGTCAGCCAACGCGACGTCACCGTCGTCGGTCAGCACCACGGTCGTGCTTGCAACATCGGCCGGGGTGTATACGCTGACGCGGTAGCGCGCTTGCCGCCCACCATCGAGTTCGGCTTCACGCTCTAGCAAAAAGCGAGCGCCGTCGGTTGGGTGCAAATCGCGCGACACGCGTTACTTGCTCACGTCGTTGGCAAATTGCGCCGACACGTTGGCGGCATTGCCCCACAATGACTTGCGCCATTGTTCGTTCCAGTTGCGGTATTGCCACATCGCATCGAGCATCAAGCGGGTGCCGATGTGCGCTTTGGCGTCGCCATAGATGTCGTTCATTTCGTTCTTATCGGCATCCAAGTTGAAGATCTTCGGTGCGCCAGCGCCGCCGAGGTTCATCTTCCAGTGCGCCAAACGGCCGCCGTGGTAGTTCTCATATTGCGACGACACCGACAGCAATGGATAGCCGCCGCCTTCGCCACCGGCCAAGCCAATCAATGAGTGGCCTTGCCATTCTTTGTCAAACTCCACGCCCAGCGCGTCGGCGATGGTCGGCACGATGTCGACGCTTTCAGCGCCTTCTGCCACCAAGCCAGCTTTGACCATCGGTGGGTAATGCACAACCAACGGCACGTGCACCAGCATGTCGCGCACCGAGCCACCATGGCCAACCTTGCCAGCTTCCCACTGCTCGTCGCCGTGGTCGGCGGTGATGATCAACATCGTTTGATCCCAAATGCCGTCGGCTTTGAGTTTTTCGATGAACTTGCCAAGCAGGTCGTCTTGGTAGCTGACGTTCGAGTCGTACAGCGCGCGGACATAATCTTTTTCAGCATCGGTCATCTCACCTTTGCCAGCTGCAGCATTGGCGCCATCGTCGCCGTATTCTTTCGCAAAACGGCCGGTGTAACCCGGTGCGTATTTTTCGATCCACGGCGATTTTGGCCGCCACGTCACGTGGGTATCGATGGTGCCCATGTACAAGAACCAAGGCTCTTTTTTGCCTTCGATCCATTCGATGCCTTGCTTCATGATGTCGGCGCCTTTGAGGCCCAACGATTTTTCGATGTGGTTGACATATTTGTCCCACTTATCGCCGAAGCCACGCTTTGGCCGGATGTAGCCGTTGGAGGAAACCCCAAACGTCGCCTGGCCGGCTTTCTTCGCGACTTCTTCAACCGACATCCACTTCAGATCGAGAATTTCTTTTTCTTCGATCGAGCGGTGCTTGACTGGATAGAGCGAGGTCCAAATCGACGCGTGTGATACCCGCGATTCGTTGCCTTGCACGTAGGTTTGCATGAACAGCGCCGAATCGTCGGCGAGCTTTTCGAAGTTTGGCGTTTCAGGCCGCGCTTTGGGATTAAACGGCCGCACGCGGTCTGCGCGCAACGAATCCATCACCCACAGCACAACGTACTTCGGCGCTGCGCCACGTGCTGGCGCTTTGGCGGCATCACCGCCGACGACCAACGCCGCTTTGCTAACTTTGGCCACCGCGCAGCCACTCGCTGCGATATCGATGCGGGCGGCTTTGCCACTAAGTGCTGCCAAATCAACTGCAGCGCCGGTACCTTTGAGCGTGCCGGTTGCCGTCTTGCCATCTTCGGAGGTTGCGGTGACGGCGAGTTCGCACGAACCGTCGGTCAAGTCGGCCGTAAGCAACGCTTTGTCAGGCACCATCGCGTACCAGGCCATGCCACAACCGGATTTGATCGACAGCGCCGAGCCGTCGTAACCCGGCGCCAGCGTTTGCGCTGCGTCACCCTCGCCGCTTGCGATCGGATCGCTGCCAACTTCGACCCATGCAAGCGAAGCGTTGGCTTGGCCCATGAATAGAATGATTTCGTTTTCGCCTTCTTTAAAATTGTCGGCTTTGACTTCGGTGGTGACCCAGCCGGCGGCGAGCTCAAGATTTTGATCTTTGCCACCGTTCACTTTGACCGTGATCGACTGCGCAGCGTCGGTAAACGTGCGAATGCGCAGCACCGAAGCGCCTTTTTGTGCTGCGGTAAGCGGCAAAAACATGGCTGCGGTTTTGCCGCTGAGCTTGGCAACTTTAATGTCGCCTTGGCTTTGGCCGAGCACCCAAGCTTTTTTGCCACCGCGCACGGTATTGCCGAAGCGGACGTACTTAACAAAGCCCATCGAGCCGGCTTCAACTACGAGCGAGTTGCCGCAAAAGCGATGCGCAGCCAAGCGATTGTCGGTCAGCGAAAACACCGGATGCTCGGCGCCGCGCGACGCGGCTTTGGCTGGCGGCGTTGCCGGTTGCGCAGGTTCTTTGGTTGGCGCTGCGCTGCCGCCGCTGCCGTTGCTGCCATTGACAACTGGCTTGTTTGCTGGCCCGGCGGTTTCAGACTTTTTGCCGCATGCAAGCAGGCCACCGCCGACGGCGGCCAACCCGACCATCGCGACGACGCGACTGTAGGACTTCACTGAGTTCATAAGCCCAAGTCCTACTTCGAATTGGGATCCTGGGCTAGTTTGCAGCGCTTTTTTGCGGCTCGGGCCGCGTAACGTCCGGATCTCGCCGCGCCTACACGACCCGCCAACGGTTGGAATAAACGTTGAAGTTGCCGCCACGTACAAAGCCCACCGCGGCAACGCCGAAGGCTTCGGCAACTTCAACCGCAAGCGAGCTCGGAGCAGACACAGAAGCGATCAGCGGACAGCCCAAGCGAATCGTTTTCTGCACCAATTCGTAGCCCAAGCGGCCGGATACACCAATGATGTGCGCGGCTGGGTCGATAGTATGCTGACGCGCCCAGCCCACCACTTTGTCGACGGCATTATGGCGGCCAACGTCTTCGCGCAGCACCAGCAAGTTGCCTTGCAGGTCAAACAAGCCCGCAGCGTGTAGGCCACCGGTAGCGTCGAATACATGTTGGGCGTGACGCAAGGTCTCGGGTAATTGGCCAATTACGCTTGCTGCAATTGTCGTCGGCGCAGCCACGCGAACTGCATGGCGCTCAAAATCACCGATGCCAGCTCGGCCACAGACACCACATGCCGCGGTCGAAATAGTGCCGCGGGCCGCAAACAGCGTCGGGTCCAAATCAACCCGCGCAAAACCATCGCCGAGTTCATCTTGTTCGCAGGTTAACGCCGCAGTGTCGGCGCCGGTGATCGCTTCCGCATGCAAAAGACCACGCACCAATTCTTCATCATGGCCGGGCGTGCGCATCACGGTCGCTACTGCTACGCCGCGGGCCAAGATCTGCAGCGGCGCTTCGACCACCAAGCGATCAATGGTTGCGCTGCGCACCCCATGGGTAAATCGCTCAATCGACCATTCACGAATCGCCATGCTGCACCATCAGCCCATCTGGGTCGGACGGCGGCGCGCCATCGACGACAAGCGATGCCACAAGCTGCGTGGTTTTTCGTCCGGCGTTGGCAACGCTTGCATGCGTGGCGCTTCTTCCGACGAGCCCAAATCAAAATCGGCCACCGGCGTCACCGCTGAAACATCGCCGAGCGTTGAGCTCAACGCAGCGGCCGCGCGCACGTCAACCACGCTATGCGCCAGCACGTCATGCCAGTCTTTGCGAGTCTGCGCTTTTTTCAACACGGCGGAAATCTGGGCCGCCATGTCGCGTGCCGATGCAAACCGATTTTCAGGCACCGGGCTGAGCGCTTTTTGAATCAACGCCACCAACTGCGGCGGCAGATCAGGCCGCAGCGGCCGCAGTGGTTGCACCCGGCATTCGCGCAGCTTCACAAAGGTTTCGTAGTCGGTAGCGCCGTCGAACAATTTGCGGCCCACCAACGCTTCCCACATGACTGAGCCAACCGCAAACTGATCACTTTCAGGCCGCGGCTTACCACCGCCGACAATTTCTGGCGCCAGGTACGACATCTTGCCTTTAACCACGCCCGGTTCGGTCATTTCTTCGGTGCGGTCGGGCGCTAACGCCAAGCCAAAATCGATGATCTTAGCGATCCCGCGTGTGGTCAACAGCACATTGTGCGGCGACACGTCCCGATGCACCACGGGTACCGCATTCCCGAAAGTATCGCGGCGTTCGTGCGCTGCGGCCAAACCCCGAAGTACCCCAATGCAAATCGCAGCCACCAATTCCCACTTGGTCGCTTCGTTGCGGGTGGAGTGGTAGCGAATCCACGTACCGAGGTCGACGCCTTCGATCCATTCGAGGATCATGTAGTAGTTGCCGTTCTCGGCTACGAAGTCGTAAACCTCGGCGATATTTGACGACTGTAAATCAGCGCCGAGGCGCGCTTCTTCGGCAAACATCCGCACATAATTATGCTGGTTGGCTAACGACGGATGCATCTGTTTGATTGCGATCGGGCGCTCAAAGTTGCCATGGCCACGCACGCGGCCGCGCCACACATCGGCCATCCCACCAGAACCCGCAATTTCTACGAGCTGGTAACGAGTACCAACGATGAGACCTGGAGCGGGCCCTTTCGCCATCGCTTTATTGTGACACGAGAAGTATGGTCTGGGTGTGCGTTGTCACAAGTTGCTTGTACTTTTCTTCATTATGTCGGCTGCGTGCGCTAGTCCGATCGCGCCGGATCCAAGTGTGGAAGCCCCGGGCCAATTCGGGGTCGGCACCTTACACTGGCGCAGCATGGGTGGTGGCCGCAGTCGCGAGTTGCCCGTCACGGCGTGGTATCCAAGCGTTGCGACCGTCGCTGATCCGCTGCCCATTTATGACCTCGAAAGCGAGCCCCTCCGCAGTCAGTGGCAAGGCCTGCTCGACGCTTCGTCAGCCTGCCCGAGCCGCACCCACGCGGCGGTCGCCAATGGCGCTCCGGCGGCGGGGCCTTTTCCCATCGTGCTGATGTCGCATTGTTATAATTGTACCCGATTCAATTTAGTTACCGCGGCAGAACGGCTTGCCAGCCATGGCTTCGTTGTCGTGGCTGTTGAACATCCTGGCGATACGTTGTGGGACCACACCGCCGGCCGCGATGTGACCATCAACAAAGCACTGCTCGAACAGCGCGCCGGTGATGTACGGCAAGTGCTCGATGGCTTGCTCGATCGCAACGAAGCGCCCGGCAGCGTAACCGCCCTACTTGACCGAACCAAGGTCGGCATCGTTGGCCACAGCCTCGGCTCCGTGACCGCAGGCCGCGTGGCCGAACTGGATACGCGGATCACGAGTGCGGTTGCGATTATGGCGCCTGTCGAGAACCCGTTTGTGGAAGGTGTGACGTTAGCCAACATCCATCAGCCGATGTTGTTTGTGGTAGCGCAGGAAGACAACAGCATCACCGAACTCGGCAACCAACTGCTGCGTAAAAACTATACGGCCGCAACCGGGCCAGCTTGGAAACTCGAAATCGCTGATGCCGGCCATTGGTCGATTTCCGATCTCAATGGCCTGGTCGATAAACCGATGATGGGTGCGCCTTCGCCGTTTGCTGCGGGTTGTGGCACAGGCATTCGCCAAACCGATGACGCGCCTTTTACATATCTTGAGCCTAGTCGCGGCCGTGCCATGTTGGCAGCTTACGTGACTGCGTTTTTCCGCGGCACGCTGCAAGCCGACAGCGGCGCCACCGCCTATCTGCAGAACCACAACGACTGGGCAGAGATCACGGCCGAGCATCACGGCGGCCAATGATAACGTTTGACATAGTGTCCACATAACACTATCATTGCTGTATGTCGTTACCTCCGTTGTATCGTCGTGATCGCATCAAAGGCGCCTTGTTGGGCGCGCTAATTGGTGACGCCTTGGGTGTCCCGTACGAGTTTCATCGACCCGAAAACCTGCCACCAACGGCATTGATTGAGTTCACACCACCGCCCGATTTTCCACGTTCGCATCCACGCATTGCGCCTGGCACCTGGTCGGACGACGGCGCCCAAGCCCTTGCGTTGTGCGCGTCGCTGCTCGCATGCGGCCACCTCAATGTCGACGATTTCGCCGAGCGCTTGTTGGCTTGGTACCAAGATGGCTACTGTGCCGTTGACGGCCTCGTGTTTGATATCGGCGCGCAAACCGGCCATGCGTTTGCCAATCTCAAGCAAGGCGTATCGCCGCGCGACGCTGGCCCTGCAGGCGAATGGGACAATGGTAATGGCTCATTAATGCGCGTCATACCGTTGGCCTTGTGGCACCGTGGCAGCGATGCGGAATTGCTACGTGATGCGTTTGCGCAATCGGCGGTGACGCATGGCCACATGCGGTCGAAGCTATGTTGCGCTTTGTACTGCTTGTGGGTGCAACGTTTGCTGCTTGCCGACGACGACGAACAACGCAGCGCTGCATGGGGCGCTGCCGTCGCAGCCTTGCGGGACCTGATCCACGACGACGACGCAGCACAAGAAGCGCTCGAAATGCACATCCGACCTGACCAGCCTGCAACCGGCGCAGGCTCGGGCTACGTGGTGGATTCGCTGCGGTCGGCGCGCATGATTTTTGATCATGTGCTAGCCCGTAACGAGGCCGCAACCTCATCGGTTGAACGCGGCTTGCGCAGCGCCGTTGCACTTGGTCATGACACTGACACCACAGCGTGTGTGCTCGGCGGCTTGTTAGGCGCCGCATTTGGTGCTGACGCCTTGCCCGAACGTTGGCGCACCGGCCTGCGTGGCATGGCCATCGTGGAGCCGATGTTGGCGCAGCTCGTCGAGCGCGGCCCTACTACTTGAGCGGGTTGCTGCCAGTAATGAACTCAACGTTGTTGAGGATCAAAAAGTCCAAGGTTGCAGCAAGTGGATAACCCGGTACGGCCCATAGCATAAACGAACCGTGGCCCGCGGGTTCGACGTGTAGGCAAAACACCGACGCCAAGCACTAGCTGCATGATGCCTCACTCATACCCCGACGCCAGTGGCAGGCGCATTGACGCCGCACTTGTGTCGCGCGTACCATGATAACAATGCGCAACG
>JAKQOD010000457.1 GCA_029565465.1 Deltaproteobacteria bacterium
AACCCAGCCTTGGGCTTGGCGCAAGCCATCGGTACCTACGCCACGGCCTTCGCGCGCGTCGTCGGCAAGATAGTCAATCGAAGCGCGGTAACGATCGACCGCGCTTGCAGCATCGCCGGTCGGCGCCGATTTTGGATCATCCCAGTTGTCGGTCCAATCGGCCAAAAATACGTTGGTGTCGGTTGCGCCGGCAAGCGTGCCAGTCGCGCGATACAGCTCGGTCGGCTTGCCGTCCGCACCGGCTTGCCCCGCGCTCGAGCCTTCGCTCGTGCGCTCCATTTTGGGGCCAGGCACTACATCGCGGCGATTCGACGAGAATGCCAAAGTTTTGCCATCTGGCGAAAACATGGGGAAGCCATCAAAACCATCGGCCCAGGTGATGCGTTCAAGGTTGGAACCGTCGACGCCGATGGCCCAAATATCGAATTCACGGCCGCGCGGATTTGGATAGTTGGTCGAAAACACGATGCGTTTGCCCGATGGATGGAAGAACGGACCAAACGCAGCAACGCCCAAATATGTAATCTGGCGTGTATCGGTGCCGTCGGCGTTCGCAACAAAAAGTTCCAGCTTGGTCGGCCGCACCATGTTTTGTTTGAGCAAGCGCTGGTAGTCGACCAGCGCATCGCCTGTCGGCCGCGATGCCCGCCACACGATCTTCGAGCAATCTGGCGAAAAGAACGCACCACCGTCGTAGCCTGGCGCGTGGGTCAGTTGCACCACGTTTTTGCCATCGGCATCCATCCGGTATAAATCGAGGTCGCCATTGCGGGTCGAAGTAAAAATGATGCTGCCGTCTTTGGCACACACCGTCGCTTCGCCGTCGTAACCCGGCTCGCTGGTCAAGCGCCGGATGTTGCTGCCATCGGCGTTCGCTTTAAAGATGTCATAGTCAAACAAGCCCCACACGTAGCCTTGCGACATGTCCGGCGGCTGCGGGCAAGCATCACCTTTTTCGTGGGTCGACGAATAGACGATTTCTTTGTCGCCTTTCAAAAAATACGAACATGTTGTCCGACCTTTGCCAGTCGAAACCAATTTCGCTTCAGCCCCGTAACGCGCCGGCATCGTCATGATCTGATCGCAGCTATACGGCGGCCGATTGCTTTGCAGGATCAGCTGATCGCCCGCGAACGACCAATACGCTTCGGCGTTGTCGCCGCCAAATGTCAGTTGCCGGACATTCTTAAGATGCACTTCGCGTTTGTCGGCCATGTCGCGCATCGGGCCGATGACTTGCGCTGCCGGTGCATCCGGCTTGACCGGCGCCGTTGCGACTGGGGTGGTCGTTGCGGTCGTGCTTGCTTTGGGTGGGCAACATGCGCCCACCACCATCGCCATCAATGACGATACCGAGGTTCGTTTCATGCCCCGCAGCCTACACGATCCGGTTGCGGCTGGCCTGGCTTGGCAGCACCTACGATGCGCACAATTGTGCTACCTGTACGCATGGCCCAAGTTCATACGTTTCCTTTGTCGGTGCATTGGACCGGTTCGACCCTCGTGGATGGCGAATACAGCCGCGATGCTACTGCGCAATCGCCAGGCAAGCCCATGATCGTCACGTCCGCAGCGCCCAGCTACAACGGCAACGGCGCGCGCTGGAATCCCGAAGACATGTTCGGCGCGGCCCTTGCCACCTGCCATATGCTGACCTTTTTTGCGTTGGCGAAAAAGGCCGGCGTCGATGTCCACGCTTACGACGACAGCGCCGAAGCGACGTTAGAGATGGTCGATAAAGCGATGCGCATTAGCAAGATCAAACTCGCACCAACGATTGCGGTAGCCGCTGGGACCGACGAAGCGAAGGTCCGCGAGTTATTCGAAAAAGCGCACAAGTATTGTTTCGTCGCCAACAGCATCACCACCACAGTCGACATGCAACCAACTGTTGTTGTGGGCTAAGTATGGCGCTGCTTGCCGTTGCCGACGCACAACAACGAATCATCGCGCTCACACCGCGCTTGGCATCGGAATCGGTGCATCTGCGCGATGCCCGCCATCGTATCAACGCGGCCGACATCATCGCGACGCGGGCGTTGCCAAGTTTTGACAATTCCGCCATGGATGGCTACGCCGTGCGCGCTAGCGATGTGCCAGCGACACTACCGGTCACTGCGGTGATCGCTGCCGGCGCTGCCGTTACGCAGTTGCCGACGCTGGCGCCAGGCACCGCGATGCAGATCTTTACTGGCGCGCCCCTGCCACCGGGTGCCGATGCCGTGATCATTGTTGAAGACGTAACCCGTCGAGGCGATACCGTGGTGTTGCCCGCAGCTCGTGGTGGCGACAACGTGCGCCGCTGTGGCGAAGATATCGCCGTCGGCGAATGTGCGATCACCGCCGGCATCAAGCTTGGGGCTGGCGCACTGGCCATGCTTGCAGCGCAAGGTTGCAGCACCGTACAAGTCGCGCGCCGCCCTCGGGTCGCGATCATTGCTACCGGCGACGAACTGGTTGATGTTGACACGCCACTGCAGCCCGGCCAAATCGTCGATTCATCAGCCCACATGCTGGCCGCGCAGATTCGCGAAGCTGGCGGCGAGCCGCACTACCTCGGGGTGATCGCCGACGAACCAACAGCGATGACGCGTGCATTGCAACAAGCACTCAGCTTCGATGTGGTGCTGACCACCGGTGGCGTTTCAGCTGGCGAGCGCGACTACGTTCGGCCTGCCCTCGCTGCTGCAGGCATCGAACTTGAGTTTTGGAAAGTTGCCATGAAGCCAGGCAAGCCATTCGCGTTTGGCCTTGGCACCTCGACCTTGGTATTTGCACTACCTGGCAATCCGGTGTCGTCGTTGGTTGCGTTTGAATTGTTTGTGCGCCCAGCGCTGTTGGCGATGCAAGGCGCAGCCACACTGTTTCGCCTTAAAGTTCCCGTGCGTTTGCCAACTGGCTTTGAAAAATCCGCGGGCCGTGCGCATTTCCTCCGTGCGCACGTTGGCTGTGATGACCGCGGCCTCGTCGCCGAAGTGCATCACAAACAAGGCTCTGCAATGTTGAGCTCGATCGTGAACTGGAACGCGTTAGTCGAAATCCCAGCAGATACGACCACCATCGTTGCGGACGGCATCGCAATGGCCTGGCTGACTGGGGAATGATCCTCAGGCAGTTGGGGGCCGACGCCCACGGCGATACAGGTAAGTGTTTACCCACATCAAAAGTGGTGCGTGACGCGTGAATTGACCATGGCAACGCCCTGGCCCACGCTGGCACGTAGGTTGCTTTATCCTGCACAATGAACCTTCGCTCGCTTGCTGCGCTTTCGTTCTCCACAATCTTGGCGGTCGCTTGCGACGTCGGCGGCTCGACCTCCGCTACGGTCGACGCCCCGGCTGGCAGTGATGGCCCCGTAACACCAGGCAACATCATTTCAGCGGACGAGACCTGGAGCGGCACCAAGGTGCTCAATGACAACATGACGATCGCGGCGGGCGTAACTGTGACGGTTGCGGCAGGAACGCAAATCACCGGCGCCGCTGGCAAAACGCTCCGCGTGCTCGGTACGCTCAAAATCAACGGTACTGCCGCGAGCCGGGTCTCGCTCAAACCCATCTCGGGCATTTTCAGCGGCATCGTAATTGAAACCGGTGGCACCGCCAACGTCGCGTATTTCGACGCAACCAAAGTTGCAACAGCTTTCTATGTACATGCGAACGGCACGTTGTTGCTCGACCATGCCAACATCACCGATATCTCGAAAGCCGTTGACGTTGGCGGAGGCACCGCGACGGTCACGCGCACCAATGTACAAAAGATGCAAAACGGCGGGCTCAACCTGACCAGTGGCACGCTGACGGTGCGCGATAGCATGCTGCTCGAATCAACCGGTGACATCGTCGTCGCCAACGCTGGCGCACTCACGATCGAGTACTCCGAAATTGGTGGCGCTACCTCGATTTACGAACACTGCAATCTGCACATCGGTGGCGACGTCACGATCAAGATCACGCATAACAATCTGCGCTCGTCGGTGTACGGCTTGATGTTCTACGGCGGTACCAACGCCGACTTCACGTTTAACAACTGGTACGAAAACGAGAACGATCTCGATCCAGTCGGCGCCGGCCTGCAGGGCCGCACTGGCAACTTCGCCAATGGCTATTGGCAGACGCCACCAACCGCCACGACCGGCGCGACGTTTATGCCGATGATGGCGACGAAGTTGACCGATGCAGGTGTGCGCCCCGAATAACGCTCGCGACGCTAGCTACACCCGCTCGCGCTTGCGGAACTCGCCAGGCGTAACGCCAATGGCCGCCACAAACGCTCGCGTGAACGAGGCGGGCTGCGCAAAGCCGATGGCTTGCGAGATTTCAGAAATTGAACTGCGCGAATCGCGCAGCAATTCGCTGGCAACTTCGATGCGAGTTGCCGCAACCAGCTCACGCAACGTGATTTGCTGCTCGCTGAGACGACGTTGCAGCGTGCGTGACGTTAGGCCGACTTCGGCGGCGACCGTCTCGCAATCGAAGTCGCTGTTCAGCTTGGCGCGGACCAATTGCCGCAGACGCGTACGAAGCGCGTCAGGATCCGAAGCTGCGGTATCGTTCATGCGGCGGGCCACTTCGGCATCCGCGGTGCGCAATGGCGAGTCTAAACAGTTGCTGGCCAAGCGAATGGTTGAACGCGATGAAGCAAACTGCGGCATCGCACCAAAAAAGGAGCGCCAGCGCGACGTTAGGGTCGACGTTGGCAGCGGTCGACGCAACGTAACGTGCAACGACCGCACCGAAGCTGCCGAGGTGATCAGCTGTTGATGCAAGGCTGCGATGGCAAATTCTTCCAACGCGGACATCCATTCGGATTCGCCATCGCCCCGCACCACAACGTCGATCGCGTCGTCAGCACGTGGCAGAATTTGCAAGGACAGTGCGGGGATCAACTTACTGAGGTATTGGCTCGCCACGATGTGCAACGCTTCACCTAGCACGCGTGCGCTCATGGCATGATAGCCAGCTCGGCCAAAGGAGCCGAGCGGCATTTCGAGCGCAACCAAGATCGCAAGATCTTCACCGACGACGGCCGCCGCGCTCTGCCAAAACGCGGCAAGGTCGCGCAAGTGGTTGCTGGAAGGGGGGGGGACGCTCCCGCCGCAACGCGCTACGCACCGCTGCGCAGCATGCACGACTGAAGCAACAAGCATGGGGTTGATTTGCTCTCGGTCCATTCTGAAGTGGATGGACTCAACAACCCCAGCGAAGTTAAAAACTTTTGTTCCGGCGCCTCTTCTTTTTTGCCGCAACCATCGCAACGAGCAGCAACGCTAGCGCGGTTTGACTCGATTTCGCGGAGTTCGCGGCGCAACCACCACCATCTGGTACTGGCGTTGGATCCATAGCTGCATCGGTTGGCGGCGGCGGTGGCAACACACAGCCCAAGAAGTCGCAGTCCGCTGCACAACTTGTGCGTTCGCTTACCAAACTGCACACCCCATCACCGCAGGCCGGGGTTAGGCAATCGTCGCCGTTGCATGGCGATGCCGGACCGCATAACGCGCCGTGCCACCCTTGATCGCAAAGCTCGGTCACGGCGGCTGCGATCGCAGCCGACATCCCAAATTGCGGTACCGTTACGCCCGGCAATGTGCCGTCGTCACCGTAAATTACTGGGATCCGGCATTCACCGTTGGGCTTGTAGTCGCCAGCGCCCATCGAATAAACCCCGTACAGCCGGCCTTCGCTATCAAATGTGCCAGAGCCGCTATTGCCGCGGAACAAGTCGCAATCGTGGCGAATCCCCGACGGCACAACCCCGCGGACGTGACACGGACTGAATTTCGCAGGCATGCCGGACGGAAAGCCGATCGCTGCAATCGCGGCATCGAGGCCCGGCGCAGCCGGCGCGAGTTGCGCGGGGTGATCCCCAATCGCGTGTTCGAGTTGAACGATCGCCACATCTAGCCCCGCGGGCTGCACCAGGATGCGGCGGCAGGCAGCCACTTCGCTTGCGCTTGGCAAATGCAGACTGCCATCGCTTGCATAATACGGAGCGCGTGCGAATACACGTGTCGCACATGCAGCGGCGTCGGGAATACAATGGGCCGCCGTTACGATCACATCGGGTTCGATCAGCGTTGCCGAACAGCGGCCAACCGCTGGTTGGTCGGTAAACCGCTCGCCAGCGCACAACATTTGACGTTCGCCAATCGTCGCCACCGGTTGGTGCAACGCTACGCCTTGGCACAGATCCACCGACGAGGTATCGAGCATTACCACGATCGCATCGCGCGTAAGCGCAGCCCATGAGGCACCGGCCTGTTCGGTTTCAATGCGCTGGTCTTCGCCGAAAATGGTCGCGCTTGCTGAAGCCGGCGCAGCCATCAGCAGTGCTCCAAGAAGTAACCTAGTCGAGGTGCGGCGGCGCAATGGTGACCTCAGCGGCCCTTGGCGTGAATCACAAATTGCGAAGCGAAACCGAAGTCCGCAATCATGTCGGCCCACGCGTATGGTTCAGCCGTTGCATTGCTCCACCAATCTTGTTTGGCATGGGCGCTTGGACAAGCCCGAACACAAACCGCCTTGTTTGCTGCGGAAGTGAGTTGCACAGCAACGACTAACCGCTCGCCGGTATTCAGCGTAATTGCCGTCGGCAGCGTCAGCGAAATATTACGATTGGCGTCGGCTGCCGCAGCTACGGGCAGCGTCGCAACCGGACCATCAGCCGATGGCCGCAACGAAGGCTTCTCGGCGGCGGACTTGAAGACCAACACGTTGTGAGCAATGCCTGCGTTGCATGGACCAGCGTTGGAGCCAAGGTCGTACGAAATCGCCGTAACCGTAAACGGATAGCGCGGCGGGACCAGCGTGGTGGCGGCAAAATGACCGGCTTCGTCAGGTAACACCGGCCCGATGTTTTGGTCCGGCGTGCAGCCAACTGCAACGTTGCCGAGCACTTCATCAGGCGGCGGCGCATCGATCATAGGGCGTGGCGCATCAATGGAACGTGGCGCATCGGCGACGCCAACTGGCGCATCGACGGCTTTGAGCTGCGCCGAGTCGCCGCAAGCAAATAGTCCTAACAACGCAACAGGAACAAGGGTGGTGCTTTTCATGCGCCGTCCCTACCACTGCACGGTTGAACAACGAATCGACGTTCTTTTCCGACCCAGTCGATTGTGGCGGGGCAAGCAAATTTGTGACGTCTGACGTTAAGCGCGCCGCGCCGCTGTGGTGCCCGCGCTTATAACCAAGGGGAACTGATTGTTAGGGTTGCCGTGCAAGAGCACGCATCGCCTTCAACGAATCACGTTTTCTAACAACGCTGGCGCTTCGTCCGAAGCTGGCGTGAGCAGAAATATCGCGCAGATGGCATCTTTCCATTGCACTGCGACCCAACGCTTTACGCCCGCTGGCAATTTGCGTTTCGCGCGATATGCGGCACGGGCGGCTTCTGAGATCGGAGCGTGTTCACCATAGGCGGCCACCAGCTGGTTCCAGCGACTACTTGCAACTGCCGCCGAGGTGTACCGCTCAAACCGTCGAAGCTCGACCAATTGGTCCTCGCGATACTCGGCTTGAACCCAGGCGTCGCCGTCTTCGCTGCCTGGCCGATCGCAGCGAGGATACGTTTCGACCGCCGCAGGTGGGTGTTTGGGTCGGCAAAACTCATGATGCTGCAACGCTGCAACGGTGGCATCTCGCGATTGGCCCGGCGCAATAAGCAATGGCGCTTCTGCCGACACCCCAGCACAAGCCCCTGCCCCCACCAACAGCATCGCGCACCACAGCCACTCCTTCATAAACCCTCTCACTCCGAAAAAGTAGCACACCTTCCCGCACCAGATGGCCAGCCAAAGAGGCGTTCGTTGCACCCAGCGCGATCGTCTCGCAATGTCCCATTGTTAGCTGCGATCGCTGTACACTGGGCTATGCCAAATAATAGGGGTGCATGGTTGCTGGTATTGGCCTCGACTGCAGCGTGCGGTGCATCCGGTACCAAAAGCGGTGACGACGCCCCCGGCGCCAGCAGCGATAGCGCGCCAAACGATGCCACGCTGGCAAGCTCGGCCGAGTGGCAAAGCGGCACGCGGTTGCGCGCGCGGGTACTCGATGGTGGCGGTGGCGCAAGCTTGTTTAGCACCTGGTTCGATAGCGAACGTAACGTTGAATGTTCGTGGGCCCAAACCGCCGAAGGTGCCGTGCGCTGTTTGCCGCGCCAGGTCAGTTTGCCATATCAGTTGTATGCCGATGCGACCTGCTCGACGTCACGCGTCGTGATGGAGTCCGACTGCGCGCCAGCATCACCATACGTTACGTTCTATGAAAGTGGCGCGATCAATCCAACCGTGTACCGCCTCGGCGAAGTACTGCCAATGCCACTGCCTCCACTGTTCGAAGCCGGGCCCAATGGCTGTGTGGCAACCACGGTAACCAGCGTGTCGGGCTATCACCTAACCAACGCAACGTTGGTCGCTAACGACCTCTTTGTTGTTGCCACGCGTGAGCGCGAAATGCGCGGTACCCAACTTGCCGTGGACGTGTTTGCAACCGCGGATGGCGCGCGTGATCGGCGCAGCGTACTTGATGTTGCGCGGGCATCGCATTGCCGCAATATGGATGGCCACATAGTGGCGAACCGTGTTTGCCCGCCCGATCGCTGTTTGCAGGGTCACTATTTGCAGACGCCACGTGCACCACGCATATTGCTACCGCACCTGGACGTTTGCAGCCTTTCCTTGATGAGCCGGCGCCTTTGGCACGAACCCGCAGCAATGAATATTTCGAAGTCGGCGCGATCTACGACGGTCCGCTTTATCAGCAATCCGCAACCTGTAACGTGTTTCCACGTGAACAAATCAACAACGCTCCGCTGTGGAGCTTGGGTGCCCCAGTGCCGCCGAGCGCATTGCCTGCGATGTTAACCAA
>JAKQOD010000472.1 GCA_029565465.1 Deltaproteobacteria bacterium
ATCGATCACGATGCCACCTGCGCTTCGCGCATCGATGGTATCGAAGACTACTTTGGTCTGCGCGGTAACTTGGGCTTGCGTGGTCAAACCTAACAAGCTAGGGGTCACACAGTGAGCGGCAACTAGTACCCATTCTTTGTCGATCAACGTGCCCGTACAGAGGCCGCCACCCAAGCGCACTGCCACCACGGTCTTAAAGTCACCAACCGCGGTGGCGGTACCATTGAGGATCTCGGTGGAGGTTTCGCTTAGGGCGAGGGGACGCGTTACGTCGGAGCGGGCTTCGGCGCGTGCAAGCACTGGCACGCTGGCAATGCCACAAACCGCAATGAATGACAGTACGTGAGATTTCATTGCGGCGACGGTACGGCGCGCACGCGTTGTGAAGCTAGCGGAAGTCGCTAACGCTAGCTAACAGCTCTGCGGCGACGGCCGCCGAACAACAGCACACCACCAACGAACAAGACGAGCGGTGCAACATCGTGGGCATCGGTGCCAACGGAGCAACAACCAGTTGACTCGGCTGGCCAGCAAGCGCCTGCGCCCCCGCCCACTGATAAACAATCAAAACCCGATGGGCAATTGCTGGCGTTGACATCACAGGCGCTGACGCAACGCTGTTCTTCACCAACTTGGCCGCATTGCGCCGACGCGCATTCGGTGTTGCTGACGCAGGTTGAACCCGCGCCACCTGGCGAAAATGGCTCAGGCTGACAAGTCCCGCTGACGCACACTTTGGCGTCGCCACATTCGGCATCTTTGGTGCAAACCGGGCAATCGGGATCAACCGGCAAGCCAGCTTTGCCGCAAGTGGCAGCGCATGCGCCGTCGGCCGCACACTGAATGATGCCACCAAGATTGGTAAGCAAAAAGTCTTTCTCGGCTTCCGGCCTGGTGTCGGCACCAAATTGTAAACAGTCCTGGGTACCGAACGAAGTGACGCCAACGATCAGCGTTTTGCCATCAATCGTTGCGAACGATGGGCCGCCCGAGTCGCCTTCGCATTTGCCTTTGCGATCGGTTTGCGACCAGCATAACAAGGTTGCATCATTGAGGCCAAAGCTAGAGCAGCTGGATGTCACACGGTCTTTAAGCACAAACTGCTTGCCAGCCATCTGCGTGCCGGCTTGCGAAACGCCATAGCCCACCATCGTTAACGAGATGCCAACCGGCGACTTGGCGCCATCGAGGTTGATCGGCGTCGGGGTACGATCAGTGATGGCTTCGTTGAGCTGAATCAAGCCAATGTCATGCGAGCCCAGCGCATTGACGCTAAAGCTCGGATGCGGAATGGTCTTTTTCGCAGTGACGGTCTTGCCACCGGCAGTCAACAAGTTGACCGAATCAAAAACGACTTTGGTCTGAGCCGTAACTTGGGCTTGGTTCGACAAGCCGACCAAGCTCGGCGTAATGCAGTGTGCTGCGGTGAGTACCCATTCTTTATCGATCAAGGTGCCAGTACACAAACCGCCACCGATGCGCAAACCCACAACCGTCTTGTAATCGCCAACCGCTGTGGCCGTGCCACCCAAAATTTCGGTTGGGCCGTCGTTGAGCACCGGCGTTGGAGCACGGTTCGCCCCCGTGAGATTATCTTCCGCATGGCCAACGCCACTATTGAGATATGACGGAACCAAGAACGCAAGGCCGGCCAAGTAGTGACGGAACTTTTTCATGCCGGCAGCTTGAACCAAGCCAACGGCAAATAAAACCCAATAAGTTAAGCCGTGTGCTGACGGCCGCTAGCAGGCGATGACGCCTCGACGCAGCACCGGGGCGGCTAACGGGAACGCTGCCACGTGCCAGACCGCCCACCCTGCTTTTCCAGCAGCCGCGTAGGCCCCATTTCCATCCCGCGATCGATGGCTTTGCACATATCGTAAATTGTCAGGGCGGCAACGGCCGCGCCGGTGAGCGCTTCCATCTCAACGCCGGTGCGATCAAAGGCCTGCACCGTGACGACGATATGAACGCTGGTCGGGTCGACGCGCAGCGCCACGTCCACCCCCGTGATGCGCAGCGGATGGCACAGCGGAATCAGCTCAGCGCTGCGCTTGGTGGCGCCAATGGCAGCCAAGCGGGCGACCGCTAACACATCGCCTTTGCCGATCTGACCCGCCGCGATGGCGCGGGCGGTTGCGGGTGCCATCGTGATGCGCGATTCCGCCACCGCAACGCGATGGGTTTCAGGCTTGGCAGACACCGCGACCATATGTGCATCGCCCGCCGCGTTGAAGTGCGTCAGCCCCGTCGGAGCTGACGCCGCGGTTGCGAGCTGTGCTGTTTTTCGAGGCTTGCGCGTTGGTTTCGCCACGGGCGCTGCTTACTCGACGGTAACCGACTTAGCCAAGTTGCGTGGCTGATCAATATCCGTGCCTTTAAAATCGGCAACGTAATACGACAACATCTGCAATGGCAGCACGGTGAGAATCGGTTGCAACTCAACCGCAGTTTCGGGCACCAAAATCACATCATCGCAGTTGCTGCCGATTTCGTTATCGCCACGGGTGGCGACTGCAAGCACTTTGCCTTGGCGCGCCCGCACTTCGGCCAAGTTCGACATGACTTTGTCGTAGTTCGGCCCCTTTGGCACCAATACCACAACTGGCAATTTCTCATCGATCAGCGCAATCGGCCCATGTTTCATTTCGCCAGCCGAATAGCCTTCGGCATGGATGT
>JAKQOD010000479.1 GCA_029565465.1 Deltaproteobacteria bacterium
TGCCCCCGCGCCGGCAAGCAACAACAGCCACCACACGACGCCCAACGCCAACGCCAACGTGGCAAGCCGCCAGGTGCTGGCAAGGGGCAAGCCGCCGCGATAGCCGAGCTTCGCGAAGCCAAATTCGACGATAGTGCAGGCGAGTGCACCGCATCCGGTGACGACCGCAAGCCTTTTCATCGGTTTTGGCCAACGCGGTTACGAAGCAATACCCACATCGCTTCGACACCGTCGGTCCAGCGCACTTTTTTGCCTTCGGCAATCGCGCGCGCACTATACGAAATCGGCACTTCCACAATCTTGATATTGCGACGCCCCAATTTGGCGGTGACTTCGGGGCAGAATTCAAAACCGGTGCAGGTCAGATGCAACGAACGCAGCAGCTTGGTTTCAAACAGTTTAAAACACGTAGCTTCGTCGGTAATCGAAACACCGTACAAGAGATTCGCCGTGGTGGTTAACACGCGATTGGCGACCAAGTTGGCGGTTGCCATGCCGGCCGGGCGTGGGTTCGCTAAGAAGCGCGAACCGTATACTACCGCAGCACCGCGCGTGACTTGTTGGAGCAACGCTGGGTAGTCGGCTGCGTCATATTCAAGATCCGCATCCTGGATCAAGCAGTAGTCGCCGCGCGCAGCGTCGAGCGCCGTGCGGATGGCGGCACCTTTGCCGCTGTTGTGTGTGTGCCGAACCACGCGGACCCGCGCATCGTTCGCAGCTGCGGCTTGCGCAATCTCATAGGTGCGATCGGTCGACCCGTCATCACAAACGACGATCTCTTTGTCGAAACCCAAACCTTCGGTGTTCACGCAAAGAGCGCGCCGTAGCACCTCGCCAAGAGTCGCTTCCTCATGATAGGCCGGGATCAGAATCGACAGCAACATACCCCCCATTGGTAGCACGCCAACCAACACCATGACTGACACTCCAGCCTCAGAAATACCAGTTGCCCGTGCTGCCGGGCCGCGGGGGAGTCGCATGCGTGCGTGGTTGCATGCACATCGGTGGTGGTGCGCCATCGCGGTGCTCTACTTTTACTGTTTTCCTTACTACCCTAAGATCCACAGTGCCAACGAACTGCCGCGGGCGTATTTGGTAAAAGCCATTGTTGATCACGGCACATTTGAAATCGATGATGGCGTGGCACGGTGGGGCGCGACCGCCGATTGTTCGCCTGCGCACGGTCATCAATATTCAAACAAAGCGCCCGGCTCATCGATGTTGGCAGCGCCGGTGTACGCGTTGGTCAAGCTGTTGCAAGGTCGCGAGCCCAGCTTGGCGACCACGATGTGGATATGCCGCGTGACCACCGGCATTATTCCGACGCTGCTTTTCTTATTGTTGCTGCAAGGTTTTTTGCGACGGTACACTGCAGATGCCAGTACCGTGCGGTTAGTGTTGGTTGCGTACGCCTTGGGCTCCATGGCGATGACGTATTCGGTGCTGTTTATTTCGCATCAGCTGTCGGCGGTGTGTATGGGCGCAGGCTGGATGTTGTTGATGGATGC
>JAKQOD010000485.1 GCA_029565465.1 Deltaproteobacteria bacterium
CAAAAGCACCACGTTGTGGCCACATTTGATCCCCAGTTTTTTGTCGAGCGGCGTTCCCGAATACCCAGCCATGCCGAACATACTGCTTGGTTTCGTTAAAGACGCAAACAACTACCTACCTTCTTCTTATAAACACATGAAATCATTCACATTACATAAGATCGCGCTGTTTGCGAAATTTCGCCGAAAAGCTCAATTTTCGCAGCCGTTTAGTCGCGATTTGGCGATTTCACCACGTGGCAGCGGCCGCCCTCTTGACTTCCCAAAACCACAGCTTGAAGCGCCTGGCAGCCCTATGAATTAACCGTTCACACCCGTAACCTGCCGGTAGGCGCCAACGCCTAACTTATGATGGCCGACGTATCACCTTCGACTGCACCTAGCATGGCTGGCCCGACGGGCTTGCTTCTCGTTAACCTTGGCACCCCGGACGCACCGCAAACCGCCGAGGTACGCCGTTACCTGCGCGAATTTTTATCGGACCCCCGTGTGATCGACATCAACCCGGTCGGCCGCGCCATGCTGCTGAACCTGATTATTTTGCCGACACGACCCAAGAAAAGCGCGCACGCCTACCAATCGATTTGGGACGCCAAGCGGGGGTCGCCGTTGCTGTATCACTCGCAAGACCTTGCCGCTGGCGTTGCGGCTGAACTCGGTGCCCAATGGAAAGTTGTGCTTGCGATGCGCTACGGCAATCCGTCGATTGCTGCCGGCCTCACGGAATTGCGCAATGCAGGTGTCGATCGCATCGTCGTATTGCCGCTGTTTCCACAGTATGCCGCTTCGTCGACGGGCTCAGCGGTTGAACGCGTGTGGGAACTCGCT
The DNA here is from genome assembly GCA_029565465.1 of Deltaproteobacteria bacterium. Lineage (GTDB taxonomy): Bacteria > Myxococcota_A > Polyangia > Haliangiales > Haliangiaceae > JABFXX01. The sequence goes on from JAKQOD010000485.1 coordinate 829, forward strand.
GGTGAGCGTTGGAACACGCCTTGGCTCGACGTAGTGCCACCGTTTTATGACGATGCGGGTTTTCTCGATTCGTTTGCCGAAATCGGCCGCAGCCATGTGAGCGAATTTCGCGCCGACCATGTGCTGTTTTCATTTCACGGCCTACCGGAACGGCACATGCTCAAGAGCGATGACGATGGCAAACACTGCTTGCAAGCGACCACGTGCTGCGACCAGATTACCAACAAGAACCGTAATTGTTATCGAGCACAGAGCTACTACACAGCGCGGCAGCTCGCCGACCGCATGGCGTTGGCTACCGGTGGCTGGGAAGTTAGCTTCCAGTCGCGGCTCGGACGCACGCCATGGATTAAGCCCTACACCGACGAAGTGTTGGATACGATCGCCAAACGCGGCGTGAAGCGCTTGGCCGTGATGTGCCCAGCATTCGTCGCAGATTGTTTGGAAACCATCGAAGAAATCGGCATGCGCGCCAAAGAACAATTTGTCGCGGCTGGCGGCGAAGATCTGCGGTTGGTGCCCTCCCTGAACTCGTCGCCGCGTTGGGTCGACGCGGTCGCCGCCATGGCCCGCCGCCATCAGCGAGCCTAAGTCTCACAATTTGTCGTACCAACAACGCCGCGTGCGAGCGATTTGTACGATAATAGCGGTATGGGGAGAGTTGTCTTGGATTCGGCCACGGTCGCCGAATTTCTTAGCGCAACAGCGCTGTTCCGAAATTGTGAGCGCGGCGTGGTCGATAAGATCGCACCACACTTGGTAGCAACCGAGTACAGCCCTGGCGAAATCATATTTCGCGCTGGCTCGCCCGACCAAGGCTTGGGCATTGTGTTTGCTGGCCGCGTTGCCGTGCGCCAAATCAACGCAGCCACCGGTGCTGCCCTGACCATGGAAGAAGTGCGCGTTGGCGATTCGTTTGGCGAAGTTGGTGCCGTGATGGCAACCGTGCAAGCCAACGAGATTGTCGCCGAAGACAACTCAACCATTTTGTTGGTGGGCAAAGAAGTCGTGGCCCAACTGATCTCGAAGATCGCGCCGTTTGCGCAAGCCCTGGCCAAACGCATGGCCTCGAAGCTGGTGCTAGCGTCGGTGAGCGCCTTGCGTGCTGGTGGCAGTGCCATGGCAGCCCCTGGCCCGAGCGTGGCCCCGGCCCCGCCCCCGATGGCCACAGCCGCAACGCCCGTCGACGGCATCAAATTCGTACGGGTGTCGAGCTATCCGATCAACGACAAATTGATTGCGATGCTCGCGCAAAAAACCATTCAGCAGCAACGCGTGTTGCCGCTGGAATTGCGTGGCAAGACCATGGTGGTCGGCATGGTAGATCCGTTCAACGCTGCAGCCCAAGCTGAAGTGCGCCGCACCCTGTCGACGGTCGACGTTGAAATCGTGGCGATTGGGCTCGACGATTTTAATGAAGCCTTTGTGCGATTCCGGCTCGACCCGGCCGCCGCCGTGCGTGGCAAAGCCGCTGACCAGATTGCGCCTGATTCGTTGGTGTTCGATGCAGCCGACCAAGAACGCGATGCCGCCAAAGCAGTCGGTGTCATCGGCGACGAAGTGGTGCAGATGGCCAACCGGGTGATCGCAGCGGCGATCGAACGCAATGCGTCGGACATTCACGTCGAAGCTGACACCACTGGCGTGCGCGTCCGGTTCCGCACCCAAGGCCAGCTAATCGACTGGGACCAATTTGTGGCGCCTTCGTATGCCAAAGGGTTGATCGCTCGCTACAAAGTCTTGTCGGGGCTCGACATTACCGAGCGCCGCTTGCCCCAAGACGGCCGCATTGGCCTGCGTATCGGCCGTCGTGAAATCGACTTGCGGGTTTCGACCATGCCGGCGAGCCGCGGCGAAAAAGTCGTGATGCGGCTGTTCGAAGCCGCAACGTTGATGCGACCGCTGGAGACGGTGTTCATGGAACCACGCTCGCTGGCAGCGTTGCGCGCGACTATCAACAAGCCGTACGGCGCAATGATCATTGCTGGCCCAACCGGTTCCGGCAAAAGCTCGACGTTGTACGCGTCGCTTGGCGAACGCAAACGCACGCGGCCGGATACCAACATCGTTACCGTCGAAGATCCGATCGAGTACCGCCTATCCGGCATCACCCAAGTGCAAGTCAATCATTCGGTGAACCTGGGCTTTTCGAAGGTCCTACACGCGATGTTGCGGCAAGATCCTGACGTCATCATGGTTGGCGAAGTACGCGATGAAGACACCGCGCAGATTGCGCTGGAAGCCGCGATGACCGGCCACCTGTTGTTTACCTCGCTGCATGCCAACAATGCGGTTGGCGTGATTCAGCGTTTGCAAAATCTCAATTGCAGCCGCGCGTTGATCGCACAGAGCTTGGGCTTGGTAGTGGTCCAGCGCCTGGCGCGCAAGCTATGTGCCAAGTGCTCGGCAACGGAGATTCCACCGCCGATCCTGCTTGATAGCCTACATGCGCGCGGCTTGGCCGACCGTGCCGCGCCGGTGCCACTGCCACGCGCAGTTGGCTGTGCCGAGTGCAACCAGACTGGCTACAGTGGGCGCATTGCGGTATTGGAAATTTTGCAAATGACCGACCAAGTACGCGCCCAAATCATGGCGGACGTGCCATTGGCAGAAATCGACAAGCTCGCGGCGGAAGCCGGCAGCCTCATTCCGTTTAAGCGCTACGCCAGTTACTTGATGTCGCGCAATTTGCTGACGCCGACCGAAGCGTTGTTAACGGTGGCGTAAACGATCACGATGGAGTTCGGTTCATGGAATTTCTAAAGAGTCCGGCGGGCCTTGGCGCAATCGCAGCGGTGGTTGCAGTTGTAGGCTGGCTGTTGTTGCGCAGTCGTGGTGGCAACACCGGCAAACCGCAAAGCATCGAAGATGAATTGCCCGAGGTGGGCCGCCTGATCAAAAAAGGTGAATTTGCCAAAGCCGCAACGCTAGCGGCCGAAGCCGGCAAGCTCAACGCAGCGTTGGAATTGTACCTGCGGGCACAGCAACCAGAAGCCGCAGCTGCCATCGCCGCACGCGCTGGCAATATGCGCCAAGCCGCTGAGTTGTATGAGCGCGCAAGCAACTGGGAACGCGCAGCGGGCTGCTTCGAAAAAGCTGGCATGGCGGACCGCGCCGACAGCCTGCGACGCGAAAAACTCGGCCAACTGCGCGCTGGCGTCAAGAAAGACGAAGCGACACCAGCGACGACCCGTGGCCGCCAACTCGAAGCAGAATTTCGCCAGCATCAAGCGTTGTCGACCGGCTCCGAAGCCGATCGCAGCAAAGCGCAAACCATGGCACGCACCACCGCTGATGCGTTGTTGGCCGATGGCGAACTGCGCCGTGCCGCCGACGTCCTGCGCGATGCCGAGCTCCATGACGAAGCGATTCACATCTATGTCAACGTGTTGGGCGAACCAGGCCTCGCGGCCCCGATCTTGGCGCACAAAGGCAACCACGAGCGCGCGGCCGAAATGTACGAGATGGCCGGCGAAAACGAGCGCGCCGCAACGACCTGGGTGCAAGTGGCGCGGCAAGCAGCGCGGCCGGAGATTTTTCTTGATCGTATCGAACGCTTGTCACGCGACGTAGCAACAACGTTTCTAGAGCAGCACACCAACACGGTGGCGCTCGACGCAGCGACCGCCGAATTGTACTACCGGTTTGCTGCGCTGCTTGCCAAAAAAGGTGACAGCCAACGCGCGCTGGGTGTGTATCAACGCGTCAAAGGCGTGGTTAACGACTACAAAGATATCGATGCCCAAATCGCAATTTTGTCGTCGGGCAAATCGCTCAAAGAGCCAACCGTCGATCCAACCCAAGGCGCCTCCGCGCTCGACTTGGGGCTCGCACCTGCACCAAGCACGGCGACGGGGCTTTCCGACCAGCAGATCGCTGCGCTGGCTGACCAGGTTGCGAAAGCCGCAGCCGAGCAGATCAAGCGCCAGCAAGAATTGCAACTTTCACGCATTTCGATCGATCCGAACGTCGAGTTCGTCGCGGGGCCGGTCGCGACCGGGCTCGAATCGGTCTCGGTGCGGTTGGATCACTTGTTCGACCCGTTGGTGCGTCATGCGCGTGGCGGCCCCTCGCTGCATCACTTGCAACAGTTCATCGGTGGCCGGCCGTGTGACCTGCAGAACATCGAAGTGTACTACCGGGTTGGCTTGGTGCACCTTGCGCAAGGCGAATGGAAAGAAGCCCTGGTGGCGTTTGATGCAGTCGAAGATGCATCGCCAGGCTACCGCGATGCCTGGAAACGCGCCGACGAGATTCGCGATTGGCAAAAGGCACTCGGCAAAAAAATGACGATGTTGGGCGCCACCCCAGGTGCGACCCAAGGCCAAGGGCGCTATCAAGTTTCAGGCGAGCTCGGCCGTGGCGGCATGGCAGTGGTGTATCGCGGCAAAGATGCGCTGCTGGGGCGCGAAGTGGCGTTGAAGTTCTTATCTGAATCGCTGTCCAACGACGCTGAAATGAAAGAGATGTTTCAACGCGAAGCGCGCGCCGTCGCAGCGTTGAATCACCCCAACATCGTGACCATCCACGACGTCGGCGTGCTCGAATCCCGTGCGTTTATTTGTATGGAGTTTGTCGAAGGCAAGTCACTCGAAACCCTGATGTTCGAAGCGCCGGGGCTCACCATTATCGAAAGCTTACGCGCCATCAAGCAAGCGCTCGATGGGCTCGCCTACGCCCATAGCAAAAAAATTATCCATCGCGATATCAAGCCTGCCAACATGATGCGGACCTCGGCAGGCCTTGTGAAGCTGATGGATTTTGGCTTGGCCAAGTCGCTCGACGGAAAATCGGCGCAATCGATGATCGCTGGCACACCAG
>JAKQOD010000524.1 GCA_029565465.1 Deltaproteobacteria bacterium
GTTTGACGTGTGTGATGCGCAACTGGGCCCGGCATTGGCGAACGTGAAAATCGGCGGCGCAGTGACGACCGATCACGTGGTGATTGCCTACGAACCGGTGTGGGCGATTGGTACCGGCCGGACGGCGACGCCGGCACAAGCGCAGGAAGTGCACGCGCACATTCGCAAACGGCTGCGTGAGAAGTTTGGCGCTGCCGCGGATGCGTTGCGCATTCAATATGGCGGCTCGGTGAAGCCAAATAACGTCGAATCGTTGATGGCGCAGCCAGACATTGATGGTGCGTTGGTGGGTGGCGCGTCGCTGGAAGTTGCCGATTTTGTTGCGATCGTTAAAGGTGCCAAACGCTAACGATCGCCCTTGCTCGTAATTGCTTAATATCGCAAGGGTTTTGACGCGAGCTAGTGCTTGCGCATGGGCTAGGATTGGGCTAGAACCCGCTTTCCCATGTCGACCCTCGTTACCATCGTGCACGTTTCGATGTGCTTGTTCTTGATGCTGACCGTTTTGCTGCAATCCGGCAAAGGCGGTGGCATGGGCGGTGCCTTTGGCGGCGGTGGCAACGCAGCAACGGTATTCGGCGGTTCGGGCGCTTCGACGTTCTTGCGTCGCTTGACTGCCGGCGCGGCAACCATGTTCATGTTGACGTCGATGACGTTGGCGTATTTGGCGTCGCACCACGGCGGCGATTCGTTGGTCAAATTGAGTGAAGCCGAAGACGCGAGAAAACAAGCGTTGTTAAAGTCGAAGGAAGAAACACTGAAAAATGCTGGCTCGGGCAGCGCTACCGCGCCGGTTGTTCCAGGCACTGAGTCGGGCAGCGCAACGGCTCCCGTTGTGCCAGGCACTGAGTTAGGCAGCGCAACGGTTCCAGTGACGCCAGAAGCTGGCAGTGCATCGGCACCAGCTGCCGGCAGCGCAGCGCCAGCAGCGACGGAAAAGCCAGCGACGGAAAAGCCAGCCGCGGAAAAGCCAGCGGCCGCACCAGCCCCAGCCGCGGAAAAGCCAGCCGCGGAAAAGCCAGCCGCCGCACCAGCAGCGACGGAAAAGCCAGCCGCAGCACCAGCAGCGACGGAAAAGCCAGCGGAAGCGCCAGCGCCAGCCGCCGGTTCTGCGAACTAGGGCTGCGGCAATGCCAACGAAGTTGGTCGCATTCGCCAAGTATCATGGGCTTGGCAACGATTTTTTGATTGTCGACTTGCGCGATGTCGCTACCGATGTGAGTGCTGCCATTCAGGACAGTGCGTTTGTGCGTGCAGCTTGCGACCGCCAATTCGGTGTTGGCGGTGACGGCGTGTTGGCAATCTTGCCGCCCGTGTCGGGGAGTGCACATGCGCGGATGCGCGTGCTTAACTCCGATGGCAGTGAAGCCGAGATGTGTGGCAACGGCCTGCGCTGTGTTGTGAAGTTTCTTTACGATCGGGGTGGAATCAAGCAGCCCACGATTATCGTCGATACAGGTGCTGGTGCGCTGTCGTGCGCAGTGCACGTCGTGAACGACCTTGTCGCCACCGTGACGGTTGACATGGGGCGACCGCGTTTTACCCGCGCTGAAATTCCGATGGTATCGACGCCAGTGAATGCATCCGAACGCTGCATCACGGAGCGCATCGATCTGAGCACGGCAATGTTCGAAATCACTGCGGTGTCGATGGGCAATCCGCATGCAGTGGCGTTCGTTGACTCGCGCGCGCACGCCGAAGTTGCGGCGCGTCGGGTGGGGACGGAAGTCGAAAATCACGCGTGGTTTCCACGTCGCACCAACGCCGAATTTGCGTTTGTTCAAGCTAACGGCGATATCGACTTGATCGTCTGGGAACGCGGCTGCGGCATCACACTGGCATGTGGCACCGGGGCGTGTGCAACGGTGGTTGCGGCATGTCTAACTGGCCGCGCCACGCTTGGCAGCGAAGTAGCCGTGCACCTGTTAGGTGGCACGCTCGCGATTACCGTGGCACCTGAATACGCGACGGTTTTCATGCGCGGCCCGGCCACGCACGTGTTTGATGTTCAGCTCGATCTTGCTGACATGGTTGCTGGCGCGCGTCCTGCCGCATCGTGAAGCAACCCAGAACCTCGTTGCGTGGTCAGATGACCATGCAGACGGCGCGAAACTTGTTGGTGGGCGTGGCCCTGGCGACTGCCGTCTTTAGTTGTTCGGTGGCGCAGAGCAAGCGAGGCGCCGTGTTCTTCGGCATGGTGCCACTGGCGGAGCCCAAACAACTAGACAACAATCGTGTGCCGAATCCAATCGAAAATCCGATTCCGCAGCGAGCTGTAAGA
>JAKQOD010000530.1 GCA_029565465.1 Deltaproteobacteria bacterium
CCGGAAGCGCAGCGACAACGCCGCCAGTCGCGATGCATCGCCCGTCGGCCACGGACCGGAAGCGCAGCGACAACATGCCAGTCGCGATGCATCGCCCGTCGGCCACGGGCACGGACACGATCATGATCATAACCACCATTCCGTCCCCACCAATGGCCAAGTCAATCGCGCGTTTGCGATTGGCGTGGTGCTCAATACTGCCTTCGTCGTTATTGAATTGATCGCCGGCTTCGTTGCGGATTCAACCGCACTGCTGGCCGATGCAGCGCATAACCTTGGCGACGTCGGCGGCCTCTTGTTGGGCTGGGGCGCGGTGGTGCTTGCGATTCGCCCAGCAACCAGCCGCCGTACCTACGGTTTTCGTCGCGCCACCATGCTGGCCGCATTGGCCAACGCGTTGATCATTGTATTCGCTGTCGGCGCGGTCGGCTGGGAAGCAATTTCGCGCTTCCGCGAACCAAGTGCCATCGACGGTGGCTTGGTTGCCATCGTCGCCGCGGTGGGCGTGCTGGTAAATGTATTTGCGGCTCGCTTGTTTGCTGGCGGCCGCCACCACGACCTCAACCAACGCGGCGCCTACTTGCACTTGCTTGGCGATGCTGCCGTCTCGGCTGGGGTCGTTGTTGCTGGGTTGGTCGTGCGGCAAACCGGTTGGCAATGGGTCGACCCTGCCACCAGCCTATTGCTTGCACTCGTCATCTTGGTCTCGGCATGGTCGCTGCTGCGAGCTTCGATTGGCTTGCTGCTCGACGTGGTACCGAAGCACATCGATCCTGACGCCGTCCGTACGTATCTAGCCAGCCTGCCGACCGTTTGCGATGTGCACGACCTTCACATCTGGTCCACGAGCACCACCGAAGTGGCGTTGACCGCGCACGTGGTCGTGGCCTGGCAGGCCGCCCCGCCACCATTCATGGCTACCGTCGGCGACGCACTCAAAACCAAATTCGGGATTGGGCACGTTACGCTGCAACTTGAACCAGCCGAAGCAGGCGCCAATTGCAAGCCTTGTTGCGGCGGCTCCGACAAGCCAACGGCTGGCCAACAACTGGCCACGACGCGACGCTAGGCTGAACTATTCTGGCAGCAGTTCAGTGAGCTTTTTGCTCAGCTTGTCAGCGTCGCCTGTTTCGTAGCCCTTGTGGATGAAGCGAATCACGCCTTTGGGATCGATCACAAACGTGCTTGGGAACGTGCCGGTGTCGTACTGATCGTCGGTGGCGGATTTGTCTTGCGGCAAATACACCTTCGTCATGTTTTTGATCTTCAACTTCTTGTTGAACTTCTTGCCGTCGTCGATCTTGTTACTAATATTCACAGCGACAAAAATCGCTTTGTCTTTGAACGCCGGCGCCACACCATCCCACGCTGGCAGCTCGTTCGCACACGGCTTGCACCAGTGTGCGCCGAACGTCATCACCACCCACTTGCCTTTGAAGTCCTTGAGGCGAATGTCTTTGCCGGCTTCGCTTTTACCCACATCAAAGTCAGCCGCACGGTCACCGACGTTTACGCCTTCGGCGTGGGCCGGTGGCGCGGCAAAAATTCCCATGGAAGCAAACGCAAGCACGGCAACAAAGTGGCGCATAAACATGGGACGGCCTTCCTACGACAATATTCAGTAGCGGGTTAACGATTGACGGCGATTTCTTCGTCGATCCAACGTTCTAAGTAGGCTTGCATCCGCGGACCTTTGTACTCGTAACTATTGAAGAAAATAGCAGGCGTGCCATTGACGCCGGCAGCGTCACCTTCGGCTTGGTCGGCGCTGATCTTGGTGCTGGCGCTGTTGTAGTCAGCTTCGAATTTCACCATGTCCAAACCAAGTTCTTTGGCGTTCTTAAAAACGTCGTCTTTGGTGTGGGCTTGTTTTTCGAAGAGCATTTTGTGCATCGGTTGGAACTTGCCTTGTTCCGCGGCCGCAACCGCAGCCATCGCTGCGAATTTGGAATCAGGATGGATTTTCTCCAGTGGGAACATCTTGTAGTAAACAACCACTTGGCTGCTGCGCGCCACGATCAGCTTTTCTAGTTCTTGAAAGAACTGCTGACAAGCCGGACAACCGTAGTCAAAAAACTCAACCAGTTTGATCGGGGCGTCGATGGCACCTACCGCGAGCTTCGGATCCAACGTGAGCTTTACTGGAGCCCCGAGTTTATACTTGTTGTCGTATTGTTCACGGGCAAGCGGCTCGGTTGCACCGTCGGCAACGAGGGCGGCCACGTACTTCACTGCAAACGTTGCACGCTTGCAGGTTTGGTCGGACGTAAACGACGTGCGCAAGCTGTGCGCTTTGCCGCACGGCGACGTCAATGAACCAATCAGCTTGTAAAACAAGGTTTGTTTTTCAGCTGACGAATCGCCCAAGTCGATGCCTGGCAACGGCGTGGTATCAACCGGCGCCGCCGGCGCTGCGGAACCAGAGCCCGAACCAACCCGATCCGCAGCCGAGACGACTTCGGCTGCGGTGTTGTCGTTTTTAGGGTTTTTCTTGCAGGCTGCAACGCTCGCCGTCGCAAGCAAACAAACCGCAAGCATTTTCGTGAAATTCTTCAACAGGATAGGCACCCCGTCGTTGTAGTAGATGATCGGTCCAGATTCAAGATCTCGACGATTGACGAAATGCTCCCAATGCCGAACAATGACGATTGAGCACGGACTGTCTGATGCGATACCCGAGGTAAATCTGTCTCCTACAATTACTATCCAGGGATCTGCCTCTGTTCTGGGTGTGCACGCCCGCACGTCGGGAAGCCCAAAGGAATATCGTGGAGCCCACCTACGTTAAACGTAGGGGATGGCATCACCTCACGGTCGGACGGTTCGTGCTCACTTTTTCGCATTTTTGCCAACCGGTCGCCGGCGCAGGGCTTACGGCACTAGCTTATAGCCAGCGCCGTACACCGTCAGAATGTGCCGCGGGCTCTTTTGATCTTCTTCGAGCTTGCGCCGCAACTTTACAATGAAGTTGTCAACCGTGCGGTTGCTCGGCGCAGCCGACATACCCCACACCTTTTCGAACAATTCGTCGCGCGAAACGGTTTCTTCGCTGCGTTCACGCAACAGCTTAAGAATTTCCAATTCGTAGAACGTGAGCCGCCGCGACACCCTGCCTTTGCTGAGCGTGTGCTTGCGTGGGTTCACCGTCCAGGCACCAATCGCAAACGTTTCATCGGTTGCAGTCAAGCGTGATTGCCGACGGAAAATTGCGTTGATACGAGCGATGAGCTCCGCTACCGAAAACGGTTTGGTCACGTAATCATCGGCGCCTGCATCAAGCCCGCGCACCTTGTCGGTTTCCTGCGCTTTCGCAGTCAGCATGATGATTGGAACGATTTCATTACGCTGCCGCAGCACTTCGCAGACACGATAACCATTGTCGTCGGGCAACATGAGATCGAGCAGAATGCAATCAGGGTCCCATTCCATGGCGGCCAGCAAACCCGCCGCCCCGGTGCCCCGCGCCTGCACGGCGAAGCCCTCAAACTCCAACGCGTCGCGCAGCCCGCGCACAATGTCAGGCTCGTCTTCGATCACCAAGATTCGCTTTCGGCGCGACCGAGCATCGTCGTCGCCCTCGTCGTCCACGGCGTTTTTGGCATCATCCGAAGCGATCATGTGCACCTCCTTGTACCAAACCTTCGGGCCGGTACTGGCGTTGAAGTGACAAAAACCGTGAAGCGGTTACGCAGCATCGCCATCGGGCTCATCCATCGTTACGGCCGGGATCGTTATCGCAAAGGTTGCGCCTTCGCCGGGTTTGCTGGTCACCGTCACACTCCCGCCATGCGCCCGTGCGATGTGTTGCACCAGCGCCAAGCCAATGCCAGAGCCGCGAATCGGCTTGAGCCGCACCGCCTTGGCGCGATAAAATCGCTCGAAAATTGCGCTTTGTTCCTCAGGTGCAATGCCGGGCCCAAAGTCGCGCACCGCAAACCGGATCGAGTTGCCATCCTTGCGCAATTCAACCTCCAGCTTTTTCCCGTCGGCGGCGTACTTGATCGCGTTGTCGATCAGGTTCAACACCGCAAGGGTGTATGCATTGGCATCCAACCTAACCGGCTCAAGATCGTCGGCGATCTTGACGTCCATTGTCATCGAAGCATTCGCAAGCCGGCGCTGGCTGATGTCGAGCGCGCGCGCCACCACGTCAGCAAGGTCGGTGTTGCCAAACTCGTAACCACCTTGGCCGCGTTC
>JAKQOD010000536.1 GCA_029565465.1 Deltaproteobacteria bacterium
GTCGTGGTCGGCAATGAGCGTGTCGAGTTGAGCAGCGGGAGTCTTCGCTACGTGGGTGGGCGGCAAGGTGGCGCGGGGTTTGGGCGCGGGGGCGAGGGCGTCGTCGGCAATGCGAGTGTCGATCGACGCAGATGATACTGACGACGCCGGTGTGGGCGGCAAGGTGGCGCGCGCTTTGTTGGGGCTCAAGTTTAAGCGGGCAACTTTGGCCTTGGTGTCGTTGTCGGAGGTCATTGTGGTGCGCACTCCGTGAACGATGGCAAGGTGGCGCGCGTGGTCCGCGTTGGCGCCTGGCCGGGTTGCGCACACGCAAGCGACGCACGCGGAGCAACTAGGTGCACGCGACAAAGGCGCTGGGCGATGGCAGGCGTAACGCGACATGCATCGCGGCGGCTGTTGCATTCACTCGGGGCCTGGCCAGGTTGCGCACACGCAAGCGACGAACGCGGGGCCGGTGTGCGGCGGGCAACAACGGCGTGGCAAGGTGACTCTGCTGCCGAAGGTGCGTGTATTGAACGCACGGCGGCGATACGAAGTTTACCGACGACAACCCTCATTTATTTCCGACCAGATTATTACTAAACGAAGGTAAGTAATGGCCGTTACGCGCATTACTGTGCTTGTAAGATCTCTTTTAAGCACTGCTGTGCGAATCCTTCGTAGCAAAACTGCGGCTGGTTGACGCAGTTAGCGCGATGACGGTTACCGCGCGCGTGTCATAGCTGCGTAATGCACCGCCCGGTATAGCGTGACGACTCGGAGCGAGTATGCAGTGATCGCGCTCGCAGTTTGCGCAATGCCACCACACGGCAAGTTGCAAGCGAAACTTGCCGTCTCGTGTCGCGCTATTGCTGCTGCGCTATGTAGCGACGCGGCTTAGGTTGCTAACAACCGCGCCACGCGCGCACTACGGCGCTAAACCGATTTGGCGATCGAACGACTGGTTGTCCCAAAATAAATATTTCTCGTCCATGACGCCGTTTTTCCAATGGCCAACGGTGACGAGTTGGATGCGATAGGGCTTGCCAGTTGGCGCAATCACATCGGGGCGGCCGAAGCGCATGGAGCGAGTGAAGGTGCCTTCCATCGTCGCAACGACGGTGGTCCAGTCGCCTTGGCCAAGCGACACGGTGTGGCTGGCGATGCGGGTGTCGGGCGCCCACGCGAATAACGCCATGAGATTTTCGGTGTGCTTGGCTAAGCCGGTTGTTACGTGGCCGTCGGGCCAGTGCACAATCACATCGTGCGAATGGCTTTTGTCGAGCTCGGACCAGGTTTGCGTTGGAATGACGCGGAAGTCGAGTTCGTCGACGGCAGCGAGATGGCCGGCGGTGGTTGCTGGGTCGGCGACGGGTTTGTGCGTTGAGCCGCAGGCAGTGATGGCTGTGCCGACGATTGCGATGCTCGCGAGGAGGCACGCACGGTTGAGGAAATGTTTCATGCTGTGGGTAGATTGCATCGCGCATGCCAGCGGCAGCGTGTGAGGAAGCGAGGGTAAGGCGCGGGCACTGACACATGCACAGTCACAGTCACGGACACAGACACGGACACGGACATGGGCACGGGCACGGACACAGACACGGACATATTCACAGACACGGGCACAGTCACAGTCACAGCTACGGGCACTGGCACGGAGACCGACGAGGCCACAGCCATCGTCACGGGCACTCGCACGGGCACGTCACTGTGGCGTTAGCGCTCGGGTGGTCGGTTCGCCACGCATCAGCTGACGCGTGCGAGTTCCATGAAGCGCTAACATTTTGCCGATGCTATTTCGAGGCTGAAACTTGGGCGGAGCGATGTTTGCCGGTATCAGCGTCGTCAGCGTCGTCAGGTGGGCTATCAAATGCGATGGCAACGGCGAGCGCGTCGGTATCACTAAGGTTGATATCGAAGGCCTCCTTATCGGCGGTGCTGGCAGCGAGGGTTTGATCCTCAAACGCGATCTCGAATTCGTCGTCGCCGCGCCTGGCTGTGCCCGCGGTGCTGCCCGCGGTGCTGCTCACAGGGCTAGATGACGCAACGGCGTCGGCAAGGTTGCTGCTTGGATAGTGCAATGCAAGCAAGTTGCCGAGTTGCGCAATGGCATACGCATAAGGATAGCCTTGCTGCGGCGCTGCAGCGCTAGCGATGGTGGCGGCCAGGGTATCCCACTGCCGCTGCCCGACGCGGGCGTGCACTGCAAGATCGCCAAGCACGACAAATCGTCGACGCCGAGGCACGATCAGCAACAACACACCGTTGCGTTCCGGGCAGGCGCTGATCGCCAATTTGCGAAACGCTGCATCGCCAAAGTTGCGCACGCTGCCCCAGAACAGCGACGACACTGCAACATGAATGGGCGCTGTGGTGCGAGCTTGGGCGCGCTCCAACGCGATGCGCAGTTGCGGTCGCTGCGGTAATTGCATCACGCTGGCACCAGCGGGACAACGATCGACGGTGCTGCTGGTACCAGTGGCGGCACCAACGGCGGCACTAACGGCGGCACCAGCGGCGGTACCAGCGGGCTGCGATGCTTCGGCGGCACATTGTTCGCTTTTTTATCCATAGGCTTCACCATCTCCCACTTGAGCCACCGCCGCCGGAGCGACCACCGCCGCCGCTGCGACCGCCGCCACCAATGCCGCCAATGCTGCGCGACGCAACGCTGGCGAGCAGCAGCAATGCCATGCGCGGATGCGTGATAGCGAGCACGAGGAGCGCCAAGCCGCCGACGACCATCATCACAATGGTGACCCAACTCAGCGGTTTCGCGGGCGCAGCAGGCACCGCAGCCACGGGTTGTGCGGCAGAACCGGCGCTGCCGACGGCAGCATCAGGCGCTAACAACGTCAACAACGCTTGCGTTGCTGCCGTCACCGCTTCGTCGGTTTTGCCGGCTTGCAGCAAGGGCGCCAACACCTCGTTCAAGATCTGGCTAGCCTGCGCGTCGGTAACCACGCCTTCGAGGCCATAGCCAACTTCGATGCGGCTTTGCCGATCGGCGCTGAAGATGAACAACACGATGCCGTCGTCGAGCCCTTGCCGGCCAACCCGCCACGCTGCAAACGCACGCACGGCGAAATCTTCAATCGGCGCGCCGTTCAACGTTGGCGCGAGCCACACCAAAACTTCATGTTGGTTGGTGCGCTGAAACGTTGCGAGCTGTTGGTCGAGCGCCGTGCGGGTTGCGGGCGATAGCATGGCTGCGCCGTCGGTAACCCATGCGGTTGGCGCCGGCGGCGTTGCCAGTACCGTCGGCGCTGAGCTGCTGCAGCCCGACATCGCCAGTGCCGCCAGCGCTGTAAACGCAAAGATCAGCGCAACGACGGCCAGGGTTGCGAACGTGGCAACATGCCCGACGCCTGGCGCTGGGCCGCGTGCGCGCGCTCGCCGCAGCCGCATCATTTGTCGCTGCCAAAATTAACGCTTGGCACCGTTTGCGCGCCGGGCGTTGCTGCAAAATAGGCCTTCGTATGAAACCGATTGCTCATGAGCGACGCCATCAATACCGTCGGAAAGCTGCTGCGTTTGGCATTAAACGCTTGCGATGCTTCGTTGAAGCGCATACGCGCCACCGCGATGCGATTTTCCGTGCCTTCGAGCTGCGCCTGCAGATCGCGGAAGTTCGCATCCGATTTCAGATCCGGATAGCGCTCGACCACCACCAGCAGCTTCGACAGCGCGCTCGACAGTTCGCCCTGCGCAGCCTGGAACCGCTGGAACGCGGCAGGGTCGTTGATGAGTTCAGGCGTC
>JAKQOD010000973.1 GCA_029565465.1 Deltaproteobacteria bacterium
CCCAGCGCTGACGGTACCTGGCGTGCGCTAACGACCGACGAGTTGACGGCGGCCGATGCTCGACGCAGGCCCATGTGGCAGCCACGTGCGCTGCACCACGGCGCGGCCAGCTTCGTCCGAGATCCGGACAACTTGCACGACGGGCCGTGTCCACCACGGCAGCATTGCCATCGCATCAACCTTGTTGATCGAGCAGATACACCATCAGGTACGCTTCGGCGGTGCGCCGCGGCCCTGGGGTACCCGCCATCAAACGAAAATCGGCTGCAAGTTGGCGCCGCTGGTACGAACGATACAACGCCATCGGATCGATCTCGTGCGAGTGCTCCAGCTCTTCGATCTGGCGCCCTAACACCACCGACGCCCACACCGGCGTTACCGCCACGACGTTTTGGTCACGCATCGCCGTGCGCAACTTCAACAATTCTTCGTGGGTCATGTTGAACAGAAACTCTTCAAACGACGCAGTTTCGTCGGTACCCATGTCTTCGCGACCAAAAAATTCCAGCACTTCCGGGCTGCAGTCTTCGCAGACCAAGCGGAACGTTTCGGTTGCGCCCAGCAGGGTGCCACACGCGCTGTTGATGCGATTGCGGGCGTGCCATGCCGATTCTAGCAGCGGCGCGAAATCGTCGATTTCTAAGGCGGCGTCGTCCCAAATCGAAATCAGTTGGTCGGCAGCGCGGCGCTTGGTGCGAAGTTCAACATTAGGTTTGCGTAGCAGCGCCAACAGCAGTTCTTCGGCCAGCAGCGTGTAGATCGACTGGGCGAGCTCTTCACGCAAATCGTGGCACATCGCCGCGCAGTCGGGCACTTCCATGCCCAGGGCGGCGGTGGATTTCACAAAGCCACGCAGGAAATTGATTTTGGTCAGCAGATACGTGCGCGACAGCGTGGCCTTGAGCGGCAACGCCAAATCGCCCGAGAGGCCATCGATGGTGCACAAGTGATCGATCAACGTGGTCTCGTTGCGTGCCTCGCCACCGAGCGCCGTAGGCACCCGCAGCTGCCGCTGCCGATCGAGCAAGCCAGCCACGTGCTTAAGCTCGATGATCAAGCCACGCAAGATTTCGGCGTCGGCTGGCTCCCGCGCCGCAACCGCAACCAACGCGCGGTCGATCAAATCGTGTTCGTGCCGATCGAGCACCGATGTCGGGACCGGTGCTAAGGCTTGAGCCGAAACCGCCATTACTTCAGAGGCTACCACGCCATTCGAGGGACTACCACCCTGCCACCATTGAGCCCGCCAATTGATAGCCCGACGCCTAACCGAAATGCTTGGAGATGAAGACGCCGAAGATGCCATCGTTACACGCCTGACCTAAGGATGAGGGGCAGCAGCCTGTTGCGCTTCTTTGCGCCGCTTCAGATAAAAGCGCACCGCGACAAAACCGAGCAAGGCCACCACCGCAAGCGCGATGGGCATGTCGATCTTCTTGCCATGGTGCTCAATGGATTCCCAGTTGGCCCCCAATACGTAGCCCACCACCATCAAGCCCCCGCCCCACAACGTAGCGCCGATGCCAGTTTGAATCAGAAAAGTTCTGAAAGGCATACGTGCGATCCCGGCTGGGATCGACTGCACATGCCGCACTACAGGGACGAACCGCCCGATCAAGATCGCGCGTGCGCCGTATTTTTGAAAGAACGCTTCGGTCTTATCGATATCCGCAGGCTTCACGAAAAAATACTTACCGAACTTGAGCAGAAACGGTTTGCCACCTTTGACGCCAAGCCAATATGACAGCGCCGAACCGGTCAACGCACCGACGGTGTTCAAGACCAAAATCACCGGCAGCGAAAACACCCCTTGGTGCGCCAAAAAGCCTGCAAACGGAAACACCAGCAACGAAGGAATTGGCACCAACGTGCTTTCCAGCACTACCAACAACAACAATCCGGGATAGCCCAGATCGATGACGATGTTCTGCACCGCATGCGCGAAGGATTGCAACACGTCGGGCTAGGTACCAAAATTTGGCGCGCTGTTGCGGCTTTTCGGTAGGAAAAGCACGGGCGGCCACTGCTTCGCTTGGCCCAGCGTGCCAGGCCTGCGTTGCGCCGAAATGTTACCCCGGCCGTGCCGCGGTTTTTTTTGCTCGTTTGGGCGTCGGCTCGACGACAATTTCGGCCACCGCCGGGTCACTGCCCGGCGCACTCGGGCTGGTGCCGGGTTCGGCAACGATCCGCGCGCGGCACGCTAAGCGCACCTGCGTGATGTGGAACACATTGCCGAGATGGCGAAACTCTTCGTCGGTGTAAGGCGTCAACGCGTCGTTGCCAGCCAAAATTTTCACGCGGCACAAGCCACAGGTACCTTTGCCGACACACGCGGTTTCGATGCCTGCCGAGACTTTGCCGCCTGCATCGAAGATCGTTTCACCGACGCGACACTCGGCAACTTTGGCTAACGATGCAAACCGCACGCGTGGCATCCCGCATGTGTGCCATGTTGCGCGTGGCTTGGCTACTCTGCACAGAGGCTTCCGAAATGCCGTGGTTCGGTTACTTGCCCAACGTCACCATGGGCGACGGCACGGCGTTCGCCTCGGAAATCGGTCACGGCGAACGACTCATGTGACTAGATCGGCAAAATCTGCACACCGACGCAAAAGCCACTTGGCCGCGCCGCAGGGCCGAGTAATACTTGCTCTCGATGAAAATGCGATGCACTGCCGCGGCTGCGGCATTCACAATGGCGTCTTTCGCGGGCCAAGCCTTGTTGGCTCCGCCAGCCTTCGCAGGTAATGCGTGTCGCGTGGTCGACGTTGATTTTACGCCAACCGACAAGCTGCAGATCGTCGCATGGCTTGAAGATGCCAACGGCAAATATGTCGATACCATTTACATCACGCAAACGACCGGAACCTACGGCCTAGGCAATCGCCCTGGGATTGCCGAATTTAACAGCAGCCCGTTGTGGCCGTACGGTCGCCGCGAAGGCGTGTTTCCGATTTGGTCGCATCGCCACGGCATGGAATTTCCGTTGTTGAACTTTCAAAACTCTGGCGGCGTCGCCGACAACAACGACAAAAACCTATCGCATCCATTCAATCAAAGCTCCAAAGAGAGCCACTATTGCCGGCCGCTGATGCGCAGCGAACCAGCATGGGACACGGCAACATGTGCATCACAAGCGTACAGCGACAAAGGCGTATTTTCGCCGACGCTGAAAAGCAAATATCCGCCGCGCGAAGACATCACCAAGACCACCTACGACAGCATGTCGGTCAGTCAATTTGCTGCGCTCAATCCATTTGATGCAGTGTCGCAAGCCACCCCGGTAGGAGGCGTGAACACCCAAGTCAATTGGCCGATTCCACCGGGCTTGGCCGCTGGCGCGTACACGCTCTACGTCGAAGCTTCGAAAGAATTCGATCACAACGCGTTCTACACACCGGAAAAGTATCCCTCGCCACCATTAGCGGCGTGGAGTGAATACGGCTTGCCTTTCCGTGGCCAACCATCGGTAGTCTATAAAGTGCCTTTCACGATTTCTGACGTCGGCACCGTCGCGATGACCGACACCTATGTGGGCTACGGCGCAGTCAATGGCGAAGACGGCAACCTGCGCGAGCCTGACAGCACGATCAGCACCACGACGCCCGGCTCGGGTGCGGCGCGGCTATCGCTGACGGCGAAAGACGGCAACATGTACCGCGTACGAGTTAGCGCGCGGTCTGAGTTTGATGCCGCGAATCCTGGCAATCCGTCCGAGCCAGTGGTGCTCGACGTCACGTCGAAGAGCGCGCAAATTGCATTCGTGGCACCGGGCGACGACGGTGACATCGGCAAAGTTACGGCATACGAAGTGCGCATCCGCGCCGGCGAACCGATCACTGAGGCCAACTTTGCTGATTCGATGCCGGTGGCCGCCACCATCACACCTGACGATCCAGGCCAAGTGCAAATGCTTGACCTGCCCGGCTTGTTGCCGATGACCCAATACTATGTGGGCATTCGCGCGCTCGACGATTGTCGCAACGAAAGCCAATTGCTGGTGGTGCCGTTCACCACCAACAACCGCGCGCTCGGCCAAGTTGACGCGTGTTTCGTTGCCACTGCCGCTTACGGTTCGCTGATGGCCAACGATGTTGAAATGCTACGGCACTTTCGCGACACCGCGCTGCGCAACAATGTGTTAGGCGAACTGTTTGTCGAGTCGTATTACACGTTCGGCCCAGCGGTGGCCGGCCTCGTCGGTGAGTCGGACGACATGCGCGTAACCGCGCGCCAAGCCTTGGCGCCGCTGGTCGCATGGGTCAAACGCTTCGCGCTGTAACCTTCCCTGCCGCGTTGCGATTTCGTCGAAGAATCGTGCTAACGCGACGCGCCAGCGCAGTGCAGCGTATGAGGCTTGCCTACATGCAACGTACATCACCACGCATGTCGTGTTGGTGATCTGTGCAAATCGTCGACGAAAATCGCAATTTTCGATAGCGGTCGAGCACGCTGATCAATACAGTGGAATATTGTGAGCAACCATCCACTTCTGACAGCGCTAGTTGGAATGGCCATGCTCGGTGGCTGCAATCTGGTCTTTACGCCTGGCCAAGCGCAGCCCGATGCAGGCGGCGACGGTGGCAACACGGTCGATGGTAAGGTTGATGATCCGAACGGATCCGATTTTGATGGTGACACGATTCTCGACAGCGTTGATCCATGCCCGATTTCGAGCAACAACACGGCGGATAGCGACAATGACGGCTTGCCCAATGACTGCGACCTTGCATTTGGCGTAGCGCGACCAGCCACACAATGTGTGTTGCTGTTTCGCGGATTCCCTCAAGGTAGTGCGATCACTGGCGAACGAAGGTTCCCTGTGGTTAGCAACGCACGCAGCCTGCAACTCGGCGGAAAAGT
>JAKQOD010000550.1 GCA_029565465.1 Deltaproteobacteria bacterium
CGTCGCATTGAACCCCAATGAGCCGATCCGCATCATTGATCACCCTGTCATCACCAAACGTTCGAATCGTTGTTTGCCGATTCCCAGCGTTACGCTCGATCTCCAAAGCAACGGCGGTCAAGTTGCAGAGAACGGCCAATACCATCGGGTCGGCAATCCGACTGCGCCATTTTCGACCCAACGCTTGTTCGACCTCAACGGCGACGGCGTGCGCGATGCGTTTGTGCCCGTCATCAATCACCCCAGCGATTGCGTCACCGAACTTTCGTGGCAAGTCTGGATTGTCCAAGGCGATTGCGGTTTTTCGGTTGGAACGATCGGTCCTGGCATGCCATCAGCGGATGAAGCAAGCCAAGTGCCGATAAGCGGCTTGCGTCCGATCACGACCGTCGCCGTGCACAGCCAAACACCGGCCGAACAGTCCGCTCCAGAAAAAGTGGAGCAAACCACCACCACAACTAACTTCGTAGCTGCCAAATTTCGCTACCGGGCCACTTCCAAAACCAGCGCTACGGCCACCTGTTTTCACTGCCCGGCCGTCGCGTGCCAAGCAACAACGCACAAGTAAGAGGCTTACCTACCGTTACAAGGGGACGCGTGTCCCCTTTGCCGTGGCGAAGCGGCGCGTCGCGCGGATCCCGTAAGTAGGCTGCCGATACTTTGACTGCAAGCTCGAATACCGACGGTGCGATGGTTTGTGCTACCCTGCCGCGACGATGAGTTCAGGTACTAGCGAATCTCCTCTGGTTCTAATTATGGCCGCGGGCATGGGCACGCGGATGAAGAGCGAAAAGCCGAAAGTGCTGCACGCGGTTGCCGGTCGCTCGATGATCGGTTGGGTTATCACCGCGGCGCAAACCGCGGGCGCCAAACGCGTGGTTGCTATTTTGGGCCACAAAGCCGACGTCGTAAAAGCGGAGCTTGATGCGCGGTTTGGCGCTGGCAAAATCGACATCGCAATCCAAGCTGAACAGCGCGGCACTGGCCACGCTGTGATGTGTGCATTGCCTGCGTTGGCCAACGAAGCCGATGACCGCATCGTGGTGATTCTCAGCGGCGATGCACCGTTGCTGCGGGCCGAGCGCATCGCGCAACTCACGGCAGCGTGTGCAGCCAACCCGGCCGGCATGGCGTTGTTATCGACGGTGCCTGACCGCGATATGCCATATGGCCGCCTGGTTCGCGACGCCAGTGGCAAGCTCATGCGCATCGTTGAACATGCCGATGCCAGCGCCGACGAGCGCGCGATTCGCGACACCAATGCAGGTTTTTACGCTGTGCGCTTGGCGCACTTGCGCGCCGACCTCAACACCATCAAAGCCGACAACGCCAAAGGCGAGTTGTACCTCACCGACTTGGTGGCGCGGGCAGCCCTGCGCGGCGGTGCAACGTCGATCGATGTGCCGTTCGCCGAAGTCTCTGGCGTCAACGACCGCGTCGATCTCGCAACGGTAGACCTCGCTGCGCGCCGCCGCATCAACGAAGCCTGGATGCGTGAAGGCGTAACGATGATCGATGCCGAGCGCACGTTTATCGACGCTGACGTTGGCCCGATTGGCCGTGATACCTGGATTGGTCCAGGCGTTTGCATTCGCGGCAAGTCGTCGATTGGCGAAGGCGCTCACATCGACACTGGTTGTGTCATCGTCGACACCACCGTTGCCGACGGTGCGTATGTCAAACCGTATTCGGTGTTCAGCGAAAGCGTCATCGGGCCACGCACGCATATCGGGCCATTCACTCATTGTCGGCCGGGCACGCAAGTCGACGAAGGTGCGCATCTTGGCAACTTTGTCGAAACCAAAAAGACCCATCTCATGGCCGGCGCCAAAGCTAATCACTTGGCGTACCTCGGCGACGCTTCGATCGGCGCCAAAGTTAACATTGGCGCAGGCACCATTACGTGCAACTACGATGGCTTCAACAAACACAAAACCACCATCGAAGCTGGCGCGTTTATCGGGTCGGACTCGCAGTTGGTGGCTCCGGTCACCGTCGGACGCGATGCATTTGTAGGCTCGGGCTCGACGATTACCAACGATGTGCCGCGCGGCAGCCTCGCATTGACGCGTGTGAAGCAAGTGAACATCGAAGGCTGGGCCGATCGGTTCCGCGAAGCCAACGCGAAGCGCAAAAAAGCCAGTGAGTAATACTCGCCTCGGCGCGCTCAGCGCATGTGTGCTCGCACTGGCGTCGACGGCATGCAAAAGCAAAAAGGCGGCAGCGCCAGTTGAGCCAGTTGAGCATGTTGAGCGTGCAGCGCCGGCCAAGCTCGACGCGGCTGCGCGAACCGCAGACGCTGCGCCTGCGCGCAACTGGACAACGGATCTTGGCGATTTGCCGTGGATCAGTGCCACTCGTTTGATCAAAGTGCCGGTGCACGCCGACCAACCTCGGTTCGATGTTGTTGGGCCAGTCGTCGTCGGTGATCTGGCTGTCGTTGGCTCATCACAATTTGGTTTTGCAGCGATACGGTGGAGCGATGGCTCAACCGCATGGACCAAACCAACCGGCTTACATCTCGCACCGCCGCTCGTGCTCGACGACAACGTGTTGCTTATCGCCGATTGCGCCAAAGCGCCGGTGATCGATGAAAGCCAAGTTTTGCTTGGCTGCCTGCGTACGGTTAGTGGGACTGGTAATGACCTCAGCCTTGCAGCGATCGTGGCACCACCCGAACTTGCGGAAGCGTTTGCAGGCACGACAGGGCCGTCGCGGGTCTGGGCGATAGCGACGACGAGGATTGCCTGGCAACGCGGTGATGTAACATTGGAATTTGATCCGCTAGCGCCGCGTGCGAAACGCTCGGCGGCCACGGCGCCAAGCATCACGGCCACCATCAATAAAGTGGCGCTGACATTTAAGCAAACCGACGAAGCCGTGTTGGCGCTCGACGACAAAGGCAAAGAACAGTGGCGTGTCGGAGGCAGGTTTGCAGCTGTGCTCGGCATTGTGCAGGGCGCCGCTCACGAATCACCCATGCTGCGGGTCGCGCGCATCGGCACACGGTTCAATCCACGCGGCGAAATCGACGTCTTGGATATCGATGCCACTGGCTCGCGCCACGGCCAAGCTGCATTTCCGACGCCAGGTATTGCCTTGCTCGGCACCGCGGTTGCTGCCGATGGTGCCTGCGCCTTGGCATCGCGCGTCGATACAACGTTGACCCACGATTTGATCGTTACCTACGATGCGCAAGCCCGGCAACGCTGGGTCTATGCGCTGCCGGAAATTCCACGCGCCGATCCGGTTGGCTTGGCGATCGTTCGCGATGGCGTGCTTGCATTCTTCGACGGCGACACGGTTGCGGTGCTGCCGAAGATGTAGCGGCGACACGCGGGACACGGGGCCACGGACACCGACACGGACACGGACACGGGCACGGGCACTGGCACAAGCACGGG
>JAKQOD010000562.1 GCA_029565465.1 Deltaproteobacteria bacterium
ACGCCGATGTTGTTGCGTCGCTTTAATGCCGAAGCTGAAGCAGTCGCCAAACTCAATCACCCCAACACCGTAGGCATCTACGATTTCGGCCAAGACAGCGATGGTTCGCTGTTTATCGCAATGGAATTTGTTGACGGCCAATCGCTGCGCAAAGTGGTGGGTCGCGAAGCGCCATTGGCGCCGCAGCGAGCGCTGTACATTGCGGCGCAGATTGCAGCATCGTTAGCCGATGCGCATAGCCACGGCATCGTGCACCGCGATCTGAAGCCGGACAACGTCATGCTGCAAGACCGAGGCAAACATTCCGACATCGCGCGCGTGCTGGACTTTGGCATTGCCAAGCTCCGCGATGATTCTCGAGCGACGGCGATGACCCAAGCTGGCGATATGTTGGGCACCCCACAATACATGTCGCCCGAGCAAATTAAAGGCGAAACCGTCGACGGCCGAACCGATGTGTATGCGTTGGCCGCGATGTTGTACGAATTGCTCACCGGCCGAATGGTGTTTGAATCGACGACAGTGCTATCGATTTTGTCGAAGCACTTGATGGAAATGCCAGCACCACCGAGCGCGCGCCGCCCGGACCTTGGGCTGCCGTTGGAGCTCGATCAACTGGTAATGGCGGGGCTCGCAAAAGATCCAGCGCATCGGTTCGCGAGCATGGAGCAGTTCGGCGATGCGATGATGCAAGTAGCGGCCACGCTTGCGCCCATGCAAGTCGGTGGTCGAGCACCTGCGATTACGCCACCGGCCCAGCCTGCGGTAGGTACACCCTTGCCAGCGGCGCCCCCGCAGGCCGCGCCAACTCCGACGCCGAACAGCAATGCGCCTGCAACTGTCGCGTCGTTGTATGCAGCGCCGAGCCCAGCGCCGGCCGTGCCACGTCCTGAGGTAGCAGCGGCGGCCGTACCGTCCATGTACGCACCTGGAGCGCAACGCCCATTGGCGTCGCCTGCAGTTGCAGCGCAGCCTAATCTTTATGCGTCAGCGGCAGCCACTGCACCAGTACTAGCGTCAGACGCTTCACTGGCGCAAACGGCACCACGGCCGCAGGTGGCGCCAACCCACGTTGTCGAGCGCGCCCAACCAACCCGCAAATCACGGGTGCCGATGGTGCTCGCTGCGTTAGTCTTCATGGGTGGCGGTGGCGCAGGCGCGTATTGGTATTCGCAACGTTCCGAAGCGCCTGCCAAAACCGACCCAAGTGCTGGTGGCAATCCGCAAGTTCCGACGACCGCAGCGCCTGATGCCCCTGCCCCAGTGCCAACGCCGCCTACGCCGCCCAAAGGAGATCCTTGGCAGGTTGACAACAACCAAGGAGGCAATGACGATCCCTACGCTGCGCCACCGATCGATTTTCATCTCAACGGTAGATTGTTTGAAGGCCTAGGCTTCAAGCTTCACGTACCCCGAGGGTTTGACGGGCCAACCATGCAAGCTGTTCCCGACGGCAATGGCACCATCTACGCGTGGATCTCACCAGCGAAAAAACTTGGGCTTGTGGTCATCTCGGTCTTGGGCCATCCGGTGGCGGAACTACATCAGCTCGCAGCAAAAGACGGCTTTATTCTCATCGAGAAGTCCGAGCGCGTTATCGCTGGCAAGATGCGCGTGTTTGCCACGTATCAAAAAGCCGGCGATGAAACGACCGAAGAGCAAGCGCTCAATGCCGATGCAACCTATTACTTCACACCCGATCGCACCATTGCGGTGTATGTCGTATACGCCGAAGGTATGGCCGATCAAACGCAACCGTTGAGCAACGAAATTCTTAACCATCGGATTTCCTGGTGATTCGTTTAACTGAATATGCACGCGGCGGTGGCTGTGCAGCCAAGCTGCGCCTCAATGAATTAACTCAAGTCCTCGATCGGACGCGCGAAGGCGCTAGCCGTGAACAAAGCGCTGACGTCGTGGTGGACCATCGTTACTCCGACGACGCAGCCGTCATGAAAGTGACGCCGGGCACCGAGTTGGTGTTCACCACCGACGTCATTGCACCGCTCGTCGACGATCCGGCAACCTTTGGTGCCATTGCAGCCACCAATGCCATGTCAGACGTGTGGGCCATGGGTGGCGAACCCCGTTTCGCCTTGAACCTGGTATTTTTCTCCGACGAGAACCTGCCACTCGACGTGCTACACGAAATTCTGGCAGGCGGCCAACGTGCGTGTGCCGCCGCGGGTGTTGCGGTGGTGGGTGGCCACTCGGTGCGTGACCCCGAAGTGAAGTTTGGCCTGGCCGTCACCGGTGAAGTCAATCCAGCCAATGTTTGGTCAAATCGCAATGCCGCCGCCGGCGATGTGCTGATTTTGAGCAAAGCCCTAGGCACCGGCATCCTGTCGCAAGCGATCAAAAAACAATCGGCAACGCCAGCGCAGATTGCCGCTGCCGTCACGTCGATGACCACGCTGAACCAAACCGCCGCGCGGATTGCGCAACGCCATGGCGTGCGTGCGGCCACCGATGTCACCGGTTTTGGCTTGTGTGGCCATTTGCGTAACTTGTTGCGCGACACGGCCCTGGTCGCCGACATCGAATTAAACAACCTGCCGCTGTTGCCCGGCGTGCTCGAACATTTTGCCTTGGGCTTGTGCCCCGGCGGTAGCAAAGCGAATCGCACGTTTGTGGCACCGATGCTGCGATGGGCCGACGGAGCGCCGTTCGCAGTTGAATGCACTGATATCAACGATCGGCGCGAACAACTCGCCAGCGTCGCATGTGATGCGCAAACCAGCGGTGGCTTGCTGCTGTGCGTGCCGGCGGCTGCGGCCGCTGCTTGCACGGCCGAACTCGTCGAGGCCGGCTTGCCCGCGGCCATCGTTGGTGCGCTCCATTCGGCACCAAGCAACGACAGCCGCGCAACGATTCGGTTACACGCGTAGCTGGGCTAACCTAAGTACGGTACGTGGCACACCACTTCGATGTTGTGGCCATCCGGGTCTAGTACAAACCCACCAAAATAGTGTTCATGGTAGTGGGGGCGCACACCCGGCGCACCATTGTCGCGACCGCCGTTCGCCATCGCGGCTTGGTAAAAATCTTTGACCGTTGACCGTTTTTCGGCGCGAAACGCAACGTGGCTGCCAGCGTGCACCTTGTCGGTGTGTAGCCAGAAATCAGCTTTGCCAGCAACGCCAAAGCCAGCCGCCACCGGCGCATCGGGCGGAAATTGCATAATCAATTCATATCCGAGTGGCGCCAACGCAGCGCGGTAGAATTCAATGCTCTTGGCTAGATTAGAAACTGGAACACCAGTGTGATCGATCATGCCGCAACGGTACACAATCGGCAGATACAATCAATATGCCGAGCAACTTTGGGTGCACGACCGCTTTCTGGCGGTCGGCACCCTGTCGATTTGACAAGGGAAACTTTCCCGTTTCCCTCTGCGGTGGCAAGCCACCGCATTCACCCTTCACCGCGCGCCGCGTCGCGCGGATCTGTTGCCGCGTGCACATTCCCGAATGTGATCGTGCACCGAGCAATTTCGCGTTACAGTCTGATGATGAATCGCTTTGGGAATCGCGCTCGTGCAGTTGCGTTTACGATGCTGATGTTGTTGCTCACCTCAGCTGCAGGCCTGGCGCATCCAGCCATGGCTAGGCGCATGCCGCCACGCCCCACGATGAAGGTCACGAGCCTAACCAAAGTCACCGTCGCCAACTGCAGTACCGACGGCGGCAACGTGCCGTGCAGCGACGGCGTGAAGTACTTTGCCACCTTGCTGCAACGCAATTTTGCAACGCAGATCAAAGCTGCACCGATCGCCTGTAACGATGGCAAAGCCGGCAAAGTGACGTTTCGGTTTGGCTTCGAATACAATGACGGCACGATGAGCCTGCTTGGCACGGATGCGCAGAAAAACGCGCTGCCCGCATGCGTTAAACAACTGAGCACGGACATGAGCACCGCCTGGCTCGGCTGGTTCAAACTGTGGCAGCCCATCGATCCGACGATCGATGCACGCAACGAATACACCGTGACCGTCGTGCTCGGGCTGCATCTTTGAGATACGCGCTTGTAATTACAGCGTGCTGCGTTGCCCCAAGCGCTGCCGCCGCCCAAGCTTTCCCACCGATCACGTCGCGCGACTGGGCAGTTGATCTCTACGAAGGCGCCGCGTTGGGCTCAAGCCGCGTCATCGCCATGGGTGGCGTATCGGTTGCGGTCGCCGAAGGCTCGGCCGGCTCCCTTGCAAACCCGTCCGCTTCGGCGGTGCGGCCAACCACGGATCGCGATTGGTTCGCGTGGGATTTCCATCTCGATGGCGCCACCGGTTCGTTATCGACCGACTACGACAACAACGGTCACCTCGACGGCGCCAACGGCAATCGCGCAGCGACGGCGGGCCTAGCCTTCGGCTTTGGACCATGGGGCGTTGCGGTGACGGCAACAACCTGGGTGACCCCGATGGACGGCCTAGGCACTCGACCCATCGAAGCGCAGGTTACGCGCGGCGAGCTCGACGTTGCCCGTTGGTTTCCCAAACTCGATCTTGCGGCCGGCCTTGGGTTTCGCACCGGCGCCTTCGATATCAACGCTGCAGATGCCAAGCTGTTTGGTATCTCGACCGTCAGCGCATCGGCTGGGGCGACCTGGCTGCCAAGCGCGCAATCGTACCGTGTGGCGGGCAGTCTCACGGTGGGCCGCACCAACAACCAAGTTACCGTCGGCAACTGCGATCCGCTGAATTGCGAAGGCTACATCCTACCCGATCGCATCGCGGTGCCTTGGCGGCTCAGCCTCGGGGCCGCGTACCGGCTTGCAGCAACAGGTTGGAATAAGAAAGTCGCCACTACATTTCGCGATGAGCGCAGCATCTTGTTGTCAACCGAACTAGTTGCTACGGCGCCGACGCCCCATGGCTTTGGGATCGAAGCCTTTGGCCAAGGCGGCCTACAGCCATCGGGACGCAATGTTGCATGGTCGCCACGCTTGGGCGCCGAGTATGAAATTCTGCCGGCGCGCTTGCGACTGCGTGCAGGAACCTACTGGGAGCCAAGTCGATTTGCCGACGCGCATGGCCGCATCCACATCACCAGTGGGCTCGAACTCGCGCTGTTTTCGTTCCACGCGTGGGGCCCGCGGCGCATACGGCTAACCTTGACGAGCGATATTGCGCGCAATTATCGCAATGGCGGCATCTCCGTCGGATTTTGGCACTAACCGAGCCATCACCAACCGACTAACAGCCCAACAAACTGCGTGATGGCTCGGTCATCACGCACGCGCCGCGCCAGTTGATATTCGATGGTGAGCGGCACGCGGAACAGCGCAAATTCCAGCGCTGCACCGCCGCCTACGGCGCCATGAATCGAGGCGGACCCATCCGCGTGGGCTTGGTGCGCACCAAGCGAGGCAAACGCGATGAGGTCCAGTTGCCGCAAGAACGACGCTGGCAAAAACCACAGCGTGGCAGCGATGCCACGATCGATGATCAGTGGATAGCGCCACTCAAGTTCCGCCGTTAGCAGTTTTTCGGCGGCAAAGCTGCGATCTTCATACCCGCGCAAACCGTTGGCGAACCGAAAGACCCCCGGCGTCGCGGCAATAGCAGTCACCGCGGTCGGCGCTTCTTTATTGGCATGCGACCACAATGACGAGCCGCCATAGACGCCACCGAGTTGCAACAGATTGGCGTCGCCGGCCAAGGCAACCCGCCCCGTCGCGATGGCCGAGATCACATGGCGCCGTCCGAACGGTAGCGGCACGGCCCCGCCGATGGTGAGTGAGGCGTCGGTTGCGTTGCTCGCCAGCGTCGACATTTGGGTCGGATAAAAGCCAACCGATGCTGACGTAAGCACACCGCGCCGCGCCCCCGTGTAAGCAGTGCTTTCGAATGCCGCGTAGGAGGCGGTTACCTCAGCGCCACCGAGTTCAAGGGTTTCCGGTGGCGTGAAGATCGCTGGATTGCGAGCATCGAAATATTCGTAACTGTAGATACCACCCAAGGCCACGCTCCAGGCGTTGCGCCAGCTGCGCCCGATAACAAACGAGCCATCGCGTTGCCGATTTTCTTCGAGGTAGTCAGGCGAATTGGGATTTGTATCGCTGGCGGTGCTGACCGACCTCGCCCATGACAACACCGTGCCAGATGCCAACATCGTCCACGGTGCCAACATGGTGTTGAGGTACGCAACTTGACCGCCAAAATGCTGCCGGGTGGCAGCGCCTGTCTTGGGTTGCCACAATCCCGTGATGCTCCACCGCTGTAATCCCAACCGGTCACCGCCGGCGACAACCGCGCCGAACATGCCATTGCCTGCCGTGCTGATCGAATGTAATTGCGGCACGAAGAAGCGGTCCCAGACGCTGAACGGCTGATCGGAAACGATGGTGGCAGGTGGTAGCGCGACGGGCTCATCGGTCACGGCCGCTGGCGTTGCTGGCACCACAGAGTCTGCTGCTGCTGGTACCGGCGTGTCGGCAACTGTTACCGCGGCTGCTTCTGGTACTGGCCGCGGCGCTGGCAACGGCGTGTCGGCAACCGGTACCGCGGCTGCTTCGGGTACTGGCCGCGGCGCTGGCAACGGCACTTCGTCGACGGTCCATGTCCAACCTTCGCGGTTCAACATCCGAATGGTTGGCCCAGCCGCTCGCGGGGCCAACGCACCGTACGGCACATCGCTGACCACCTGCGGATTGCGACCATCGCCGTCGCGCACAACCAGCTGAAACCGGCCGTCCACCACACCAAGGTGCAACAGCCGACCGTCGGCGAGAAAACTGCCGTCGTAAACAGCACTACCGTCATCGATCACGTGTTCGACGGCACCGGTCGTTGCGTTGATCACCCACAAGACAAACGTTGCGCCGTTCCAAACACTCGCCACCACATGCGCGCCATCAGCGGATGGCTGGGCCGTCAACGCAAAGGTGCCGGGTTTCATCTCATGCAGCACCCGCGACGTTTTGGTTGTTAGGTCGTATGCTCCCAGGCTCCAGCGATCGCCGTCGACTGCAAGGTAGAAATAGCGTCGGCCGGCACCATCAATCGCACCACCGGGTCCGAGGCCATGCGTCACCTCATGCAAGCTGCCATCGCTGCGTTGCCAACGCATCAAGCGCGTGGTGAACCGAATATCATCGCTGTCGACCGCCGTAAAATACACGGCGCTGCCATCATCGGTGACCGACAAGCCCGACGACAACAAAGGCGCGGCAACCGCCAACTTGCGCGGCGGCAGCACTTCCACCAAATTGCGTTCGGCCAATATCCGGCCGTCCGGATCCCGGACCGTCAACCGCACGGGCGCATCCACGTCGCTGGCGATCCACGCTTCGGTGCCGTCCCGGCCACGCGCGTAGCGCGCCGTGTTGCCCACCGTTGCAACTTTCCGTTGCGTCGTAGGCCGATGGCGCACCGGGTACTTTTCCCGTGCCCACGTCGCAAATTCATCAGTCAACGTCCCCAACGACTTGGCAAAACCATCCTTAAATGAGTCGGCCGAGATCAGCCCGGTGATGCTGCGCGCTTGCGCGCCAATCGTGACCCACAACGGACGTTCGCCATACTTGCTCGCCAGAAAATCGACGAACATGGTGCCGAACAAGTAGTTATGACCGAGGTGCGATTTACGCCCGTTTTCCGATAGGTCGCCGCCGCCGAAGCCTTCACTTGCAAACGCCGCAGCGAACATCCCCGTAAATACCGGCCAGCGCGGGCGGCCAACGCCTGGCTGCAAGGCGGCTTCGTAGTGGGTTGCCAAGCCTTCGAAGAACCACGAGTCGAAGCCCAGCTGTGGTGTAAACAAATTGCCAAACGCGTGATTGAGCGCCGACCAAAATCCAGCGATCTGCTTGCCGTGCACGTAGTGCACAATTTCGTGGCATGCCACATAGCCCGGATCCGGCGGCAAGCCAAACTCCGTCGTAAAATCCAACGTATTAAACGTTGGCACCACTGCCACATCTTCAAAGCCGGCGACTTGAGGTGCCACAAACGCATTGTTGAAAGCCACCTCGGGCATCGTGATGATCATTTTTTGCGACCACCAAGCGTTCCGCACCACCGCTTGCTGCTTGAGTGCGGTCCCGCACATTTCGGCGCGCGCTGCAAACCGCACAACCTGGTCTTGCCGCTGTCGTGGGTAGTAGATAATGAATTGGTTCGTCTCCATCCGATTCATGGCGGTGGACGCAAACGCAGTTTGAACATCGGTGGGGAACCGTGGCGAAACTCCGCCACAGCCGTTGAGCCCGATAACTGCAGTGGCAGCGCCCATTGCAGCGACGAAAAGAACACGCGTTAGCATGCAGGAACGCTACAACAGGCACCACGCCGGTAGTACTGCTAGGGCGCGTTCTCTTACGCACGCCGATGGGCGGCGGCGCTCGGGCCAGCCGCGGGCTCGTCTTCGCTGCCGCCTCCACCACTGGCAGCAAACGCCGCGAGATCGATATCAAATTGCCAGGCCCCGCGCCGCGTCGGCTGTGGCAACACGCTTTTGAGCATTTCGATATAACGCAAGCGCGGCACTTCGTATGCACCAAAGCGCTCAAGATGCTCGGTATGCACTTGGCAATCGATCAAGCCAATCCGCCACGCATCAAGCTGCCGCACGCTAGCAACAAACGCGATCTTGGATGCTTCAGGCGCGCGCGCAAACATCGATTCGCCGAAAAACGCACCGCCGATAGACACACCGTACAACCCGCCGACCAAGGTCGCGCCATCCCACGCTTCAAATGAGTGCGCATAACCTTGCCGATGCAGCTCGGTATACGCTTCGAGCATCTCGGGTACCAGCCACGTGCCCTGCTGACCTGGCCGTGGCACTTGCGCGCAGGCCGTCAGCACCTCGACAAATGCGGTATCCAACTTGAGTTGATATGGTGCTCGCCGAATGCTTTTGCGCAAGCTGCGATTGATGCGCAGGTCGCGGGTGGTCATCATCATCCGCTGTTCGGGCGAGTGCCACAGAATCGGCAGATCATCGTTGTACCAAGGAAAAATTCCTTGCCGGTAGGCCAACAACAATCGCTCAACGCGCAAATCGCCGCCAACCGCTAACACGCCGTCTTCGGCGAGATGCACCGGCGGAAAAACCAAACGATTGTCTAAGCGAAAGACAGGCAACGCGCGGCAGTGTAGCAGTTGCCGTGGCGCGTGCAGTGCGCAGCGCAAACAATCGCCCATGGTGAAGCGGGCCCGCCAATCACGCCTTACTTACCGCAAGGCAAGTCGATCGTGCCGCTGCCACCTTTCGACGAAACCCAGTTGGCAATCGCCGAGCCGTCGAACGTTACAGTGATCGTGCGACCCAGGCGGCCGGTGTGCACCACGCTGCCAGTTGGGCAGGTATCTTTGCAGCGCTGCATTTGCACCGTGGTTGAGCGTGCTGCGTCACCGATCGAGGTTGCCCACGCGCCGTCGACCGTGGCGCAATTCGCATCGAATGCAACGGTATATGCACCCGTGCGCGCGATGTCGTTGCCAAGCGGGCCAACCCCGGCGCCAGCGGTGGTGACCGATAGGGTTTTGGCACTAGGCGAGTACACTGCCGTGCTGTTGATATCCATGATCGCAGCGTTGACTTGCAGATCTTGCGCCGTAGCCACGGCTTGGAAGTCGCCCGTAGCCGTTACGCTGCCAACAATATGAATCGCCCCAGTGACAGTGCGTAAGCCACGCGGCCCGGTACAACCGTTCAACGTCAGATCCACTACGGCACCATTGCGCGTTGCAGTAAAACAACCAGCTGGCGAATAGCGCGACTTCGCGCGATCCCAAATTCGTTGCGCCACTTCTTCTGCGGTTGGCGCGGCAAGGCCAGCAGCCAACTCCGTGCCCTCAAACAACGACGACATCACCGCACCTTCGGTTTGACCGCTATCCGACGAATCCACCGCTAACTCAGCAGCGGTTTGATCAACGGAGGTATCACCATCTTTGTTACAGCCGATAGCAGCAACACAGAGCAACGAAGCAAACGTAACCGAGGTAATGCGCATAATCTTTTTCTCCTTGCCGCAACGAGGCGGCGAATGAGACGAGTTAGAGCAAGCGTCGGGCCAAGTGCTAAACGCGCAGAATCCTGTTGATTTACCGCGTTGCCACAAACGGCAGGTTCCAACGCCATGGCCTGAGCGCAAAAGAGTGGAACGTCTAGGTACCGGTCGCAGCGCCAGCTTGCGCGCCTGCCCCGATGACCGCCAATAACGCTTGTTGCACCAGCCGCGTAACCAAAGGTGCGATAGCGGTCGCCATTGCCTGTACCAATGCAGCGGCACCGTGCGGCGCCAGCGTTACCCACAGCGCTGCATGCAATTCGATGCACGGCGTG
>JAKQOD010000570.1 GCA_029565465.1 Deltaproteobacteria bacterium
CGTCTCCAAAGCCATCTTCGCGGGCGGCTGCTTCTGGTGCGTTGAGTCGGACTTCGACAAAGTGTCCGGCGTCGTGTCGACCACCTCGGGATACATCGGTGGAACGGTCGCTAATCCGACCTACCAGCAGGTTTCATCGAAGACCACTGGGCACGCGGAAGCCGTAGAAATCGTGTTCGATCCAGCGAAGGTGACGTACCGCGCGTTGGTTGATCATTACTGGCGAACGATTGATCCAACGGTGAAAGATCAACAATTTTGCGATCACGGCTCACCGTATCGCACGGCGATTTTCGCGCTCGACCAAGATCAGCTTAAGGCCGCGCAAGCCTCGCTCGCCGATGTACAAAAGGCCAAGCCATTTGTGCAACCCATCGTCACCGAAATCCTGCTCGCGACCAAGTTCTATCCCGCTGAGGACTACCATCAGGATTACTACTTAAAGAATCCCGTGCGCTACAAGTACTACCGGACCAGTTGTGGCCGGGACGCTCGCCTGACGCAGCTGTGGGGAGCGAAGACGGGCAAATAGCGCTGTCGTTTCGGTTCGCAACACTTTTCGGCAAAAGAAAGACCGCTACTACAACGGTTTGGCGAGCGAATTTGCGCCTTCGACAGAATCGAGGCGATTAACGCTTGATCGGAATGTTCTTGTCAAAGAAAATGGCAAAGCTGTAAACGCTTGCCCGACCAATGGTGTCGGACGGTTTGCAAGCCACTTTCACAAGGATTAGTCATGTTTTTTCGCACCATCGCCACGTTCTTGGCGCTCCTCGCGACCAGCGCATTTGCGCAGGTCACGCTTTACGGTACCGTCAACGCGGCCGGCAACAGCACGCTGATCACCATTGACCCAACGACGGGCGCACAGCTCTCAACGATTGGCGCAGTGGGTTATGTCATTAACGGACTCGCTGTTGATCCAACCTCCGGCAAGCTGTACGGATCGACCGGCGGTAATTCAGGCAATAGCAACATCGTAACCATCAACACAAGCACCGGGGCCGCTACATTGGTGGGACCAACCGGGCAGAGTTCGGTAGCCACCATCACGTTCACCGCGAGCGGCGCGATGTACGGCTGGTCGGACGAAGTGACCACGCCTTCCGGCGAGGGCGACGACTTGGTTTCCATCAACAAGGCGACAGGCGCGGCCACCTGGGTAGGCGACGCAGGGATCAGCACGTACGAACAGTCGTTTGCGATCAATCCGGCCGGTGTCGCTTATTTGGTTCGAGACGGCAATACTTATACGATCAATCTAGCTACGGGTTTGGCCGCGGCAGCTGGCACGTACACCATTCCCGCAGGATCAGTTACAACGCACCACGGCACGTTCCACCCAAGCAGCGGTCTGCTGTATACGATTGATCGCACAAACGGCAACGAGCCTGCGAATCCACGTAAGATGTTGGTGTTCAATCCTGCTACCAACACTTTCGTCGGTGCCGCGTTGCCAATTTCTAACAACGTCCATACGCTCGCGTTCGCTGGCCCAGCCACCACGGTCGGCGTGCCGGTTGATGCGTCATGGGCTCTCGCGTTGCTCATGCTCGCTATCGTCGGCTTTGTCGCCTTTGGCATGCGACGCAACAGCGCCAACTTGGCGTAACTGCTTCACCTTCCGCGCGATGGTGCAATGCCATCGCGCTGTTAGCGCCCGACAGCTGCCGCGGTTACGCCGCGTTCAAATCTAGCTGCGTCAAGTACAACCGCACATCAA
>JAKQOD010000571.1 GCA_029565465.1 Deltaproteobacteria bacterium
CGTCTCCAAAGCCATCTTCGCGGGCGGCTGCTTCTGGTGCGTTGAGTCGGACTTCGACAAAGTGTCCGGCGTCGTGTCGACCACCTCGGGATACATCGGTGGAACGGTCGCTAATCCGACCTACCAGCAGGTTTCATCGAACACCACTGGCCACGCGGAAGCCGTAGAAATTGTGTTCGATCCGGCGAAAGTCACGTATCGCGCGCTGGTTGACCACTTCTGGCGGACGATTGATCCAACGGTGAAAGATCAACAATTTTGCGATCACGGCTCACCTTATCGCACGGCAATTTTCGCGCTCGATCAAGATCAGTTGAAGGCGGCACAAGCCTCGCTCGCCGATGTGCAGAAGACCAAGCCATTTGCGCAACCCATCGTCACCGAAATCCTGCTCGCGACCAAGTTCTATCCGGCCGAGGACTACCACCAGGATTACTACTTAAAGAATCCCGTGCGCTACAAGTATTACCGCACGAGCTGCGGCCGCGACGCGAGGCTCGCGCAGCTTTGGGGGGCTAAGGCGGGCAAATAGCGCTGTCGCTTCGGTTCGCAGCGCTTCTCCGCGCAAAAAAAAGACCGCCGCTACAACAGTTTGTCGAGCGAATTTGCGCGTTCGACAGCCACGAGGCGAGTAACGCTTGATCGGAATGTTCCGAACAAAGAAAATGACAAAGTTGTAAAAGCTCGGCCGACCAGTAGTGTCGGACGGTTTGCAAGCCACTTTCACAAGGATTCGTCATGTTTATTCGCACTATCGCCACCTTCTTGGCGCTGCTCGCCACCAGCGCATTCGCGCAGGTCACGCTTTACGGTACCGTCAACGCGGCCGGCAACAGCACGCTGATCACCATTGATCCAACGACGGGCGCACAGCTGTCGACGATTGGCGCAGTGGGTTATGTCATCAATGGTCTCGCAGTTGATCCAACCTCCGGCAAGTTGTATGGCTCGACTGGCGGCAGCAGCAATGCGAGCAATATCGTTACCATCAACACAAGCACCGGAGCCGCTACATTGGTGGGACCAACCGGGCAGAGTTCGGTAGCCACCATCACGTTCACCGCGAGCGGCGCGATGTACGGCTGGTCTGACGAAGTGACCACGCCTTCCGGCGAGAGCGATGACTTAGTATCGATCAACAAAGCCACGGGCGCGGCCACTTGGGTAGGCGACGCGG
The DNA here is from genome assembly GCA_029565465.1 of Deltaproteobacteria bacterium. Taxonomy (GTDB): domain Bacteria; phylum Myxococcota_A; class Polyangia; order Haliangiales; family Haliangiaceae; genus JABFXX01. Next base: position 1,178 of record JAKQOD010000571.1, read on the forward strand.
GGATCAGCACGTACGAACAATCGTTTGCGATCAATCCGTCTGGTGTCGCATATTTGGTTCGAGACGGCAATACTTATACGATCAATCTAGCCACCGGTTTAGCCACAGCGGCCGGCACCTACACCATTCCCGCAGGATCATATACAACGCACCACGGCACGTTCCACCCAAGCAGCGGTCTGCTGTATACGATTGATCGCACAAACAGCAACGAGCCTGCGAATCCACGTAAGATGTTGGTGTTCAATCCCGCTACCAACACTTTCGTTGGTGCCGCGTTGCCAATTTCTAACAACGTCCATACGCTCGCGTTCGCGGGTCCAGCCACCACGGTCGGCGTGCCAGTTGATGCTTCATGGGCTCTCGCGTTGCTCATGCTCGCTATCGTTGGCTTTGTCGTCTTTGGTATGCGACGCAACAGCGCCAACTTGGCGTAACTGCTTCACCTTCCGCGCGATGGTGCAATGCCATCGCGCTGTTAGCGCCCGACAGCTGCCGCGGTTACGCCGCGTTCAAATCTAGCTGCGTCAAGTACAACCGCACATCAA
>JAKQOD010000630.1 GCA_029565465.1 Deltaproteobacteria bacterium
TTCATCAATGACGTCTTGCCAGCGTTGGTGTAGCCGACCAGCGCAATTCGCCTTGAGGTCGTGCTGCGTGCGCGTTGGGTCCGCGCTGCCACCGCAAGGCGCTGCGTGACCCGGCGCAACTCGGTGATGCGATCATCGAGCTTGCGCGCAAGCAACTCGGAAGCCGTTTCGCCCGGGCCGCGCGCCCCCGGCATGCCGCCGGTTTGTTGATCCATATCGAGACCAACACCGCGAATGCGCGGCCGCAAGTACTCAAGTTGTGCAAGCTCGATTTGAACCCGCGCTTGCCGAGTGTGCGCACGCAACCGAAACACGTTGAGGATGATCGCTTCGCGGTCGCACACCGGCAGTTTGACCACGTCTTCAAGGTTGCGCGTTTGCGACGGCGACAGTTCAGCGTCGACCACCAACATCTGCGCACCAACGGCTCGTGCGCGCTCAGCAACCGCTTGCGCTTGGCCCGGCCCAAGCAACGTTTTGGGATTTGGATTGCTTAACAAAATCAGTTCGCTACCAACCACACGATCGCCTTGATTTTCTACCAGACTAACCATTTCGCTAAGCTGCGCCGCGCGCGCGTTCGCATCCCGGTTGCGGCTGACCGCAACGATGTAGTCCGCCTTGTTGGTGCGGCTGTCACTCGCAGGCGGTAAGGCATGTGCTGCCACCGCGTCTGCGTGTTCGATCAATTGTTCGAGTTTGCCATGATCGGCTAACGGAACTTCACCGTGCTCAGGCACGGGCTGAAAATGAAACGTAGGCATAACTATCTCCACTTGCACCGACGCACGGTGCAATCATTCGAAAACATTCGTTGAAAGGCATCGCCGATGGCTCGGCGCATGCGTCACGCATGAGACGCAACACCATCGACGCGGGTACACACTCATCTGCGACTTACGCAGAATGAATGATGCAACCGTCGGCAACACGCGCTGTGCGCGTTGCGGCCTGACGTCTTATACGAATGAAGCGGAGAATTTCATAACAGCTAGCGTTGAGCTAGCCAGCTCACCCTAACACAGTGGCCTGCGCACACAAGCAAATTTTTTTGCTCGACGGCCGCACCAACGCAATCGTTACGCGATGCCTCGTCGGTCCGTGCACCAAGCGCCCAGGCTCCGACCCAATCAAAGGCGGCGTCAATACCGCCAAGGTTGTGGTCGTACGGAAGCGCAAGCAAACGTTACGGCAGCGTCGGCGAGACTTGCCGCAGCCAACCAAGCAAGCGCGAACGTGCAGCGCGGCGTTCGGCAACGGAAACGCTAGCGGGATCGTTGCCCTGCAGCGTAGCTGCAAACAACGCAGCAACGATGGCCTGCGTGCGCGCGCGGACTTCATTAGGTTCCGGATCCGCGATGGCTTCGGCGATGTGGGCCAAGCTATCAGCCAAGGCAGCGGCCACGGGTTGCTGCTCAAGGACCCAGGTATTGCGCAAGGTATGTAATTGGTTCGCGAGGCGATTCCGACTGATCGCTTCACCGAACCGTCGCTCTGCTGCTAGCGCAACGCCAAGTTCATTTGCAGCTTGGTCGCACCAACGCAACAACGTCCCCAATGCCGCGGGATCGCAGTGGCTGCGGGTGAGCACCTGAAAGACCAAAGGCGCAAGCAGCGCGGTGTGTTGCCAAGCTTCGGCTACGCTGTCCCAACGTTCGCCGGCACGTGTGCAAAGCGCGAGCACTTCATCATCAACGGATTTCACGTTAGTACCGAATACTGCCATGACGGCGACGCGTGCGAAGCCTACCTAGCCACTCATCGTCACACAGCTCGGCAGTACGCTCGCGCATCTCGATACCGACTCGCGCGGAGCGGTGAATGGCGGGGCTGCGTCCGCCAGAGATTGAATTCGGAGGCGAAGCCGACGACTCACCGCGGGCGTGGCGGTGGCGCCTGCAGATTTTCCCATGGTGCGTGCACCCCGAGATATTCGCCCCACTCGAAGCCTGATGCTGCAAGCGCTTTGACTTGATCGGCCGACAGAATCTTTTTGATGCCACCTTCGGCTTCATTGAGCATGCCGCCGAGGCCGCCTGCAAATTCGAGCCAGCCGGAGACGTTGCGCTCGTACGGTGACAAGGTGCCGTCTTTGATCGCGGTGTTGGCGTAATCGACAACGTCGGTGAAAGTCTTGGTGAAAGCTTTGTCGATTGCAGCGTGCTGCGCAGGCGTGATGCCAGCCTTTTCTTCCGCGGCTTTGCGGTTGTTTTCGAGCAGCGTGCGGCGTTTGTCGAGCATGCCTTTCACCAGCGGCATCACGCGCGCTTTGTATTCTTCTTCGGTTTCGTTTTCGAGCCGGCCGAACATGGCAGCGAATTCTTCCGTCATGCGAGCGCGGCGGTTCATCCGCGATTCGCGCGGCGGCTCTGGCAACGCCGGCATTTCCGGCGCCGAAATCGCACCCGAGCGCGATGCCTTCGGGCCGCCGCCACTGTCGCCGAGTGGCTGCTGGTTCCAAGGATCAGTCCTCCCTGCTCGTGCCACCGTTGCAGCCGCCGCCGCTTGTTTTTCGTTAGTTTCGCGCAAACTGCGATTGTCGAGATACAGATAAATCGCAGCGGCCGTCGAAATCCCTGCGACGGCGGTAATGATTTTTTGTGAGGACGACGACATGCCCTAGACTTAGCACATTCGGCGCCTGGGTCACGACAAACGACCGCAAACGGCCATAACCGATTCGCCATTTTGTGGCATTGCGCATAGATCAGCCCAGACCTAACAACAGCTCATCGCCATGGCGACCATCGGCGAACGGGTGCTACTCAAAGACAATTTCAAAACATCGGCGATCTTCCCTGCCCCGGATGGTGCGTTTCTGCTTGAACCGAGCCCCGAAAAGCCGAGCTTTATCGAATACCTCGTTAAGCGCGAAAAGCCGTGGAGCCGACGGTGGTTTAGTTTTGCGTGATCTTGCCGATGCTAGCAATCGACGCTTGGGTAAACTTGCCATGGATGGCGGACAATCAACGCACTCTGATAGCGGTCGAGCCAAGGCGCTTACAACGAGTACTTTGTGCTAGAACCCGCGCGTGGCGACCATCTTAACTGTCTCTGATCTGCACAAGCGCTTGGCGCGGCGTGAGCTGCTGCGAGGCGTCTCGTTCGCCGTCGGAGATCGCGATCGCATTGGCATGATTGGCGCTAACGGCGCTGGCAAGTCGACGTTGCTCAAAATGTTGGTGCGTGGCGCTGGCGTCGACCAAGATGATCCAACCGCGCTCGAACCTGACTCGGGCCTGATCACGTGGAAACGTGGCTTGGTGCTCGAGTACGTGGCGCAAGAGCCGCGCTTTGCAGCTGGCGCCACCGTGCGCTCGACGCTGGTGCGCGATGGCGTGGCCGACCACGAAGTTGACACAATCGCAGCAGCGCTGCGGGTGCCGCCGATGGATGCCTTGATCGAGAATCTCTCGATCGGCGAGCGCCGCCGCGTGGCACTGGGCCATGCGTTGTTGTCGCCAGCCGAAGTGCTTGCGCTCGACGCACCGACCAACCACTTGGACGCTCAAACCGTGGCTTGGCTGGAAACTCGGCTTGCTGCCTGGCGCGGCGCCTTGCTGGTGGTGACCCACGATCGCTATTTCCTCGACCGCGTAGCCACCCGCATCATCGAAATCGACCGCGGCCGAGCGCATTGCGTCGAAGGCGATTATTCGGAATTCCTCGTCGTGCAAGCCGAGCGCCACGCCCGCGAAGCCGAAGGCGAGTATCAGCGGCAATCGTTCATTCGCCGCGAAATCGATTGGATTCGCCGAGCACCGCAAGCGCGTGGCACCAAAGCCAAAGCGCGCATCGATCGGTTCGATGCTGCCAATGAAGCAGCGCCAACCACCGACGACAAACGGCCCGGTGGCATGGAGCTGCGCTTGCCAAGTGGCCCACGCTTGGGCAACACCATCGTGGAACTCGCCAAAGCCAGCCGCAGCATCGGTGGCAAAGTGCTGTTTCGCGATTTGACGCTGACGATGAAGCCTGGCGATCGCATCGGCATCGTTGGCGAAAATGGCGTCGGCAAATCGACGCTGATCAAGACCATCCTCGGCGAAGCGCCGCCGGATAGCGGCAAAGTTGTGGTTGGCCAAAACACCAAACCGGCATATCTCGAACAAGGCCGCAGCGATTTGGTCGACGAGCACACCGTGCTGCAAGAAGTCGCCGAAGGCTACGACTACGTCGAAGTCGACAGCAACAAGATTCACGTGCGCACATTTTTGCGGCAGCTTGGGTTCGCCGAAGCCGCGATGGACGTCAAAGTCGGCCAACTCTCGGGCGGTGAACGCAACCGGGTGCAACTTGCCAAGCTGCTGCGCCGTGGTGGCAACCTGCTGGTGCTCGACGAACCAACCAACGATTTGGACTTGGTTACCCTCGGCGCGTTGGAATATGCACTGTCGGAATTCCCTGGTTGTGCATTGATTGTCTCGCACGATCGCTGGTTTCTCGATCGCGTGGCCACCGGCATTCTCGCGTTCGAAGGCGAAGGCCGCGTGGTGTTCTACGAAGGCGACTACAGCGCGTACGAGGCCAAAGCCAAAGTAGCGAAAGCGCGCGCTGCCGCCGAAGCTGCAGCAACTGCGGCCGCGGCTGCCGGCAATAGAAAATCCACCGGCACCGAGCCACGCAGCGGCAGCACCACCAATGCGCCGCCTGCCAAACCGATCAAGTTGACCTTTCGCGAAAATAAAGAACTCGCTGAAATGGAAGCCACGATCGGCGCGGCCGAGGCCAGCGTCGTCGAGCTTGAGACCTTGCTCAACGACGGTGCGGTGTTCAAAGACCGCCCAGCCGAAGTGCCAGCGTTGATCGCAAAGCTCGATGCTGCAAGGCACGAAGTCGAACGCTTATACGCACGCTGGGCCGAGCTCGACGCTAAACGCGCTGCGGCGGGCCCTGCATGACCAGGGAACTTTCCCGTTCCCTCTCCAGTGGCAGAGCCACTGGATTCACCCTCGCCGCGCGTTGCTCGCGCGGGCCCAACCGAGTGAACCATCACGCGCGGTCGTTCGTACTGACCAAACTCGCCTAGGTGAATCATGCAAACGTTCCATTTTGTTCACGAGTTTCAGGCACCTGCGATGTCGACGATTTTTGACGCGTACTTCGACCCAGCATTTGCGTTGGTGCAAGACCAAGAAGTTGAGATCACCGAGCGCAAGGTAATCGAAGAAACCGCGAGTGCTACCGAGTACTATCGCTTGTGCCGGGTTGTGCCAAAGCGCCAGCTGCCTGCGATTTTTAAGCCGTTGGTTGCTGGCGAGTTGCACTACACCGAAGCGCTGCGCTGGTTCAAAAACGAGCATCGCATGAAACTAGAAATCCGGCCGTCGCTGCTCAAAGGGCGCGCCAGTTTCAACGTCGACTATAAGTTGTTCGACGACGGCGCGGCACCACGTGGCTGGCGCCGCATCCGGCGCGTCTATGAAGGCAACGTGGCAATTGACGTGCCATTGCTTGGCGGCCGTATCGAGAAGGGCGTCATCGCTGACATGGAAGGCTCACTGCGCACCACAGCGCAAAGCACCCAGGCGTGGATCGACGCCAACCGGCCGCGGCCGGACTAACGCGGCCCCGACGGCATCGAAGAACTGCTTTTTCAAATTGATTAGTATGCGTTACGCAACGTTTTTCCACTCGCGCAACACGCCAAACGCGGCTGCACCAGCGACGGTACCAGGCACGCGCTCGTTCGCCGCTGCGACGATGGCTGGATCCGCACAACGCAAAAACGGATTGCTTGCAACTTCGTCAGCCATCAGCGATGGCGTGGTCGCGTGGCCCGCTGCAACCTGCGCCGTCACCGCAGCGACGCGTGCTGCAACCCCAGCATCGTGCGGCGACACCAGTGTCGCGAAACGCAGATTCGACGCCGTGTATTCATGGCCAAAATACACGCGCGTCGTCGGTGGCAGCGCGGCCAAGCGCATCAACGATGCATGCATCATCGGCGGATTGCCTTCGAACATCCGGCCGCAACCAGCGCCAAACAACGTATCGCCAGTAAACACAGCGTCGTGGTCGCGCAGCCAATAGCTGATCGCACCGAGGGTGTGCCCCGGATTAAAGATGATCGTCGCGGCAACATCACCTAGTTGAACAACGTCGCCGTCGTCGACAAAACGAGTTGCATGCGTAATGCGCTGGCGATCGGAATTGTGCGCGACGATCTCAAGCGGCCCTAACGCAGCTAGCAAGCCAGCAATGCCACCGACATGATCGGGATGATGATGCGTGGCCCACACGGTGGCAATGCGTACCGAGTTCGCAGCGGCTGCTGCCAACACAGGTGCGGCTTCGCCTGGGTCAACAATCGCAGCGATGCCGCGCCCGTCGTCGCAGACCAGATAGGCGTAGTTGTCCTTAAGGCAGGGCACAGCAATGATGCGCATGGCGCCGAGCGTGCCACAGCGAGGCGGTCAGCTGCCATTCGGAGCGCCAATCAAGCGCCGGATCGCAAGCTGCGCGACGGTCGCTGCGACACGCGTGCGACAGTGGCAGCCCGTCGAAGACGCTGGTATTGAGGCAGATTTCACTGCAAGTGCAAGTACATAGCCGCTTAGTCTAGTTGGCACGGTTCATGTTAGGTTGTGGCAGCATGCAGGTAACCAGCACAGAAGCAAACGAGCCAAGCATGGACGGGAACGAGCGCACGCTCTGCCCCGCTGCCTTGCAGCTCACCGGCCTCGGCAAAGATTACGGTGACCGAGTTGCCGTCGCAGCCGTTGACCTCACGGTGGCGCGCGGTGAAGTATTTGGTTTGCTTGGGCCTAACGGCGCCGGCAAAACTACCACCAT
>JAKQOD010000656.1 GCA_029565465.1 Deltaproteobacteria bacterium
CGGTGGCGTGGTGGCCCTGGGGCGCAGAGGCCTTCGCTGAAGCCAAGCGCTTGAACAAGCCGGTATTTGTCTCCATCGGCTATGCTGCGTGCCACTGGTGCCATGTGATGGCCCATGAAAGCTTTGAAGACGCTGAAACGGCAGCGCTGATGAACACCCAGTTCATCAACATCAAAGTCGACCGCGAAGAGCATCCCGACGTTGATGCGATCTACATGAACGCGATCATGGTGCAAGGCGAAGGTGGTGGTTGGCCGCTGTCGGCGTTTTGTTTACCGGATGGCCGGCCGTTTTATCTGGGCACGTATTTTCCCAAGACGCCGCGCTTTGGCAAGCCCAGCTTTGCCGACATGATCAACATGCTCACCAACGCGTATCAAAACGATCGCGACAAGCTGTTGGAAAACGCCGACGCGCTAGCCGAAGGCTTGCAGCAAGTTGATGCGCATTATCGAGGCAAAGCGACAGCCATCGCGGCGGCGACCAATCGCGGTGCTTGGATTTCTCAGTTGTCGGCATCGTTGTTGATTGCAGCGGGCCGCGAAATTGCCGAGCGCTGCGACGCACTGCATGGCGGGCTCAAAGGCAAACCGAAGTTTCCGTCGAGCTCGACCCACGATTTGTTGCTGCGGGCCGGGCGCATGGCGTTTGGCGATAAGGCCAAAAACGCAGCAATCAAATGGGCCACCGGCATGGCGAACGGTGGCATCTACGATCATCTCGGTGGTGGCTTCGCGCGCTACAGCGTCGACGAACGCTGGCTGGTGCCGCATTTCGAAAAGATGCTGTACGACCAAGGGCAGTTGCTGACGATCATGGCGGATGCCTTGGCGATTACCGGCGATGCTTGGTTCACCGAGGTGCTGACCCAAACTGTCGAGTTTTTGCGCCGCGAACTGCGCAGCCCTCAAGGCGGGCTGTGGGCGTCGGTTGATGCTGATAGCGAAGGCGTGGAAGGTAAGTTTTATGTGTGGAAGCTGGCCGAGCTGCAAGGTGCATTAGGCCCCATGGCGGCGCTCAACGTGGCGCGTGCCTACGGCGTGAGCGAAGCCGGCAATTTTGAACACGGGGCGTCGGTGCTGTCGCGGGTTACGCCGCGCGGCTCGGTGTACGAAGAAGAAGATTTGCAAAGCCAATTGGCCAAGTTAATGACCGTGCGCGATACGCGCGTCCGGCCTGGCACCGACGACAAAGTGCTCAGCGGCTGGAACGGCTTGGCCATCAGCGGCCTCGTTGCAGCGTGGAAGGCCAGCGGCTATGCCGATGCGCTGACGTTGGCGTGTGACGCAGGGGCATTTTTGCGCGAGCGGATGATTACCCAAGCGCCCGAGCGAGCCAGTAGTGGCAGCGGCGCCGACGCGCTGTTGTTGGCCCGCGTCGTGGGCCGCGATGCGTTGCCTGGCACCCTCGACGATTATGCGTTCGTCGCTGCAGCGATGTTGGATTTGGCCGAAGCCACCGGCGACGCCGCGTGGTTTGCCACCGCGCGTGGCCTGCTGGCCACGGTTGAGCGATTATTCGTTGCTGACGTCGACGGCAAACTCGTGATGTACCTTGCTAGCGCCGACGATAAATTATTGATTCATCGTCCGGAATCGCACACCGACGGTGCCTTACCGGCCGGCGCCGCAGTCGCGGTCGACTGTTGGCTGCGGGTCGCCCAGCTCGCCGACGATGCAGCAGCGTTGGGCTTGGCCGAACGCTATTTGGCCGAGCGCGTGGTTGGCAGCGGCACCGTCAACGCGCTGTCGCATCCACGCTTGTTGGCTGCGCTTGATCGTTATTTGCATGGTGCGGTGCTGGTGGTGAGCGCTGGCACTGGGCGCGATGTGCTCTTACACGCAGCGCGTCGCTGTTATGCACCGACCACGGCCATCGCTGGCGAGTTTGCAGCGGCGTCGCTGGGGGCCGACAAAAACGCGCGCGCCGATGGCCAAGCGTTGGCCTATGTGTGCCGCGGCCAAGCGTGCAGCGCACCGGTGGCTGACGCTGCCGCGTTAACGGCGTTGTTGACTGCAGCGCCGTAGCGTTACGGCGGGCCGGCCTGCAGATGCTGTAACTTGTCCGGGTTGCGGACGATGTAGATCGCAGCAATGGCGTCGCCGTTGATCGCGAGCGCAAGCGTGGTCAACCCGTCAGCGTCGTGCAGCACGAAGCCCGGTGCGCCATTGATCCGGGCCGGGACGGCGGTAAGCTGCTGCACGTTGCCGCGCTTGCGGCGCAAGCCATCGAAAAAGCGTTGCACGTTGGCTTGGCCCAGCACCGGCCGCAGCGCCGCTTTGCGTTTGCCACCGCCGTCGGAATAGACCACCACATCCTCGGCCAAGACTTTGGTGAGCGCAGCCATGTCGCCGCTATACAGTGCTTGCGCAAATGCGCTGCTGAGCCGCGCTTCGGCTTGCGGCGTGGCTTCAAAACGCGGGCGTTTTTCGCGAATATGGTCACGCGCTCGGCCAGCGAGTTGGCGACAGGCCGTTTCGGTGCGCTCAAGCACGTCGGCGATGGCGGCGTATTCCAGATCGAACACATCGCGCAACAAGAACGCAGCGCGTTCAAGCGGCGACAGTTGTTCGAGCGTGACGAGCAGCGCCACCGAAATGTCATCGGCAAGCATGCGTTGGCCGTCGGTGGTGGGCAACGGGGAAGGGCCTGCAAACGGCGTTACCAGCGGTTCCGGCAACCATGGCCCAACGTAGTGTTCGCGCTGCACGCGCGCCGATTTGAGCACGTCGAGACAAAGCCGCGTCACAATCCGAGCGATGTACGCGCGTGGGTCTTGCACCTCAGCGTGCACACCGTGCCAGCGCAGATACGCGTCTTGCACGACATCTTGCGCTGCTGCGACCGCACCAAGCATGCGGTACGCGATGCTCATGGCATACGCGCGATGGGCTTCGAAACCCGCGGGATCGACGCTCATGCAGCACTTGGGGCGGGCGCAACATGCGCTGCCGTTGGTGGCACCACAAACGTGCCTGCAATATCGAGCCGCTGGCACGCATGGCCATGCCCTAACGCATATTTCAATGTTGGGTAGATCTGGGCTGCGGTGATCGCGAAGGCCAATGACACCAAGCCGCGCGGCCCCCACTTGTTTACGATGGTGTCACGCATGGCATCAGCTGCCGGCGAATGCGTGCGCACGGCTTTCGCAAATCGTACGCCGAGCGCCACCTCGGCGCTGAGCCCTTGGTCGTTGCCGCTGCGAATGGCTTCGACTACTGCGGCCAACGTGGTTGCTGCCACGCCGTCACGCAATGCCATGGTGATGACGAGCTGCGCACACGGGCCGCAGTCGGCAGCGAGCGTGCTCTCCACCTTGGCTGCGTAATACACCTCGCGAGGGACATCTTTGCGATAGCTCGACAGCGCGGTTACCTTGCTTAACGCGAGCATGGCGCTGGTATCGGCTTGCAACACCAACCGCGCATAGCTCATGTCGTAGTTGTAGGCTTTTTCAAACGCGCGAATACGGTTACGAATGATCCAAGTCAGCATGTGGGCGGCTCCTTGCTAGGCAAGACGAGCCAACATGCCCCCTTGTGACATTGCTACAGATGTTTGTTGAGTTCGGCTTCGATTTTGCTGCGTGGCGCTGCCGCAACGATTTGCCCAACAACCTTGCCGCCTTTAAAAAACAGCAGGGTTGGAATCGACCGCACATTGTAGTTTTGTGGGGTGATTTGGTGATGGTCGATATCCATTTTGCCAATCTTGGCGCGGCCTTTGTATTCTTCGGCCAGTGCGTCGATCGAAGGCGCAATTTGCTTACATGGCCCACACCAAACGGCCCAGAAGTCCACCAGGGTCACTTGGTCCGATTTGAGCACTTCGGCATCAAAGTTTTGATCGGTGAATTCTTTTACGTTTGCGTTGGCCATGTTGTTACTCCGTGTACGGCAAGTGCCGGTTTGCACATATGTAGCGCTGTGGAGCCTCGCTGGCAAGCGGGGCCTTCCGGCGAAGCTTGCAGACTATGGATCTGCGGCGCTTGAAGGTAGCGGTAACCCCGCGAACGAATGTACAATATCGGCATGTCACGACTTTTCATCTCGGTCGAACGCTTGGAGGCTTGGACCGCTGAAGGCCGCGCCAGCTTAGCTGGCGACCGAATGACACTTACGGAGCTAGGCCGTTCGTTCACGATGGAACCTGCTGTGCACTTTGTTGGGATTACCGGCTCGGATGTTGATCCTGCAGGGTTGGTTGGCTTAGTAAAAACGGCTGCCTATCTCGAAACCCTTGGTGCTGAGCTGATGGAGACCTCGGTGATCTACGCCGACACTGCCTACGAAGTTGTCAACGGCTTCATTGGCGAGCCGCTGCCAGCGTAACCAAAAGATTGTTATGCAAAACTTGCCGGTTGCGCCCAGTATCGCTCATGTCGCCACGCCTGCCGTTTCGGTAGCGCCGTCGCCGGCGTTTTGGGTTGCTATAACACTGTACATCGCTGCCGCAGCGATGATGA
>JAKQOD010000661.1 GCA_029565465.1 Deltaproteobacteria bacterium
ACGATTTGTTGACGGACGCTCGCTTCGTCGGTTGCCGTAAGTTCGCTGGCCGTGAACAATGTCCGTTGCGCCGCAGCCGCAGCCGCATCGTGTTCAACCACAAAACTTGCAGCGCTGGCGGCTGCGTTGCGCATCACTAAACTCGACGTTGCGTTCATAGTGTGCACGGGCGAGGTCACAAAGTACGAATCGATGCCACCGGCCAGCACGCGATAGCCAGCAAAGTCGCTTTGCAACAAGTCGGTTGTGCCAAGGACGGTTTGCCGCATCTTGGTAGTGAGGTTGCTCACCCAGTCGAACCCGGTGATGCCATGCAGCATCCGACCGAGTTGTTCCGGCCGCACTTTTAACAACCCAACCGTTGTTTCGGCGCGACCTGCGTCGGTGTCCGATGCCACCCGAAACTCGTCGGACAGCACCACTGCTTTGGCGAGTTTTTTAGCGTTATAGCCATCAGCGACAAACTGTTGTTGCAGCCGCGCCACCCACGCTGCCGAAAGCTGATCGGCATCAACTTCGGTCATGAACGAGGCAAAATGCACGGCAGCGCACCGCGCAAACCGTGGATCACTTGCGACCGCTTGCCCAAGACCGCCAAGGCCCGACGCCGGTGCGCCAAAGAAAAGCGGCACGCGCCCAGTCGCCGCATTCCAATCGCTTTCGTTGTTCGCTGCGTAAAACTTTACGGGGTATTTGTTAATCGTGCCCGGCGCAACTTGGCCGCGGAAAGCAAACAGATAGCTGCCCAGCGGGTCCAGCGTTTGGTGACACCCTGCACACGAAGCATTCTCAACGACGGCGTGCGAGACCTTGTCTGGATCCGACAGATCGACGCTGGTATCGACCAACACATCCGAGGTCAAAAAGTCGTGGCACAACAACGCCCGCGAAATCATGTTGGCGCGGCCACGATTGAAGTTAAATCCAGTCGATCGCCACCGTTGAAACATGATCGACGACGACAAGACGCCAGCAGCCGGGCGACCATCGGGCCATGTGGTGCGCTGCCACTGCTCGGCTGGGCCGGCGTGTTGCAAGCCCCAAATCGTCGCCACGATAGCGTTGGCCATCGTATAGTCGGCGGTGACGATCCTGGTGTAAGGCTGATCGGTCATCACGATGTCTTCGATGAGCCGCAACGGTTCTTCGTAGGCGCCGACGGTTTGGGTGGCGGTTGCATCCGCCAGTTTTTCTAAGCTTGGAAACCCGAACTTCTCGAGTTCGATGCGCAGCAACAACGACTCGTTGTGCAAGTCGCGAATGGTTGCCCCGAATTCAGGCGAAGCCAAGTAGCGATCAATAATTGCCGGCAGTTGCTCCGGCTGCGCGGTGACCAACGTCAGCTCCTCGACCGATGGCCGTACCCCACGCAACGCCATCGACGCACGGGTCAAGTGCTGGGTTGGGGACAGCAGTACTTTCGTCGACGGCGCGGCGATTGGCGCATCCGGCGCCACCGCTGATTCGCCGCACCCAGTGACGCTGAACGAGCCCAGCGCCACGGTTCCTACAACGCCGAGGTGGCGCCACCATGAATGTTCACGCAATCGACCTATTGTCATTGCGACTTGACCGGCTGGCGCTACGGCTCGTTAAAAAAAATATTCAAAACTATCGTGTGAATTGGACATGCTGCGCCATGTGGCGCTTCAAGCTAAACCTACGGGCACCGATCTCCTGGAATCGCCAATTGATCGCCCCCGCGGGTGAACCAGCATGCAAGTTTCGAGGTCCGGGAAGGGCCTCGGAATTCGCGGCGGCGGCGATTGCATACGCGTGGTATTGTCACGGGCATGAAGCTTGTCGTCCTGAGTATTGTCGCCGCTGCGCTGATTGCCGAGGCGCGAGTCGAAGCTGAGGCTTGTTCGTGTGCAGGCCCCGATGCCATAGGGTTCGTCGCTAACAATGGTGAGCTGCCGGCAAACGCCAAAGGTGTTGTGTGGCTTGGCGTCACAAAGCCCAAAACGATCAAAGTGTATCGCCTTGATGCCAAAGGCAAAGCGGTCGCGGTGCCGTTCAAAATCGACGCGCTCGGACCTTGGGACAAAACCGACGGTGATGTTTCGCTGTTCTTGATTCGCCCAAGCAAAACGATGAAGCCCGGCGAACGCTATCGATTTGTCACCAAAGAACACAACGGCCGCGACGACAAACCGCAAACCCGTGAGTACACCATCTCTGACCAATCGTTCGCAGCGAGCAAAGATCCAGTGGAAATCAACGCTACTCCGCCTCAGGCAGGCCCCGAAACGGTAAGCGATGGCAGCGGGATGTGCAGCAACGAAGTAACAGCCGTGGCAAGCAACATCACGGTGGCCT
>JAKQOD010000676.1 GCA_029565465.1 Deltaproteobacteria bacterium
CTCGAGCCTTGCGAGATCGGCGCTGAAATTTGCAGCACGGTGAGATCGTCGGTCAACTTGCGCACCGAACTAACCAAGCCGTTGGAAACTGAATAGTCTAACACTCCAAGGGGATTGCCGATCGCCGTGATCGTATCGCCAGCCGACATCGCGTCACTATCGCCAAGCGTGAGGGTCGGCAGCGGTCTCGCCGGATCTACATCAAGCAACACGAGATCGCGCTCTGGATCAACCGCTGCGATGCGTAGCACCGGCAAACTCGTATTGTCCGAAAGCCGGACGATAATCTTCGCTTCGCCGGCAACCACATGGAGATTCGTGACAACCAAGCCACCGGCGTCGACAACAAACCCGGTGCCGACCTTGTCGGAGCCGGCTTCAACTCGCACGATCGCAGCGGTCGACCGCTTGACGATGTCTTTGGGTGTGAGTTTTGGCTGCGCTACCGCTTCGGTTGGGCGAGGCTTGGGCGCCGTACCACAAGCGAGCATCGTTGCAGTCATCGCACCAAACAGCAAAGCGCTGCGACTCCGAACTTTCCAGGGTGAAACCACACGACGAGTGTAGCGCGAAACGCTGGTTGGCTCAGTGGGTTTCCGGCAGCGTTCTTTACGGGGTCGGCGCTGGCACCGGAGTAGGGGCCGGCGTTGGTGCTGGAGTTGGCCCACCCATGCCGGCGCGCGGCGTCAAGCGAATGTGCCGTACCGAGTCGCCCGCCGCTTTGGCAAAGCCTTCTGGATCTTTGCGTGGATTGATGCCCGACTTAATGCCTGCATCGAGGTGTTTGGCAAACAGGTCCATGCGGATCGAATCCCAAGCAGGACACGCTTCAACGCCAACGCTTTCACACGCTGCAAGCGCGCGGTTGGCGTAATCGAGTGCCAGCGTCATTTGAAAGCGATCGAGGTAAGCCACCGATACAGCCCGCAGCGCTTGCCAACGGACCGGCGAATCTTTGTACCGTTCACTAAATGCGCGTGGCATTTCCACCGCCCAATCGCGGTAGCCGCCATCGCTCATTAATTGCGATGCTTGCTCCACTGCTTTGCCATCGGTCGGATGCGCGATCGCCCGCGCTTCTTGTAAAGCTGCCCGCACGTCATCGTCGCCCTTGAGCCGGCTGGCCTGGGCCGCTTGCATGGTGCGGGGCGGCAGCCCGATGGCCACCGCAGCCACGCCAAGCACGGCAATATCGATGACACTAATGAAACGGACGAACTTCATGTGGCTACTGTGACACCAATGCGCAGCGAAAGTTCCCGCAATGACGCGGTTTTACCGGGCATGGGCCGGTGTAGCATTTCGCCCCACCAGCCAGGTGATCGGCTGTCCCTAACTGCCCCGATCGCAACCGGGAGATTGCAGTCATTTTTGACAAAAACGTTTGATTTCAAATGGTTACTCGCCTGGATCCGTCTTTGCATTACGCATCGGCTCCAGCTGTAACGCCAACAAAGGAACTGTCATGAGCATTCTGCAAACCATGGGGCAACGTTTTCACGATGGCGGATGGGGTATGTGGCCCATCCTTTTCACCTCGATCGTTACGATCGCTCTCATCGTTGAGCGCGCCGTTTATCTGATGCGTGCATCGGTCGACAAAGACAAATTGCTTGCGCTTCTCAAGAGCCAAGTCATGAGCGGCAACGTTCAAGGCGCCATCAAGGTTTGCTCGGGCAACCCAACCCCAATGACCCGCATCGTTCAAGCGGGCCTCATGAAGTTCAATCGCAGCGACGACGAAGTTCAAGCTGCCATGGACGAAGCTTCGCTCCGCGAGCTGCCAAAAATCAACGCCCGCACCCCTTACCTCGCGATGCTTTCGAACTTCGCCGTTATGGCCGGCCTCATCGGCACCATTTCGGGGATGATCGACGTGTTCGGTAAAGTTAAGAACAGCGACTCGGGCGACAAGGCCGGTACGCTCGCTGGTGGTATTTCGGAAGCGCTGAACTGCACCTTCTTCGGCATTTCGGTGTCGTTGCTCGGCCTCCTCGGCTTCTCGTTGCTCTCGGGCAAAACCACCAAAGTTATCGACGACATCAATGAAGTCACGGTGCAAGTGGTCAACCTGGTCACCTCGCACCGCGCTCAAATGCAACCTGGCATGGGCATGTAGTTTTCGCGCTTGTAACGCACTAGTTCCAGCTACGTCGTAGTTGGCCTTGCGCGTTACACTTCGTTGATTGCGAGTCAACGAGGTCATCTCTTGCCACAGGAGGCATTCTTATGGGTGCAGCATTAGGAACTGGCGACGGAAAAAAGAGCGTTAACGTCGAGCTCAACCTCGTACCGTTCATCGACTTGATGAGCTGTTTGACCGCATTCCTTTTGGCAACGGCTGTTTGGTCTAAGTTCGCTCAGATCAACATCCAACCAAAAGGCAAATCGCGCGATACATCCGCCGTTGTTGATCCAGACGAAAAGTTGGTGTTGTCGGTGCTGATTCAGTCCGACAAGATCTACGTCGGGGTTTCACGCATCGATCAATTCCAAGAAATTCCTAAAAAGGGCGACAGCCACGATTGGGAAAAGTTCACCACGACCATCGCGGATCATAAAAAGTCATCCAACTTCGCCGACCGTACTGACCTCGAAATTGCAGCCGAAAGCTCTGCAACGGGCATAGTTAAATACGACGACGTAGTTCGCGCCATGGATATCGCTGTTCAAGCGGGCTTCCTGGACGTTGGCCTTTCTGACCCAGCGGGGCTTGCCGCTCGGCCGCAGCTCTAGAGGTAAATCATGCCAGTACATGTACCAGGACCCCGGCTGCTCAGCTCGATCAAGTTCAAACACCTTGTCAAAGGTGCTGGCTCGGCGGGCGGACCACGCGCGGCAAACGTTTCGTTGAACCTCACTCCCTTCGTCGACATGATGACGATTCTGGTGACGTTCTTGTTGATGGTGTTCTCGTCTTCGGGCGAGTTGTTAACTGCACAAAAAGGTTTGGACCTGCCACTCGCAGTCAGCCAAGCCGAACTGCAGATGGCGCCAATCATCGTGATCGACAAGACCGACATCAAGTTCATCAACGGCCCAACGCCACAGCAAATCGCAAGCGTTGATGCCACGTTGAAAGACGAAGGCGTTAAAGTTGAAGCCCTCTTCGAACGCCTTGAAGCAGCTGACCGCGCCATTAAAGAAGGTGTCGCGGCTGGCAAACTGCCAAAGGATTTGAAGAAGGCATGTGAAGAGCAGCGCAGCAACAAGCGCCCTGCGGCGGGTGGCAAAGTTTGCCCTTCAGGTCTCGCGATTCTGCAGGCCGACAAAGACACCGACGCCAAGCTCATCAACAAAGTTGTCCTCACTGCTAAGGCCGCAGGTTTTGATAACTTGCTGTTCGCAGTGAAAAACAAGTGATGCAGCGTGTCACTGATTTCTCGTTTGATTTGTAGCAATCGCCTCCGACTCGTCGGGGGCGGTTGCCGTTGAAAGGAACACGCCGATGAAACGCTTACTTTTGGCCAGTCTGTTGTTGGCAAGTCCAACGCTGATCGGTTGCCGCCCGGACAATCCGTATAAAGCGAGCACGTGGACCAAGCAGCTCGATAATTCGAAATCGATCGAACAAGCAACGACATGGCTGGAAAACTTAGGTGATCCATCGGCCATTGGTGCGCTTGGTGCAGCTTGGGAAAAACAAGCGCATCCAGTGCGTTTGCTGCAAGTCATGATCAATCTGTCGCGTCCACTGACGCCGGCACAAGCCGAAGCACAGAACATGACCGACTTTGCCAAAACTGGTCGCGTTGCATCGTGGAAACAAACGATGCCGTTCCTAATCAAAGCGGTGAACGAAGTTGACGAAGCGAACCAACGCTCGGTTGACAGTGCAGCGAAAGCGGCTGATGCAATTGGTGAATCCGGCCTCGATGAAGGCTTGGACGCGCTGATTGAATTCTCACAGCGCGCACCAAGCAAGAAATTGCTGTTGTCGCAAGTCGGCGCCGTCCGTTCGATTGGCAAATTTGGCGCTACCAACCGCACCAAAGCGATTGGCGCGTTGACCAAGATTTTGGAACGCGAAGCACCGCCACATCCAAAGACGATTCGCGAACTGGACCAAAAGAAAGCGGCCGGCGAAAAGTTTGAACAATACCTCGCTGTAACCAGCGCTGCAGTCAACGCCTTAGGCGAACTGCGCACGCCGGAAGCAACCAAGGTACTGTTGCTTTCGATGTACCGCTCGCCTGAGTTGTTCATGCAGATCCGTCGCGCGTTGGTGGCTTCGGGCGCTGGCGTTGAAGGCGAATTGCGCAAGATCATCCGTGGCGAACATGCGGAAGTTAACGCGCTGTTTGCAGAAAAACACCTCGACAAGTTCTGCGGCGATCATGGCGAATTGCCACCTGATCAATGCGTTGTGTTGAGCGCTCGCGAGTACTACGCAGCTGTAGTGTTGGGTGACTTCTACAGCCCAGCTTCGGCACCTGATTTGATCAACGTGCTCAAGCAACCAGCCGCTCCGTCGTATGTCTTCAACGATCAGCCAGGGCCATCACAGCACAATGCGGTGCTTGATGCCTTGCGCAAGATCGGTGCACCGGACGGCGCTGACGTGTTGAAAGCGCAATGGAGTGACGCGAAACTCGACGCTAATCTGCGCATGTTTGCGATGAGCACCTACGCCTTCTTGGCACGTGACGCATCGGGCGTCGCGGAGTTGGTGAAGATCGCCGACGATAACACCGCCAACGAAGGTTTGCGTCAAGAAGCGGCAACCGCAGTTGGGCGCTTGGCAGTCTCGGCCGATGCAGTTGGTGCTTTGGAACGCTTGGCTGACAAGTACGCTAAGGCTTCGGCTGAAGCCAAAGTCAAAGCTGACGGTCAACCGAAAGTTGACTATGACAAAGCCAAAGCTGCGTTCGATGCTGCGAACAAGGTGTTGAAAGACGCCAAGGCTGCTGCAGTTGCGTTGTCGAAAGACAACAAAGCGAGCACCGATGCGCTGCAAAAGAGTTTGGCCGACATCAAAGCGGCTGAAACCACGTTTGCGGCCGCTAAGGCTGAAGAGCAAAAGTTTGGTTTGGTTTACAAACCGTTGGAACGCGAAGTCAAAGACTACCGTGCTTTCCAACGCATGTTCCAAACCCACATCGCTCGCATGGAAATCGCGATTCGTTGTGCTGACAGCGTAGAATGTTACGCCAACGCTCTCAAAGAGCCTAAAGATGGCAGCGGGATCGCTGGCAAGGTTGGCAAGTACATCAAAGATATCGGTCAGTGGACCGAAGACGAAAAGAAGCTGCTCTACCCAGCGCAGATCGAACGCGCCATGTTGGAACTTGGCAAACGTGGCTCGCGCTCAAGCGAGTTTACCGACTTGCTGCTCGACAACGCGGTGGCTGACGATCGCTTGATTCGTCAAAGCATTTTGTTGGCGTTGCCAAAGATCGCCAAAGTGCCGTGCAACAACTGCGAAGACAAACTGCAAGCCGCCATCAAGGCTGGCGAAGGCAAGTCGACGCTGGCTGAGCTCAACGTGGAAACCTCCATGCTGCGCAACTACTTCTCGTGGGCAGGCGGCAAGACCCCGGCTAAGGCCGAAGGTGCAGAAGCTGCAGAGGCTCCAGCGAAATAGTCGTCATTTGCTCTTGTAATAGTCGCCAATGGGGAGTAATTCCTGTGGCGCCTAAGAGCACTCGGGGCGTAGCGCAGTCTGGTAGCGCACCTGGTTTGGGACCAGGGTGTCGGAGGTTCAAATCCTCTCGCCCCGACAACTAAAAGGAACGGAGAAGGTCGGGCAACCGGCCTTCTTCCGTTTCTAGGGGTCCCTGCAGGGAAGGGCGCAGCGTGCAGCCCGGCGCCTGCGTTCGTTGTCGTTCCGCTTCCGGTCCTCACGTACCGCGTACGCTGCGGCCGGTTCTCGCAGGCCGGCGGGCGATGCATCGCGGCTGGCGGCGTTGTCGCTGCGCTTCCGGTCCTCACGTACAAGAGTACGCTCCGGTCCGGTTCTCGCTCCGCCTTGCCAGCCACGCGCCTCGCCCACCGGCCAAGGGCCACCTGCGCCGTGGCGGAGGTTGTGGCCCTGGCCCTGGCCCTGGCCGTGATCTGACCCGTTGCCGTGACCGTGGCCGTGACCCTGACCCTAACCGTATCCTTCTCGGTATCCCTGACCGTGCCTCTGGCCGTGGCCGTGGCCATGTCCGTGGCCGTGTACTTGGCCGTGGCCGTGGCCGTGTTCGTGGCCGTGTTGATTTCCGTGAAGAGATCTCCTTGTGTCTCGGGGGCAGACCGCGTGGGTTCGGGCTGCAGCGCGCAGCCTGGTGACGGCGAAGGCGCTTCGAGAACCAGCGCGCAGCGCACTTCCTGTGCGTGAGCACTGGAAGCGCAGAAGCAACGAACGCCGACGCCAGGATCCGAGCTGCGGTGTTGCCAGCACCGCCCCCCCGGGCGATAGTCGCGGTTATGTCTGACGATGCCCTGTTAGTTTGGCGCGACAAATTCCCTGCGCTCAATGACTGCGTTCACCTCATTTCGCATTCGCTGGGCTGCGTGCCAGCGCAAGCATTTGACGATATGCAGGAATTCTTGGACCTGTGGCGGACCAAATCGATCACCGCGTGGAGTGATTGGTTGCCGGAAGTTGATCGCGCTGCTGCACGCATCGCCAAGATCATTTCGGCGCCGGCGGGTTCGGTGATCATGCACCAAAACGTGTCGACCATCATGGCCGTGCTGGCCTCGTGCTTTGAATACACACCAGAGCGCAACAAGATTGTTTACGAGTCGTTGATGTTCCCCACCGTCTCGTACGTGTGGCAAGCCGAGCAGCGCCGGGGCGCGCAATGCGTGGTGGTGCCAAGCGCCGATGGCACCACCATCGACACTCAAGCGATGATCGACGCGATCGACGAACACACGGTTGCCGTCCCGATGTCGCACGTCATCTTTTCGTCGGCCTACATTCAAGATGCCAAGAAGATTTGCGCCAAAGCAAAGTCGGTGGGCGCCCATATCATTTTGGATTGTTACCAATCGGTTGGCATCATTCCGCTCGATGTGGTCGACCTTGGCGTGTCGTTTGCGTGTGGTGGCTCGGTAAAATATCTGTGCGGCGGCCCCGGTGCTGGCTGGTTATATGTGCGCCCCGACGTGATTCCGCAATACGCACCACGGGTTACCGGTTGGTTCGGCAATACTGCACCCTTTGCGTTTACGATGCCGGAGCAGACCTACGCCGACAACATTTGGCGCTACATGGGGGGCACGCCGGCGATCGCAGCGCTGTATCAGTCGCGTGCTGGACAATCAATCATCGGCGAAATCGGCGTTCGTGCGATTCGCGAAAAAAGCCTGACGCTAACCAGCAAAGCGATCGCATGGGTCGATGAGCTTGGCTTCACGTTAAACAGTCCGCGCAGCGAAGCCCAACGTGGTGGCTCGGTGGTGTTTGATTTCACCGGCGCTGCGGATGTTTGTCGCGAACTCAACCGTCGCAAATTTTTCTGCGACCATCGGCCCGGCGTAGGCATTCGGATTGCGCCGCACTTCTACACCAAGGCGGAAGAAGTGGAACTGTTCTTTGCTGAGCTCAAGAAGATTCGCAGCGGCAGCGGCCGTTAGCGTCGTCGGCGGCGGCCCAGGTAGCCAAGCGCTAGGCCGAACGGCACAGCACTCCAAGGCGATGCCGCGTTGCCGCCGGCGCACGTACACGCGTAGAGCGAGTCAGCCTCTGGTGGATCGGGATTGGTACCGTCGAGCTCAATGTCAAACGATGTGTTGGCGGTCTTGAATGAAAGCACCCCACGCTGTGGGCCAAACGCTTCGGGCGTGAACTTCACGGCGAACTGTTTCCGTTCGCCTTTCGCCAGCGTGAACGCCACTTTTGAATCAATTGAGAAGTGGTCCGAGATGGTGATGCCGGTAACTACCAACGGCGCACTGTCGCAGTTCGTTACCGTTGCAACCCGCGCCAAGCTGGCGTCGTAGCGTTTGGTGTCTTCAAAGCGCATCCGGCGCGGGCCTGCGCCTCCGCCGGACACGCGATAATTCATCAGCACGTTCGTGGTGGCTACGTTGCTGGTGCCACCGTTGAGATTGGCAACGTCAGTTGGCCATTCCAAAACGGCGCTGGCATCATGATTCAGATCGCTGTCACGTGGGTTGATGTGTACGCGCGCCGTTTCCGCAACGGCAAGCGAAGTTGGATAGGCGCTTGGCGTAAGTAGGCTGAGGTCAAAGTCATTGTTGTTTTGCATAATGGGCGTGCTCACGCCCACTTGGCCGGTACCGTTGGCGGTAAATTCCACGTCGACGCCACTGTGATCACCTCGGCACACGACGCCAAGGTCGACTTCATCGGGGACGGCTGCCGACGCTGTGACAAACTTTGCGGTAATCATGATCCCGGCGGAGTTGCCGCCGCTGGCCGCGTTGATGACGAGCTGGTTCTCATAGCCGGGCGCATCGGCCGTTGGTGCGAGCGTGATTTTGTATTCTTGCGGCGTTGAGAGAGGATCTTCGGCGGTGGTGGAAACGCTCGCGATACCATCGGCTTTGGTAAATGCCGTTGCCGCACTGAGCAATTGCTCGGCAGCTGAGCCAATCATGGCTGAATAAA
Organism: Deltaproteobacteria bacterium; assembly: GCA_029565465.1. Lineage (GTDB taxonomy): Bacteria > Myxococcota_A > Polyangia > Haliangiales > Haliangiaceae > JABFXX01. The sequence continues at coordinate 8,567 of JAKQOD010000676.1, forward strand.
GCACACTTGCGCTCATCGATTTCGTGGTGCCAACCCGCACTTCGCCGAAGTCCACTACGCCAGGCGAACTGTACAATTGGTTTTCTGCGACGCCGGTGCATTGCACGGTCACCGGGGTGGTTAGGGCGGTGCGTGCGCCAATCACACCGTTAATGGTCGCGACTCGCTGCGTGAGTTGGGTCGGGTGGCATTTCACTTCGACGGTGGTTGGCCCGGGTGACAAAAAGATGTTTGCAGTGCGGCTGCTATCGGCAAACGTTATCGAGTCGTCGCCGGTGATCGTGAGCGCCAACGTTGCACTGCCTGCGCCTTCACCGGTGAGTGTCAAAGGTGCTTGGGCTGTACCGTTTTGCGGAGCTTTGATATCGAGCGGATTCGGCGTGCCCGTTGCCATGAGTTGTTGCCCGATGCCATTGAGCGTCAACGTTTGATCGCCCGCTGCCGTGGTTACCCGCAGCACGCCGTTGCGTTGCCCCGCCGCCGTTGGCTGAAAGCGCAGTGACGTTATGATCGCTTGGCCTGAGCCCAGCGTTTGCGGCGGGAGCGGTGTGGCGCTCAAAAGCAACCAGTCGGATCCTGGATCGACCACCACTTTTTGAATATTAACGGTGCCGCTGGTTACTTCAATGTTCACATTGGTGTCTTGGCTGGTGCCGACATCGGTGGCGAGCATCACCGCCGGCGGATTGAAGCCCACTTGGTTACCAGCGTTTGCGATCCCAGTGCAAACCACGGTGATCGTGCTTGGCGGTAGATGCGACAGCGGTACGGCGCCGACGAGGACCTTCGTGGAGTTGCTGCCAGCAGCCCGCGGAATGCAGTAGACATCGGCGGAAAAGAACGCTGTGGGCGGTAACGTTTGCATCATGCGTTGGCAAAACGGTGCCATGCACGGCGTGGCAAATTGGAATTCGCCGGTGCCGTTTTGAAAACCGAGGTCCCATGCCGTGAGTGTGCTGGTCGTGCTATTGAGAATCTTGATTGTTTTGGGTGACGTAGCTTGGCCGACGGTGGCTGAGCCTAAGTCGATCGTTTGGGATCCGCCGCCAACCGAAAGCGTGCCACCACCGCTGACCAAGAACGACGCGGTAATCTGCGCACTGCCGCCAGTGCCGTCGACGTTGTAGTTGCATTGATGCAGCCCGGTGGGCCAACCGCCGCCGTTGATCGTGATTTCATTGCCAGCAAGCGACTCCATGATGTTGCTATCGCAGGTTGGGTAACGAACGATGTTCATGATCGTTCCCATGTTCGGCGAAAAAAGAATGTTGGTGCCAAGATTCGGCGGTGGCTCGACGACTTGATAAGGCGCTCCAAACGTCAGCGCCCACACTGCCGAGCTGATTGCTGCACTTACGACAACCGTTATTGCAACGCCAATGCGAAGACCGCGAGGCTTGTATTTGCTGCTCATAAACGACCCACCACGCCGAGTACCGGCAGGAAATAATTACCGATCACATTGGCATTCGCGTTGAAAAAATGTTCGTAGCCAAGCGAACCCATGGCGCTGAGATGGCCATTGATTGCGAATTCAACGCCAGCGCCAACATGCCCGCCGACGAAGGCTTGGCCAGCGTAAAAGAATGGCACGCCGACGGCGACAAATGGCCGAATCTGATTGGTCCAAATGCGGTAGCGTGCGCCAAGCAACCCGCCATAGTTGTTGCTGATCAATACATTGCCGTCGATTTCAAGGTGGCGCCCCAAGGGGTACGCAATACCTACCGAGGCTGCCGCACCACGGTTGAGCAAATCTAGGCGGGTTAACACGCTGATGCCCACGCCGATGGGGGCTGGGCCTGGCTCGACGAGTTCGACCACTTGGCCTTCGAATGGATCGCGCGGTTGCACTGCCGCCACCAC
>JAKQOD010000977.1 GCA_029565465.1 Deltaproteobacteria bacterium
CCGAAGTGTGATGGTTGCGCTAACAACGCCTGCAATGGCGAAAATTAAAGTGAAGAATCCTGTCGTCGAGATGGACGGCGATGAGATGACCCGCATCATCTGGAAGTTCATCAAAGACAAATTGATCCTGCCGTACTTGGATATTGATCTGAAGTACTTCGATCTCGGGATCGAGCATCGCGACGCAACCAACGATCAAGTAACGATCGATTCGGCCAACGCCACCAAGCAGTACGGTGTTGCCGTGAAGTGCGCAACGATCACGCCGGATGAAGCACGCGTCAAAGAATTTAGCCTCAAGGAAATGTGGAAGTCGCCTAACGGCACGATCCGCAACATTGTTGGTGGCACGATTTTCCGTGAACCAATTATCTGCAGCAATGTGCCACGGTTGGTGCCGGGCTGGACCAAGCCAATCGTGGTTGGCCGCCACGCTTTCGGCGACCAATATCGCGCAACCGATTTCTTGGTGCCGGGCGCTGGTACGCTGACGATGACGTTTACGCCTGCTGGTGGCGGCAAGCCAATCGAACACAAAGTGTTCGATTTCAAAGAATCCGGCGTTGCCATGGGGATGTACAACCTTGACGAATCGATCACGGGCTTCGCACGTAGCTGCATGACCTACGCGCTCAATCGCAAGTGGCCACTGTATCTGTCGACCAAAAACACCATCTTGAAGAAGTACGATGGTCGCTTCAAAGACATCTTCCAAAAGGTGTTCGACGAAGAATACGCAACCCAATTTGCGGCAGCCGGCATCGTGTACGAACACCGATTGATCGACGATATGGTCGCTTCGGCAATGAAATGGGACGGCGGCTTTGTTTGGGCCTGCAAAAACTACGACGGCGATGTGCAGTCCGACTCGGTCGCGCAAGGCTTCGGTAGCCTTGGCCTGATGACGTCGGTGTTGCTGACGCCCGACGGCAAAACGGTGGAAGCCGAAGCAGCGCACGGCACCGTGACGCGGCACTATCGCGACCATCAAAAGGGCAAGCCAACCTCGACCAACCCAATTGCGTCGATCTTTGCTTGGACCCAAGGCCTCAAGTATCGTGGTGAATTTGACGGCACCCCAGATGTTGTCCGGTTTGCGGACGCACTGGAAAAAGTCTGCGTGGAAACCGTCGAAAGCGGCAAGATGACCAAAGACTTGGCCGTGCTCATCGGGAAAGACCAGCCTTGGTTGACCACCGAGCAATTCCTCGACGCGCTCGATGCTGGTCTCAAAACCAAAATGGCTAGCTGGTAAATTCCAGCGCCGAAGATGGAACTAGAACCGCGGACCGCCGCGGTAGGTGAAGCTTACAAAGGGAATCCCAAGTGGCACTTCATCTAGAACATCTTCGCCGTCGACAAACAGCTTCATGAAGCCAAAGTCGACGCCGACGTTCGGGCCAGTGAAGCGCAGCGCATAGTTGAACAGAAACGTGTTCGACGTGCTCGCGAAGTCACCTGCGATGTAACCGGTGTCGAGTTCCACTAGCCCGCGTAGTCGATTGCCGAGCCGGAAGATCGCCGCGCCCGACGCGAGGATTGGACTGGCTGCGTTGTTTTCGAAAGCGAAACCTGCACCAACATAACCGTTGAGGCGGGAGATACAGCCTTCATCGAGGCAGTACGTTAGCGCGCCGCCCACGATGCCTGCGCCGCCGCCGCTACCGCCTTCGCTGCCGCCACCGATCGTGCCGTGCAACGCGAGGCGCAAACGATCGCTTTTCACGATCTGTAGCTTCGCACCCAATGTGCCGAGGAAAGGCTGGTCTCGGGTCAGTGGCACAGCCGTGCCCAGCGTAATCTGCAAGTTGTCAGTTGGCGAGTAGCTGCCCGTGAGCCAGAATATTTCGTAATTGGTAAACGTAAAGGTGCCAGCGGGCGGTGTTAAAGCGCTGGGCGCGATCAGCGAGCGGTCGGCGTTCGCATCTTCCATTACGCCGCGCTCGGCAATCGGCCCTGGTTGCGGCGCGACGGATTGTGGAGATGTTGGCGGTGGCCCCTCGTTGCCATGCTCACTTGGCGCAAATGCCGTTGCCGGCGGGGGATAAGGCGCAGCTGGCTCCGTCGTCGGTGGCGGTGGCACTCCATTTGAATCGGTAACTGGCGTCGTTGATGGCGTTGTCGGTTGTGGTTGGGCAACCGCGACTGACGCTCCGCCAGTCAAAAGCAAAACACCCAGAAGCAAGCGATTGGTCATCTGCAGATTCTAGTCGTAACTTTGGTTACTAGGAGCCCAGGGCTCAACTACTTTGGTCCGCGGTTGCCACTTGCCGTATTTTGCCATCCCAGCCTGGGCTAACTTGAATAGGCGACGATCGACCTGGTCGAGCTCACCGGCCGACCCAGGCGACGTCACGCCGAATTGGGTAGCGACACGTTGCGCCGCATCGCCAAATCAGGTCATGGCAAGCGGCGTTGCGCTGGAGTCTGCGGAGAAAAAGGGTCGCGCGCGAAGTGGCAGCGAGATTCTGCGGCGTAAGGAACGTCCCGCCGCGATGGTTGGCGCTCAGCCCATTGCGGTCTTAGCGATGCCCATCAGTTCCACGTTGGCAGCAACCGATTTGGCAAAGGCTTCTTTTTCGCTCGCCGACAGTTCGAATTCAAAGACGCGTTCTGCGCCTTTGTTCGACAACAGCACCGGGACGCCAACGAAGGCATCCTTGACACCGAATTCGCCTTGCAGCTCAACCGAGCAAGGCAATACGCGGCGTTGGTTGCGCACGATGGCTTCTACCATCAGACAGGTACCAGCGCCTGGCGCCAACCATGCCGACGTGCCGATGAGACCAGTTAACGTAGCGCCGCCCTTTTTGGTGTTTTCGACAACTTCCGTGAGCTTCTCCGCCGACAAGAACTTGCTTGCTGGCACGTTGCCGATCATGGCAGTCGACAACACTGGCACCATGTCTTTGTCGGTGTGAGCGCCGAGCACGATCGCTTGCACATCTTCAACCGACACGCCTGCGGCCGTCGCCAAGTAGGTGCGGAAGCGCGCGCTGTCGAGCACCCCAGCCGAGCCAATCACGCGTTCGCGTGGGAAGCCGGTGACTTGCTTCGCTACGTACACCATTGCGTCGAGAGGGTTCGAAACCACGATCAAGATCGCATTCGGAGCGTATTTTTTAACGTCGCCGCAGATAGTGCGCACGATGCCAGCGTTGATGCCGATGAGTTCTTCGCGGGTTTGGCCCGGCTTGCGTGGCACGCCTGCGGTCATGACAACAACGTCGGCGTCTTGCATCGCTTCGGGCTTGTCGCTCGCGATGAAATTATTGTTGAAGCCTTCCCATGGCCCACATTGGGTCAAATCGAGTGCGCGGCCTTCGGCTGCGGTGGCTTTGAGATCGATCAAAACTAGATCGCCGAGTTCTTTTTGAACGGCCCACTGGGCTACTGCAGCGCCGACGTTGCCACCGGCTCCAATGATTGCGATTTTCGGACGCTTTATCATGATCGATCCTTTGGTAATAAACGACCGCCTAATGGTCGCGAGCGGTTCATACCGCTCGACGCAGTGGCTTGCAAGGCATCCGGAGCGGTGCGTTAGCGCATTAGCTGGCTAGATGGCACCAAGCCGCCCAAGCCGCGATCGTAACTATCGTGGCATTCGATGCAGTACGTGACCCCTGCGTCCTTGCCTTGCCACGCCAATGGTTTGCCAGCGAACTTGCCAGTAGGGTTGGCCCAATAGAACCCGTAGTACCAATCACCGTGTTCAGGCGCGTAGCCTGGTGCGCGTTTTTGCATGACGAACACAGGGCCGGCAGCACCAGGCTGACCTTTCTCATTGTCGAAGGAATCTTTAACAATGGTGCCATTGACCGGGATCTCGCCGCCGCTCAGATACGCCTCTGCAGCATTGCGCGAAACGTAAACATTCACCAGCCGGTCGCCGTGAACGGCCGAAAGGAACGGTTCGGCCGTCAGTTTCTGATAGGTCAAATAATCGGCACCTACCTCCAGCCCCCAAGCCGTATTCGCCGGCGGGCGGGCTCCAACCTGCGCTTTGTTGGCGTTGCTACCCGTGCATGCAACGACGAGGAAGGCGCCCAGTACGAATTTCATTCTGCGAATACGACGCACAGCAGCAAAGTTACATTGCTGTTTCGAAGATCACTAGGGGTGATGACAAGAGGTGGCGGTTGGCACCTGAAAAAGTCGGTGCCTGTCATTGGCTTGAGGTTGGCGTTTGGCCCAAAGCGCTGTCTTATGCGGTTCGCACCAAGGGAAGAGGTTTCGCATGCGCATGCGTTCGACGACGGTTACGATTTCGACATTGGCATTATTGGCTGGCCACGCGCTTGCCGCACCCGCCGCTCGGGTGACCCATGCGAGCATGGCTGCTGAAAGCACCGATATGACATTTGCTGACGCCACGTGGACGGCACGGTCATTAACCGCCACGCCGGTATCGACGCCTGTGATGGTTGGCAATGACGCATGGACCGCCGTGCGTGACGCCGACACCAACGTGCCGGTGCGGATGTGGGGCCGTGGCGTGCGCGCTGCGGGCAGCGTCGCAAATCCTGCGGTTGCCGAAGCTGCTGCGCGTGCGTTTATGCAAACGCAGCTCGCCGACCTCGCACCTGGTGCAACGCTAAGCGATTTTGTGTTAGTTGCCAACGAACGTAACCCCGCGGGCGACATGCGGACGGTTGCGTTTGAACAGCAGTACCAAGGGCTCAATGTACTTGGCGGCGCGATATCGTTTGCGTTCAAAAACGACGCGCTGTTCTTGGTTGGCTCAACGGCGCTGCCCAACGTTACCATTGCGGTGCCCACCAGCGCATTGGCTCCGCGCGCAGCTGGCCAACGTGCCGCTTCATGGCTCGCGCAAACCCAAGGCGTAGCTATGCGAGTGCGCAGCACGGCGCCAGCGCGCGTCATCGTGCCTATGGTGCAACGAAAAAACGGCATCGCTACGAGTGTGCAGTATCGCGTTGCTACGGTTAACGAAGTCGAAGCCACGGCAGGCGTTGGCCGTTGGCAAGTCTTTGTTGATGCAGCCAACGGCACGCCGCTGGCGCGCACCTC
>JAKQOD010000711.1 GCA_029565465.1 Deltaproteobacteria bacterium
TGAGCTTTTGCAGGTCGTCAGCCGTGAGCTTGACGTTGGTTGCCGCCAAGTTCGCTGCCAACTGCTCGGCGGTGCGCGCGCCCAAGATCACGCTGGTAACGTGGGGCTGATGGAATAACCACGCTAACGCGATCTGCGCCACGGTAGCGTTGCGCTCGGCGGCCACGCCTTCCATCACGTCGATGATGTCGTATGCGCGCTCTTTATTGATCGGCGGGAAATCGAAAGCGACCCGGCGAGCCCCGGCAGGCCCCGCGTCGTGTCCGGCGCCCGGACGCTTGTACTTGCCTGACAAAAAGCCACCCGCAAGCGGACTCCACGGCAAGATCGCCAGTTGTTGATCGTTCGCCAGCGGCACCACGTCGCGCTCCAGATCGCGGCCAGCGATGGTGTAGTACATTTGGCAGCTTTCGAAGCGATGCATATTGCGCCGCTCTGCAATGCCGATGGCTTTCATGATCAGCCACGCTGGCATATTGCACAGACCCAAATAGCGCACCTTGCCTGATCGCACGACGTCGTCGAGCGCTGCCACGGTTTCTTCGATCGGGGTAATTGGATCGGTGCCATGCACTTGATATAGGTCGATGTAGTCGCAACCCAACCGTTGCAGGCTGGCATCCACCGAATCGAAGATGTGCTTGCGCGACAAGCCCGACACGTTGCGAGCGCCGTTGCGGCGCGTCGATGCGGCTTTCGCGGCGTCGGAGGCATCGGGTGCTGGCACGTCCATCACCCGGCCGAATACTTTGGTGGCAACCACAATCTCGTCGCGTGGCAAGCCAAGGTCACGCACGGCTTGGCCCAACATGGTTTCGGATTGGCCGTTGGAATAGACGTTGGCGGTATCGAAAAAGTTTACGCCTGCGTCGAACGCAGCCTTCACCAACGCGGTGGCTTCAGCTTGGGGTTGCGCGCCAATCGCCCGCCAAAATCCGTCGCCACCAAATGTCATGGTGCCAAGGCATGCTTCAGAAACGATCAAACCAGTGCGGCCAAGTTTTTTGTATCGCATGGCGGCAGGGTAGCGAGAACTGGGCAGCGTGCAAGCGCCGCGCCGTGGTTTGCCTACGCTTGTGTCGCTGGCGGGCTTTCGCCATCGCTATCGGGCTGCACCAAGCCTTTGATCGCAATCGCAACAAAGTAAACTTCTAAGACCTCCCAAACAACTTCGTGCCGAATCACTGCGTTGATCAAGAGGCAGATACCACCGACGAGGTTCAGGCCATTGAGCAACCGCGAGGTCGCGCGCGCTGCCATGCCTGCTCGCGCAAAACGCGCCCGCAAGCGACGACTATTGAACGCCGTAACCGCAAGCATGATGCACACTGCACCCACCACGCCGAATGGTTGAGAAAAGAATTCGCGAATGGCATTGGATAGGTCGTTCATAGTTCACTGCGCCAGGTAACGGCCAAACGCCGACACTAGGACTGCAACGCGACCCTGTCAAGCTACGCTACTGCAGCAAGCATTGAATGGCTGCAGCACATTGCGTCGACGTCAGCAGCTTGCATGCATCACCCTCGATCGATGCGTAACAATCTTCAATGACGCCAATGGTACAACTGCTGGCCGTCGGCCATTTTTCAACACACTCAGCGGCGGTTTTCACGGTGACGCTAGTGTTGTTGCCGCATTGTTTTTGGCCGGCACCACCACTGACCTCAGTTTGCCAGTCGCAGAATTGTGTTTTCTCGGTTGCCGTTGCAGCGGACAATTTGGTGTTGCGATCAACCCCCGAACTTCCCGAGTCGGAACAACCTGCGAAAACCGTGGTGATCAAAAACAGTACCGAAATCTTTTTCATAATGGCTCCGTGGCCTGCCTAAGCAAGCCACGGGCCAGCGTTAACCTACTGAAATATTGGGTTATCAAACCGCATCACAGTTGCGCTGTAACCCAACGTACACGCATGACGCGCCACATGTGAAAAAGCGCTTAGTTCGCTTAGCCGCCGAACACCGCAACAAATTCGCGGTGGCGATACAGCGACGGATCGTGATCAAAATGGGCTTGTTTGTGGGCCGATCGGAGGCCCAGCACTTCGACGGTGCTGCCACGGACCACGAAATCAACGCGCCAACCTGGCATGCCTAACACCAAGCCGCCGTTGGGCCCCTTCCGTATGCGGCGGTATGCATGTGGTGCTGGCGCAATGGCTAACGCACGATCAATGCGTTCCCGTAAATCTTCATCGGTGTGAGCCCGCCACCACGCCAATTGCTCGCTAGCGCGCGCAGCGTATGAGACGGCGAACTGCGGCTGGTCGCTACCGCTCACCGCGCCGCTTGGTGCGAGGTCATCGTGCACGCTGGCCGGTTGTTGCGGCGCTGGCAGCCAGCCACGGTTGGCATGTTGCACAATGTCGGCCATTGGCACATACGGTTTGATGTCAAGCACGGGTGTGCCATCAAGGATATCGAGCCCTGCAACATGGAGCGTGAGGCCGTCAATGCCAAGCAATTGCAGGACGCTCATCCCAATGGGATTCGGGCGGTGCGGCGACCGCGTTGCAAATACGCCACGGCGCCGATCGCTGCCGTGTGGCGGCATCACTTTGGGATGCCACGTTGCATTTTGATCGAACACAAACAGCACCCAGATATGCGAAAACGTGTCCAAGTCGCAAAGTGCATCAGCAAAGTTATGACCGCTGTGCAATTCGATGCGGCCCGGTGCAGCGTCAGCAACAAATGGCTGACGTGGCGTGCTGAACTTGTCGGCAAAGCCACTGCGCACCACACCTATGGCATTGAGGGTGAAGCTCGTCGACATTGCAGCGCAGCTTACTATGTTGCGCAGCCCATTTGACAGCGCTGCCAAGACATTCGATGAATAGCGCGTGAGTCACGACGCATGGGTTGCCGAATATGCTCAACACTGCGATGCGTTGCAGCGATTCGCCGACGACACCGTGGGTGAACTGCACACCGCGCTCGCGCAGCGCGGGATCAAAGTGCAATTCGTAACTACGCGAGTCAAAGCGGCGACCAGCCTGGAACGCAAATTGGCGCGCCCCGATAAAACCTATGCGCACCTCTGGGACGTTACGGATCTCGTCGGCATTCGCATTGCGACGTATTTCGAACACACGATCGAAGAGGTCGCTCGGTTTATCGAGGACAACTACGCCGTCGACTTTCGCCACTCGACGGATAAATCGCGCGCGATCGATGTTTCGTCGTTCGGCTACAAATCGCTGCACTACGTGTGCGCTGCCCCGCAGACGGCACGATTGCCAGCGACGTTTCGGTTTGAAATTCAGCTACGCACGGCGCTGCAGCACGCGTGGGCCGAAGTTGAGCACGACCTCGGCTACAAAGCCGATACGATCCCAGCGCAGATCCGGCGCCGATTTAGCCGCATCGCAAGCCTGTTGGAAATCGCCGACTTAGAATTCGATGCCATCCGCACAGAGCTAGCCAACTATCAAACCACAGTGCAACAGCTGGTGGTTAACTCCAACGATACGGTTGCGCTTGATGAAGTGTCGTTGGTTGCGATGATCGAAACCTTCGAAGTGGCGACGCTCGACGAGGCGCTGGCGCAAAACATGCGGGTTCCACGCTCGGAAACGCCGTGGTTTCCGCCCTATCTCGTGCAGCTATTACACGGCGCCGGCATCACCAACAGCACCGAATTGCGCCATGCGATTGCGCAGTGGGGGCCAGCATTACCATCAATGATCTCACCATACTTCAAGTTTAGTGAGCACATGTTGGGCCTGCGTCGCGACGAAGTTACCTTCATCGGCGCAGGCTATAGCCTGCTGTTTTTGGCCTACGCCAACATTGTGCGCGGCCCCGAACTCAAGCTCAATCGCGTCGCTCGCCTCACCATGGCCTATCAACAACTCGACAACTTCGACGAGCGCCGCGCCCATGAACTGGCCAACGCGCTCATGCAAGCGCTGGGCGGGTAGCCATCCGTCGACAATTTGCCTGCGCCGCTATGGCCGGGTGGGCGCCGAAGCGCTAGGGTTGGCGCCGCATGTGGATTGTAGCCCTCGCACTGCGTCGACCGTACACGTTTGTGGTGGCGGCATTGTTGCTGGTGGTGCTCGGGATTGGCCAGATCGGCCGGATTCCAACCGACATTTTCCCAAAGATCGACATTCCGGTAATCACGGTGGTCTGGACGTACGGCGGCATGCCGTCGGCGCAGATGGAGCAGCAGCTAACGCAGTTCTCGGAGTTTTCGCTGTCAGGCAACGTCGAAGACGTGCGCCACCTCGAAAGCCAAACGTTCGACGGCGCTGCAGTGATCAAGCTGTACTTTCACGAAGGCGTCGATGTTGCGGCGGCAACCGCGCAAGTAACCGCGATTTCGCAAACGATTCTGCGCCGCATGCCGATTGGCACGCAGCCACCGGTGATCGTGCGCTACAACGCTTCGAGCGTCCCGATCTTGCAGTTCTCGTTCACCAGCGACACGCTGAGCGAGTCTGAAATTTATGAACACGTGAATCGCCGCGTACGCTCGGCGTTTAGCGCGGTACGTGGCACCCGGTTTCCGTTGCCGTCGGGTGGCCGCGATCGCCTAATCACCGTCGACCTCGATCCTGATGCACTGCGCGCGTACGGCCTTTCGCTCAATGACGTCAATCAAGCCATCTCAACCCAAAACCTGACGCTGCCAACTGGCACCATCAAGCTTGGCGAAACCGAATACAAGATCGGCCTCAACTCAAGCCCCGATACCATCGCGGCACTCAATGATATGCCCATCATTCGTAGCGACGGCGCGCCGCTGCAAGTTCGCGACGTTGCGTTTGTGCACGATGGCTTTGCGCCACAGACGAACATTTCGCGCAAAGACGGCAAACGCGCCGTCGTGTTGTCGGTGATGAAAACCGGCGAAACCTCAACGGTGGAAATCGCAGCGAAGATCCGCAGCATGGTGCCGGGTTTGCGCGCCGCGGCGCCGCCGGGCTTAAAGATCGAACTGTTGGTCGATCAGTCGCTGTTTGTCACCCATGCAATCCGCGGCCTGCTGATTGAAGGCATCATTGCGGCGATGCTCACGGCAACGATGATCTTGATCTTCCTCGGCAGCTGGCGCTCAACCATCATCGTTGCCGTTTCGATTCCACTATCGATCATCGCGGCCCTGCTGGTGATGGCAGCGCTTGGTCAAACGATCAATGTTATGACGCTTGGCGGCCTCGCCCTCGCTGTCGGCATTCTCGTCGACGATGCCACCGTCGAAATTGAAAACATCCATCGCAATCTGCACGAAGGTAAACCGCTGGTGCGCGCGATTCTGGACGGCGCGCAACAAGTGGCCGTACCTGCATTTGTCGCATCGTTGTCGATCGCCTTGGTGTTCCTATCGGTGTTGGTGCTTAAAGGCCCAACCCGCTTTTTGTTTATGCCGATGGGCATGGCCGTCGGCTTCTCGGTGATTGCGTCGTACATCTTGTCGCGCACGCTGGTGCCAACCATGGTGCGCTACTTGATGCCTGGCGAATTGGCCCAGCACAACAAAGCGCCTGGCTTCTGGGCGCGCCGACACGCCGCGTTCGAGCGCGGATTTGCCGCGCTGCAACGTGGCTACGGCCGCTGGCTCGACAGTGTGCTTGCCAATCGTGCTGCGTTTCTGACTGGCTTCGTGCTGGTGATCGCGCTCGGTGCCGGGGTTGCGCTGCGTGTCGGCCGAGATTTTTTCCCAAGCGTCGACGCAGGGCAAATTCGCTTGCATATCACCACCCCAGCCGGCACCCGCATCGAAGAAACCGAAAAGCGCTTTGCTGACGTCGAAGCGGCGGTCGCCGAGTTGATACCAGCCGAAGATCGCGAAGGCATGCTATCGCAAATCGGTTTGCCGTCGGGCTATTCGCTTGCAACGTCGGACACCACCAACTTGTCGGCGGCTGACGGTGAATTATTGATTCGGCTGTCAGCGGATCGCCGCACGTCGACCAACATGCATATCGCAACGCTGCGGCGCGAACTCGCTCGGCGCTTTGCCGACCTTTCGTTCTATTTTCAACCTGCCGACATGGCAACGCAGATCTTGAACTTCGGGTTGGCTTCGCCCATCGACATCCAGGTAAGCGGCCAAGCGCGCGACAAAACACTGGCGATTGCGCGCAGCATCGTCGACGACTTGACCCACATTCCAGGCGTCGTCGACGTGCGGCTGCACCAAGTCACCAACGTGCCGCGCTTGCAACTCGATGTTGATCGACGCCGCGCCGCCGAAGCTGGACTCACGCAACGCGATATCGCCAACAACGTGTTGCTGGCCGCGGGTTCATCGGGCCAAGTCTCGCCGAGCTATTGGACCGACCCCGTCACCGGACAAAGCTACTCCCTGAGCGTGCGGGTACCCGAAGAACGCATGGGCAGCCTCGATCAATTGTTGGCCGTGCCATTCTCGGGCCGTGCCGCTAGCATGCAATTGCGCGACTTAGCGACGGTCAGTCGGCAGTCGACGGTGCAATTGTCGTCCCGCGTCAACGTACAACCAACCTACAATGTACGCGCAGACATCGCAGGCACTGACCTCGGAGCGGTCGCCCACGCGATCGACGCCGTGGTTAACAGCCATCGCAAAGAGTTGCCACCAGGCGCCGAGCTCACCCTCCGTGGCCAGATTGAAAGCATGCGGTCGGCGTTTAGCCAGCTTGGCCTTGGCATCGCACTCGCAGCGTTGTTGGTCTACTGCTTGATGGTTATCAATTTCCAAAGCTGGCGCGATCCGTTTGTGATTTTCATGGCCTTGCCCGGCGCTGCAGTTGGCATCGTTTGGTCGCTCAAGCTGACTCACACCACGTTCAATGTACCGTCGCTGATGGGCGCCATCATGAGCATTGGCGTGGCCACCGCTAACTCGATTTTGGTGGTGAGCTTTGCCAATGATCGGCAACGCGCTGGCGACTCAGCAGTACAAGCCGCGCTTGAGTCGGCCCGCACGCGCCTGCGCCCGGTTGTGATGACGGCGCTGGCGATGATTATTGGGATGATTCCGATGGCCCTGGGCCACGGCGACGGCGCGGAATCGAACGCGGCACTAGCGCGTGCCGTGATTGGTGGCTTGGTTGGGGCCACGTTAGCAACGTTGTTTGTAGTGCCAACCATGTACGTCGTCCTACCGGGCGGCAAACGGCGTTTTGATCCGCACAGCGAAGATTTTAACGTTGGCATTACAAACGCTGGAGAGCTCCATGACTAATACAAATCCGTCGACGCCAGCCCTTACGCCACAACGCAAGCGGTGGCCACGCTGGATGGTAGCGATTACGTTGGGCAGCCTCGCAGGTGCAACTGCATTGGTATGGGCACAGCAAGTTGGCGGCAAGGCTAACGCACGTGTAGCTACCGCACCGCGGCTGGTGCGGGTGGCATCTGCCAAAGCTGGCGACGCAGTGCAAACGGTGCTGTTGTCGGCGACCGCGCGGCCTGCAACGATCGCAGCGGTCGTTGCGCGCTCATCGGGATACATCGCGGACATCGCAGTTGACCTGGGCGACCACGTTAAGCGCGGCCAAGTACTCGCGGTTATCAGCGCTGCCGAAGGCGTCAACGACCTGCAAGCGGCGCGCGCATTGTCCTCGGCCGCCGAAGAATCGGCTCGGCTAGCAACCATTTCGCGCGACCGAGCCCGTGATTTGTCGGCGCAAAATGTCGCGTCACGCGAAGACCTGGACCGCGCGGAAAGTGAATACAAACGAGCCCAAGCGTCAGCGTCCGCCGCCCGCGCCACCGTTGAACGCTACACCACGCTCACTGGCTATCAGCGCGTGCTAGCGCCAACTGACGGTGTCATCACCAAACGGTATGTTGACCCTGGCGCAATGGCGCAAGCTGGCCAAACCTCGCTGTTTCAGTTGGCTCAAACCACCGATCTCGATATCGAATTCGATGTGCCACAAAGCTGGGCCAGTATCGTAACGCCAGGCCTTGCCGTCGACATCGTAAGCCGCGAACTGCCGGGCAAGCCGGTCGCTGCAACCATCACGCGAACGGCTGGCGCAATCGACGCGACTACGCGAACGATGCGCGCCGAAGTCCGAATCTCGGACGCTGCGAAAATCACCCCGGGCAGCCAAGTCGATGTGCGGATCAAAAGTGCACGCGCTGCAGCGCCGGTGGTTGTGCCAGCGCGTACCGTTGTCGCCCGCGCTGACGGCACTGCCATTGCAGTCGTCCAACAAAGTCCGGCCGGCCCCCGCGCGCACTGGACCAAAGTGACGGTGCAACGCGACCTTGGCAAAGACGTCGAAATCCTCGCCGACGGCAGCGTTGCGCTTGGCGCCAAGCTCGTGCTCAGCCCACCGGCCAATCTCGCCGACGACGAAGCGATCGAAATTGCGATCGATCCGCCGGCTCCGGCCGCTGCAGGTGCAGGCAGTGGCAGTGGCAGTGGCAGTGGCAGTGGCCAGCCAAAGTGAAACGGTCCGTCGACGATTTGCAAGTAGATTGCGACCCGCCGCGCGGCACGTTAGACTGTGACGGTGCCTCGCACCCTACATCGCGTATTGCGAGTTGCACTGCTTCTGGCGTTGCCAGCGTGTGGCAGGCTCGGGTTTGGCGCTGAGCAGCCCGACACATCGGCCGACGCCAGCGTCGACGCAGGCTTGCGTTGGGTCGTAGTTCTCGACGATCAATTTAACGATGACGATCCACTAACGAACCCAAGCGGCCTGGGCAGAGGGTTCCACGTACAAGGTGCTGATGCACGCGAAGCCAACGGTCAGCTTTTTTTTGGCAACTATCCGCAGGACTACGCTGCGTCGTTAGGGGTCTCGCTCGACGCTCTGCCGCTTGGCAACGGCGAACGCTACCGCATCGAATGGGACATAGTGCCGGGGCCGGCAACCGCGTTCCTCAACGGCCCTGAGTTTGTGTACGAACTTTTTGCGATTGCCACGACCGCAGGCAACAACAACTTCAATGGCTCGTCATATTTCAACGCAACCGGCGGGCTTTATGCACGGATCTTCTATTCCGAAGATGCAGGCCGCGTAACAGCAGCCGGCCAAGTCGTGGCGACTGATTCGAGCAAACCAGCCATGTGCGACAGCGCTTGCGCAGCCGGCTACCAACGCTATTCCAACTACGATCTAGGCGACATCGGCAGCGTCGGCGCTGCGCGGGTTACCGTGCGACTGGAACTTGATGCGTTACACTTTGCGTATTCGTTTGCGCCAGGCCCAGCAATCGCAATCGATCCTGCGCTGCTCGAAAACGACCTTGCTGCACTCGCACTGCACACTGGGAACGACCTGCAAGGCGGCATCTATGTTGGCGCCGCCGGCGGCAATTTTTTCACTGGCCGCGCCAGCGCCGGTGTCGACGCGATCCGAGTATTTCAACTCAAGTAACGCGGCCGAGTGCGCTGTCCCGTTACGCGTGGCATGAAGAATTCGGCAGCTTTGCCGATGAAGAAGGGGCAAGGTCCGGCAAGGTCCCTGAGCCCTAGTGCTCTGCGGTGATCGTCACAGCGCAGGTCGTTTTATCGACGTTGAAGCGCTGGGTCCACAAGTCGTTCGCACCAGCGGTAAATGTCACCAACGATGGTGATTCACCGGTGCGCACCAACCAATGTAACGGACCAATCGGATCGCCGTTTTCGTCGACGTTTGGATTTGGCGCACGCATGGCTTCAGCCTGGGTGCGGAATTCGCTAATTTCACCATCGTCGCCGCGATACGCAACTTCGCGGGCGGTCAGTTGCGGATCGCATGCTGGCTTTGGGGTTTCCAAGCGCCACACTCGGTCAACGCGGAACGTGCCTCGATACATTCGGCCGCTTGCAACCAAGCCTGCAGCCATCGTCAATTGACCATAACCGCGCAGCGGGTCGAGCACAAAGTTCGGATCAGCTGCGTGAGTAAAATCCAATGCCGTCACTGCGTCAGGCCGCGTTGAGCTGTTGAGCTTTTGCCGCATGATCGCCGTCGGACATGGGTCTTGCGCACACGTGGTGCTTGCCGTGAAACGATACACGCTGGTGGTACCCATGCCACGCGAGTAGGTATCGTAGCCAAAATCGACGACGAATTCGCTACCAACAAAGCGGCCACGCAGGACGCCTTCGCCGCGATTCGACAACAAGCCATCTTGGCATTCCCAATTGCAGTCAGCCGGCAACACCAACTTGGTGGCCAAGCAAGCCTTCGACGTGCGGCCACTTGGGCAGCGCGTGGTGGCGTTATTAAGCAACGACAACGTCGCGTTGTTCACGCCGGTATTGCTATCAAGGTGCACCCAAATATCACCCGTGCGCACTTCGCTTTCGGTTTCACTTGTCGCGTCGTCCGAAACCTCTGGGCTGTCGTCAACACACCCGCTCAAGCCAGTGAGGCCTAGCCCCACGCCCACAGCCGTTACCAAAGAAAAGCTTCGCATCGCGCGCGAGTAACACGAGTCTTGCACCTGTGCAATCGCAATCTTGTGACGACTGGGGAGAATTCAACGCAATTTCGGACGCTTGAATGATAATCTCATATGATGCGTTGTGGGTTTCTCGCGTTACTAACGTTTGGCACCGGCTGCCAGTTATTGTTCACCGAACAGTTGGCTAACGACGCCTCACTAGGTGATGGCCCTCGTGATGCAAACGGCGATGCTCCTGAAACATTGATTGACGCGCCGAGCGCAGCGAATTTTGTTTTCATTACCAAAGATACATATAACGGCAATCTTGGCGGGATTGTAGGTGCGGATGCCAAGTGCCAGGCCTCTGCTAACCGGCCGCAAGCCACGTTTATCGCAGTTCTAGGTTACCAAAACAGCTCGCTCTATACCGCGCTCAAGGTGCTTGATGCTTCACGCGCTTGGTACCGTACCGACGGTGAACTAGTCGCTGATTCCCCAACTGAGTTTACCTCTGGGCTGCGAAGCCCCGTGATCTTTGACCAAAACGGCCAACGCATCATCGACAATGTTACGATCTGGACTGGGTTTGATAACACCGGCGCATTGCAAGGCAACGACTGTTTTGCATGGTCGAGCGCCGCAAGCAGTGCTAGCGGTGGTTTTGGCCAGTCCGACAACCGCCCAATCGCGTTGGGTGGGTCAGTTAGCACCTGTAACCTGCAGCGCCATTTATTGTGTGCGTCCATTGGTGCAACCAAGCCACCAGTGCTACGGATGCCAGTTGCGAACCGGATGTTTGTGTCGGGACTGGTTTCGTTGGGTCCAACCGATGGTGGGCTCACCGCGCTAGATGATATCTGCCAGAATGAAGCCAACCAAGCGCAATTAAAGCGGAGTGATGGTACAGCCGCTCAATTTGTTGCGCTGCTATCAACAAGTTCACAAAGCGCGATCGTTCGCTCTGGGCTTAACCCCAACGTTGACTACGTGCGAGTCGACGGCGCCCGCATTGGCCAACTTAACGCCGTGCCGCGCACGTACATTCACCTCACCGCGAACGGCGGGCTTGCCGATACCATCGACGTTTGGACGGGCGGTATACCTACGACGACATCGTTGCTCGCGTGTTTTGACTGGACCAGCAGCACGCCGACCGGCACCTTCGGCAGCAACAACCGCGCCAGCAACGCAGCCTATGACACCATGGCAGGTTCTTGCAGCTCGAAAAAGCGCGTTTACTGCGTCGAAAAATGAGTGCCAGGCATCGTTAGCGGCCAGCCGCGTCGATCTCGTCAGGCGTCAGATCACCATCTTGATTAACATCAACTTTTTTTAGATGCGGATCGAGTTCGCTGCGTTGCAGTTTGTTGTCACCGTCGCCATCGCCTTTTTTGATAGCGATGTTCGAGATGATGCGCCGAGTAAGAGTGTTGCCAAAACCAGCATCGCGTAACAACCCAGCCAGTTCGCCAGCATCGATGCCACCATCTTTGCTCACGTCGTAGTGCTCAAACATCGTTTTGATGTGATAGCCATATTTGGCCATCAGCAGTTTGGCCTTGTCGCGGTAGACGTCGTTTTCGTCTGGTGCTTTGGCTGGCGCAACCGGTTCGGCTTGAGTGGCAACTTCTTTCACTGCGGTAGCTTCGTGGATCGGGTATGGGCCGTCAATGCTAAATGCGGCGCTCAACCATTATTCAACCGATTGGTTGACTACCATTTGGTTAACTACTACGGTGCCATATGGCCGATGCACTTAGCCTGACGTTAGCGGCCCTCGCCGACCCAACTCGGCGCGGCATTCTTGCGCAGTTGGCTGGCGGTGATGCAACCGTCAACGAATTGGCCAAGCCCTACGCGATGAGTTTGGCCGCGGTTTCGAAACACCTCAAAGTGCTCGAAGCGGCCGGCCTCATTTCACGTGGCCGCAACGCTCAATGGCGGCCCTGCCACCTCGAAGCAGCGCCGTTGCAAGCGGTTGCGCAATGGGTGGGTGATTACCAAAAGTTCTGGCAACGCAGTACCGACCGCATGGCCAAATACCTCACCGAGCTGCAACTGGCTGAGCCATCCCGGTCGCCGAACGACCGTCCCAAACCCGCACGCCGCCGCGGCTAATCTTTCACTTCGCAAAGGACATTATGCAGATTGATGCCAATCGTTCCGACCAACCCGTAATCGTGATGAACCGCACCTTCGATGCACCGATCGATGTCGTGTGGTCGATTTTCGTCGATCCCAAGCACGTTAAACATTGGTACGGCGGCGATGGCTTTAGCAATCCGGTGTGCGAAATGGACGTGCGCCCAGGCGGCTTGTGGCATCACGTGATGCGCTTGCCCAACGGCATGGAATTCGCGATGGACTTTGTCTTCATCGAAGTTGAAAAGCCAACCAAGCTAGTGTGGCAAGCTGTTGATCATGAAACGCGCCCGGCTGGCGGCCCACCATCCGCCCGCATGACCGTAACGCTGCAGGCGCATGGCCAGCAAACTCATTGGCAATTGGTCTCGCAATTCAAGTCTTTTGCCGACCGCGATGCAGCGAATCAGATCGGTTTTGCTGCAACAATCGCGCAAGGCAGCAACAAGCTCAACGAGTTGGCCAAGACTCTGCGCGGATAGTCGACGCAACGATGGGAGTTGCTGTCGCGGCACCCAATTTGCGGTAGTATCGAACTAATCAAACGTGTCACAGGGTTCAAGCCTCACGATGACAGCCGGTGGGCTGATCAAGCGAACCGCGGAGCGGTAACGACACGCGCGACACCGACGGAGCGAACCATGACACTTGAACAAATCGAAGCACTCGTGCAACGCGGTAACTTCGTCGAAGCAATCGACGCTTTGTACGAACTAACCAGCGGCGATGCACCCGGCCCCGGCCACTTGCTGCAACAATTTCATCTCGAAGCTCGTTTACAACGTTTTTCCGCAGCACAACAAACGCTTGAGCGGCTGCTGCCGTTGGTACCCGACGCTGCGCCAGCGATGACGGCACTGGGCCGCACCACCCGCGCTGAATGGTTTGCGACCGAACGGCTCACCGACAGCGAAAAAGCAATGAGTCGCTCTGGCATTGGCGCACCGCCGCCGCACGCGGTTGGGTATGTGCAAGCCACCGTCATGCATGCACAAGAGCAATACAGCGAAGTTGCTACGTTGCTCAAAAAACTCAAAGCCGAAGCGCCACCAACGCCTGGTGTGCTGCGTTTTCGCGACGGGCGCACCGCGAAATTCGCTCGCGTTGCCGACGCTGATGATCTCACGGGGCCAATTTTGCCCATCTATCACGGCGAGGACGTGCTCGATATTGCGTTTAGCCAATTGGCGTCGATCGAAATGCTCGAACGCCGTGCGTCGTTTGATTTTTGGTGGATGCCGGTTGAGCTCACGCTGCGCGATGGCCAAACGTTTCGCGCCCGCTATGCAGCACTATACCCAGGGTCAGGAATTGCCCCCGATCCAGCTGCCCGCATGGGCCAAACCACGATGTGGAATCACTCCCTTGGTTACGCGCGCGCACTAGGGCAACGCGACCTTTCGTTCACCAAGCCCGAAGGCGGTGCCATTCTCGTCGGTGTTATGCAGCTTGCACGGATCGATTTTGATCCTGTTGCGCAAGCGCAAGCGTAACGCATTGGGATACAAGCGCCTGCAAATTCTGCAGGCAATGCAGTAACGCTCCGCACCGTTTGCGCATAAGCACCGGCTGATTACGCGCCAGCGGTGCTTGAGGCTGACGCTGCGCTGGCGCAGGAGTTGCAATAATGCTCATGGGCGCAACGCCTGCAAAGGTTCGCTATGAAACGCATTCTGATTCTCGGCGCTGGCACAGCTGGCACCATGATGGCCAATCGTTTGGCGCGCACGCTCGACCCATCGTGGAACATTACGTTGCTCGATCGCGATGATGTGCACGTCTATCAGCCCGGCTTACTCTTTTTGCCATTTGGCAGCTATCGCGATGACGAGTTGACCAAACCACGTGGTGCATTGGTTGACCCGCGGGTGACGTATCGCTTGGCCGAAATCGATCGCATTGCGGTTGCCGAAAACCGTGTGACCCTCGCCGGCGGCGAATCGCTAAGCTACGATTTTTTGCTGCTGACGACCGGCGCGCGCATCGTTCCGGAATCAACCACAGGGCTAGCCGGCGAAGGTTGGCAAAGCACGGCGTTCGATTTCTACACACTCGAAGGTGCCCAAGCACTACGCCGCGCGCTCGCTGACTTTAAGGGTGGCCGTTTGGTGCTCAACGTTGCCGAGATGCCAATCAAGTGCCCGGTGGCGCCGCTCGAGTTTCTATTTTTGGCGGATGCATATTTCACGCAACGTGGCATGCGCGACAAAGTTGAAATCGTTTACGCCACGCCGCTCGAAGGCGCCTTTACCAAACCCGTGGCTTCGCGTTACCTCGGTGACATGCTGACCCGGCGCGGCATCGCGGTGATTGGCGACTTCGCAGCCTCGGAAGTAACTGGCAGCAAGCGGCAGCTCACTGCATATGACGGCCGCACGCTCGACTATGACTTGTTGGTTTCGATTCCGATTCACAGCGGCGCCGAAGTCATCACGGCATCGGGCCTTGGCGACGCTGGCGGTTGGATTCCAACTCATCGCCATCTGCTGACCGTCGACGGTACCAGCAACGTATTTGCGATTGGCGACGCCACCAACCTGCCGTCCTCGAAGGCCGGTGCAGTGGCGCACTTCCAAGCGGAAGTCTTAACGGACAATCTGCTTGCAGCGATCGACAATCGACCAATGACCGCATCGTTCGACGGCCACGCCAACTGCTTCATCGAAACCGGTTTTGGCAAAGCGATGTTGATCGACTTCAACTACACCACCGAGCCACTGCCGGGCAAATTCCCGCTGCCGGGCATCGGGCCTTTTAGCTTGCTTGAAGAAACCGCGATGAACCATTGGGGCAAGCTCGCGTTTAAGTGGATCTATTGGAACGCGTTGGTAGCGGGCAAAGATCTGCCCCTCGAACACCACATGCAAATGGCTGGCAAACGCGCGTAAGCGCCTACGGGCGTGGAGACCATGTATGACCCAAACTGAATATCAAACGATCATCGCCAAGCTCGACCAGATGTCGACGCAGTTGGCATACGTCACAGCGCGGCAACGTGCGACGGAAGAAATGTTTAGCGAACTAACGCCGGTAGCCAAAGCCGCGCTCAACACAATGATTGAGCGATTCGCCGACGCTGAGCAACAAGGCTACTTCGACTTCGGTCGTGCGTTGCTAGGCGTTGGCGCACGCGTGGTCGAAGGCTTTTCACCGCAAGATGTGCAACAGCTCGGTGATGCCATCGTTAGCATTCTGCAATCGGTGCGGGTATTTACCCAACCCGACATACTGCGCGTGGCAGCCGATGCGTCGGCAGCGATGAACGAAGGCGACAACATCAAACCGCTTGGCATGTTCGGCATGGTGCGTGCCACCAAAGACGAAGATGTGCAAAAGGGCATGGCGTTGATGTTTGAAATGTTGCGGCGTGTCGGCAAAGGCGTCAACGCGATGGCCGAAAAGCACGAAGCATCGGCCGATCGCAAAGCCAAACTTGCAGCCTTGCTCGGGCCCAAGCGCGGCACCAAAGCGCTGGGCATCGAACGCGCGTTGCCGCCAGCTGCTGCTAAGAAAGTGGCGCAAAGCAAAGCCAATGAAAAACTCGCTGCCGCAGCCGCCTGCAGCACGCCCAAACCAGCCGCGCAAGGCGCGGTTATCGACGGTATCGCCTACTCCGCCGATGGACACCTGATGGACGCCAGTGTTTGGACCCGCGAGCTCGGAGCAACGCTGGCTCACGTGCAAGGCTTGACGCTCACCGACGCACACTGGACGGTGCTCGACGCCGCGCGCGCTGACTTCGCAACCACGAAACAATCACCCAACATTCGGCGACTGACCCAAGTTACCGGCATGAGCACCAAAGATCTGTACACCCTGTTTCCCAAAGCGCCGGGGCGAACCATCGCCAAAGTAGCCGGTTTGCCAAAGCCCGCTGGCTGTTTGTAACCGCTTACGCTTTTCGTATCAAAGGACAACGTATGACTACCGAACGCAAAGTTGCCATCATCTGTTCCAAAGCCGGGCTCGACGAAGTTTATCCAGGCTTGATCCTCGCCAATGCAGCACGGCAATCGGGCATCGAAGCCTTCATCTTCTTCACGTTTTGGGGCCTCGACGCAATTACCGAGAAAAAAGTCGACCATCTGCACGTCAACCTTGCCGGCAACGCTGCCAGTGGCATGCCGACAATCGTAGGCGGCTTGCCTGGTATGGAAGCCCTAGCAGCGCACATGATGAAAAAACAGATGGCCGAACTCGAGCTGCCAACCGTGCGCGAAATGATGCAGATCCTCGACGAGGCTGGGGCTACGCTGTACGCATGCGAGCTGGCGATGAAGATGTTTAAGCGCACCCAAGAAGACTTGATTCCGCAGGTCAAGGAAGTAATTACCGCCGGCGACTTCTACGATCTTGCAGATGGCGCGCAGATCATTTTCACGTAACGATCCGCACTAGTCGTGTGCGCTTGGCGCAGGTATGTCGCCAAACGTGTGGCTAGCGCGGCCTTCCAAATCGGTGTCAACGCGACCGACAAAACCATCGACGCGCACGCGAATGTGCAAACTACTTCCAATCGTCGAGGAACCACGCAAAAGCGCTTCGCCACTGTGGGTCTGCAACCAATCTATCGAGCGCGGCGGCAGCGGCGGCGGTCGCGGCAGGGGAAGCCGCCACTGTGTCCAAAAGCTTTTGCACTAGCCGCACCATCGTTGGCGAAGCGATGATCTGCTTGAGCAACTCAGTGACTTTTGCAGTATCAGGAGCCAACTCAAGCAATTCCTCTATCATCTGCAGCGCAAGCGCTTGAACATTTGAGTCATCAAGCACTTCGCAAACGCTGTTAACGAGCTGGTTCGAAATCACCGGATCGGACAAGACCTGCACCAAAAAATCTGCCGCCACGTTTGGCGCTTCGGTGGCACTCATCAAATTGCCAACGAGGCCGTCGCTGCGCTCGGGGCTAGCGACTGCGTCCACAACCAGTTGCGTGGCGCGCTCGCTGGTGGGAGACGCGCCGTTGTTGAGAGCGATCAGCTTCTTGCTCCACGCCGCAACTCGGTTTGGTTCGGTCAACTCACGCACAAGGAACGCATCGATTTTGGCCGGGGCACCCGCCGCTGAAGACGACAAGGTCAGCTTCGCCACCAAGCTTGCAAACCCCAGCTTGAATCCGGCCAACATTGGTGGGCGGCTCCATTCGGCTTCCACGTTGCCCGCAGCCGCAAGCGCACTCAAATCCGCAGGGAACATTCGACTGACGAGCGATGCTTGAGCGGCCTTGGGAATTGGCTCAACGATTCGTGCCACGGCAGCTTTACAGCGCGGTTGTTCCAACAGCTTAGCAAACAGCTCGAGACCAACGCTAAGCAACCGCGTATCTGTGCCCACCTCGCCAAGCAATACAACAAACTTGTCACGACCGGCTGGCTGGCTAAACGCTTGGTTGATGCGCGTCGTCAATTCGCTTGATGCTCGGCGGGTATCAATGCGCACGCTTGCAGCACGCTTGCAGCTCAGCGCCAGCGCCAGCGCCAGCGCCAGCGCCAGCGCCAGCGCCACAACAACTGCAACACTAATTCCGGTTCGCCTGCGCATCGAAACGACTCTAGCACAGCTAGCCTCGCGTCAGCGTTGCACAATGCTTGCGGCAGGCAATGCCATGCGTTGCAATGCGTTGCGAATGCGACGCAGCGCCATCGCTTCGTAGCCCAAGACCGCCAAGGACAGCATCACAAACAGCAATGGAAAAAATCCATGGCCACCTTCGTCGACGGGCAACGACAAAACGTACCCGCCTACGATCAGTGAAACCACCGATGCAGCGCCGGCCAGCGCTGTGCGCACCGTAGCGCGCTGTGCCTTTAGCTCCATCGCACGCTTGTCGATGCTACCAAACTGCTCGTCGGCGCCTTCGTGCACAGCAATTTCGCTGCGTAATTGGCACAGCTGGCAGCGCCACCCCTCAACATCGAGGACGGCCGTGCCATTGGCTGCCACGCCGTGACAATACGCGCACGTATTTGTCGTAGCCGGCAACAACGACTGCGAAGCATCCATGCCGGCAGTGTACGCCGGTTCGACACGGTCCGCACGAGCCGCCTTGCGTCATCATTTACGGGTCGCAGGAGCATGTGCCGACCGCGCGTATGATCTGACAGTGCGCAGCGACAATGCAGATACCGAGCATGCAACGACGCTGACGTGCGACGGGCATCGCTCCGATTAAGCGCGCCCAGCCGTACAAGAACCGCCGCGCAGCGTACTGTGTTGCATGAAAACCGTCGAGTACGCGGGGCCGCCGCTGCCCATGCGAGCGCATCCGTGGACCGACGCGACCGACAACGCAGCATTTCGCTACTATGACTTTGTCACCGAACCCGCGCTAATTCGCACGTCGCTCGAAGACTGGCTGCCGTGGCAGCACATCGCTGCGGTGCAGCGCTTCTACCGATTGCTCGAATGGCTGAACCGCAACGACGGCAGCTTGCAAAGCAACGACTGCGAATTCACACCACCGCATGCCAATCCGCATGCACAGATCGCAGCAACAATGGCCTGTACGGGGCGAGTCATGGTGCTTGCGCGCGACCTTGCCGCGAACCTGGTGCCGTCGACGATGCAAACGTTGGCGCTGCAGCTGCATCAAGCGCTTGCGCCTGCCGATGCAACGTTTGAACTTGGCATCATCAGCACCGCATTGGTGCCGGTGCAGTTTGTCGCCTTGCCCGGCCCGTCACACGCGCAGCAAGGCACTCAGTTGATGATGTCGTTTTGGGCGTGGGGCGACGACGACGCTGGCTGCTTTGCCAACCTCGACCGGCTGTTCCGCAACCTCGCTGACGCCCTAGGCAAGATTGCGCAAGTGCAATACCCACTTGCGTCCGCGCGCGCTGCCACGTAGCTTCACACCATGGCGCGCAAAGTAGATATCGATGCACGGGTTGCCATCGCAACGTGCGCGAATCCGTCGGAGGCCGCGCTGATCAAGACGATGCTCAGCAACGCTGGCATTCACGCGAATATCTCGGGCGAAAATCACGCTTCGCTGCTGGGTGGCTTTGGTGGTGCAGCGATTTCAATGCAGGTGCAGGTTGCCGTCAAAGATGCCGACGAAGCCCGTGCGCTCATCGCAGAAGCCCGTAAGGGCGTCGATATTTCCGACGAAGCCTTAGCCGAAGAAGCCATGGCGGCTGGCGAACCCGTGCACGCTGACGCGTTGGCCCAAGCGCAGGTCCACAAACACGACGGCAACGACGAATCGTTACAAGCGCTTGGCGCTAAACTCAACTACCGACGGCGGGTGGCAATCGGCCTGTTTGTATCGTGTGCGATTACCTTTGGCACTGGACACGCCGTGGCGGGTGCATGGCTGCGCGCCATGGTGCTCGCAGGCGCTGAAATCATGGGCCTGCGTTACCTCTCTGCGCACGAACGCGTCATGGGTGGCTTGCTCATCGGTGGCGCCATCCTCACTGACTTGATTGGCAGCCAAATCTTGTTGCGCCGTGACGCCAAGCGCCACGCCAACGCCGGTTTGCCCGAAGCTCGCGCCGTTGCGAAGTAGATCAGCGCTCGTCGCAGAACACGCCCATCGAGCCATACACGCCGAGATCGCGATGAATCAAATAGGACGACACCGGCCCAACGCCAACGTTGCGTAGCGTGACCGTATTTTTCTTATTGGCCCACACCGTTGTTGCTGGTTCGTTAGGTTTTTCAGCATTGATAGTGAGCCGCAGGTCGCCTTTGCCCGTCGCAAAGACCATTCCGGCAGCATCGTTCGCCACATCCACCAGCGGCAGTTGCTTCATCGCACCACGTTTACCAACGAAGACGCGAAAGCCTTCACCACCCAGATCATCGCGCAGCCGATCGACGTAGTAATACACACCGGAATCGTCCCGCGACAATGCGACCGGCCGACGCACGATGGCGGATGTACGAAACGTAGCTTTGCTAATGATGGCTTGTACCGCTGCTGGAGTGAGCAACGTTAGCTCCACGCTATCGGTGTACCCAGCGCAAATCAGTTCGACTTTTTGTTGATGGCGCCGCAACTCGGCGATGCCAAATTCAAACTCTTGTTTTGAGCGCGGGGCAAGTGAACTAATGGTCCACTCATTATTTGCCAAGCTCCAATTGGGATCATCATTGCCACGTGAACTACGCCCACCAATATCATTGCGCAACGCTTGTTGAAACAGCAACTTGTTGGTTCCAACAAAGACGAAAGTATTCGGGTCGTGCTCGGCGGGGTCAGCGGTGTAAAATACCAGCACGACGGTCGACTGGCCCGGAACGCTATAGCCTTGCACGTCCGTCGGCAACTTGCTTGCATCAACAACCTTGGTCAGTTTGATGTCGGCAGCTGACGGCACGCCAGCAGTAGCTGGTGCAGCAAGGCCAAGCAACGCAACCACCAGCAGCACCTTGGTACGAATATTCATAAGCTCCTTGCGATAACGCGTAATACCACCAAGCGAAGCATTAGAAGCGAGCCAGTGCAGCGTCACAGCCTAACGATCTTCGCACAGCGCACCCATCGCACCGTACACGCCGAGGTCGCGATAGATCAAATACCACGACGAACGATCAACGCCGACATTGCGCAAGGTGACGGTAGTTTTCTTGTTGGCCCACACCGTGGTGGCAGGTTCGTTTGGCTTTTCCTTATTCACGGTTAACCGCAGGTCGCCTTTGCCAGTGGCGAAGACCATGCCGGCATTATCGTTGGCAACGTCGACCAATGGCAGCAGCTTCATCGCACCACGCTTACCGACGAACACTCGAAAACCTTCGCCACCAAGATCGTTATGCAATCGATCGACGTAGTAATAAACCCCGGCATCGTCACGCGACAGCGCCACCGGCACGCGTAACAACGCTGTGGTGCGAAACTTCGCCTTGGCAATGACAGCGTTGACGGCCTTTTCCGACAGTGGGTTGAGCTCCAAGTCTTCCGCCTCCTTGCCACAACCCAGGATGGTTTTGCCGGCGGCGCTTTTGAGATAGCCCACCCCGAATTCAAAGTGCCACTTCGACCGCGGGGCTAACGTGCGCGCAGCCCAATCACCCAAGGTTGCCGGCCTCGGTTCGGCCTCGTAATCCTCGGTAACGACCACCTCAAAGAGTTGCTTCTCGTTTCCAAGAAACATGCTGGTCGCAAGTTTACCAGCCGGTGCATTGGGGTCGTAAAACACCAGCAAGATCGATTTGTCTGACGGAATTTGATAGCCGCGAACCTGGGTTGGCAGCTTGCTAGCATCAACAACTTTGGTGAGCTTGATGTCCGCTTGCGACGGCACGCCGGCACTAACCGGCGTTGCAGTGGCCACCATTGCAGCGATCAACAAAAGTCTGGTACGGATGTTCACACCTGCCTCCTTCGGCGGTCTCAGAAAACGATGCGCCGTACCGAATGTATCACTGCAACGTTCGCTAGCGTGTGCAGACAGCGTAGTTACCAAGATAATCTTGGTACTTGCCACGGAAGAAGTCGCCGGTTGGGGCGCGTAGCTCTACGCCGTTGATCGAGAAATAGAATTCCAATTCGGCTTCCACATATTGGCCACTGACGTCGCGGCGCAGCGTGTAAGTAGGGCAATCGTCAACCGTGCGGATGTTGGCACCAGCGGGCCATTCAAACGGGTCCATCGCGCGTAGGTCGGCTGCGTAGTGTGCGTTGTTGCCCCAACGCGCATCGAAGTTGACGTAGGCAGTAGTAAACGCCGGCTGGCCAACATAGCGACGGTGAATTTGCACGTCGAGTTGCTGCCACAAGTTGCCGTTGTCAAAATCAGTTACGCCGGGCTTCCAAACTTCAAAACCAACCAGGCGCAGTGCTGCGCGTTGCCGCGCCCAGGTGTCGTAGGTAAAGCCATTGTTGAGCGATTTCCAAGCGCCTGGGCACACGCCACCGTTACAGGTTGCGCGTTCAATCGCATAGCTGGCGTTGCCAACCCAGTTGGGCTCATTGCCAGTTGCTGCGACGCCGACGTCGAATTTGTAGTTTTGGCCATAGTTCGAATCGTAGGCATTGCAGCCCGAAAGATTGGTATTTTGAAACCACACTTCGAGTTGGCCCGTGCGATCAAGTTCGATGCCCGCCGCTGGCGCGGTTGGATCGGGATTGTGGCCCGCGGCCCAGATGTTGCGAACTTCGCCGCCGTTCCAACGATAGAATGCAGTGACGGTCCACGCTGGCGCACCACGGACCGTGCCACGACACGACGCGCGTTCGGTTGCGTATTCGATCAACAGGCGTTTGCCGTTGGTCAGCGTGCCACGCACTTCGGTGGTCCAATCGCTTTTGAAAAGGACCTTTACTTCCGAGGTTGCCGATTGGCTTGACGAAGTAACGTCGTCGGCTTCACCTTCAACGCAGCCGCTTGCGCCCAATGTCAGCGACGTCAGCGACGCCAACATTGTTAACATTGCCGTCCGACCCGCCAAAACCGTCTTCCGTTGCGTTTCATGCATGAGCATGTGCCGTCACTAACGCCGCGTCGCGCGTCAGTCAAGCATTCGATTACGCGGCCGTGACATTTCTTCGACGGTGTTGCTTTTCGCAACATCGAGACGCAGCAGGGCTGCACCGTTGGTCGGGATGCGTCAAAGTGGCGCCATGGAATTCGTGTTCGTTGGCGGCTTGGTCGCCTTGTTTGCAGCGATGCAGTATTTCAGCAAAGAAGCAAAGCTCAAACGGCAGTTGCGCGCTGCTCCGATACACTCGCTCGCGGCCGTACCTGAAGGCACGTTGGTGCGTGTTGTTGGCAAAGCAACAGCGCTAGATGACCAAACACCGTTGCTACGCGCACCGCTATCCGGCCGACCGTGCCTGATGTATTTCGTTAAGGTCGAACCCCAAGGCAGCAGTTCAGGCCATTCCATTCGTGAAACGAATGCAATCCCATTTATGCTCACTGACGCGAATGGCAAAGCAGTAATCGACGCTACCGCAGCCTACCCGGCGCTCATCTTCGACAGGGATTTTGAGTCTGGCCTCCTCGATCCAGCCAAGCCCGCCGAGAATGAGTTCTTAGCGAGGCATGGGCGTAGTGCCAAAGCATGGATATTCGATCGAGCACTGCGCTATCGCGAAGGCATCATCGAGGTTGGCGAAACCATCGCTATCCTCGGCATCGGCTTCCGGGAACCGGACCCTGATGGCACACCGTCCGAAGGCTATCGCAGCGCGCCACCCACCCGCATACGGTTTACCAGCTCGCCGAAATATCCGTTGGTGATCAGTGATGATCCAACGACGATGCGACCGGCTCAGAATCGGTTGCCACCAGCCTCGAAAAGCTGAACCCGCAGCAGCCGCAGTGCTGGGTTTTCAGTAACTGACGACCGGTCATACGGCTCAGTCCGTTGAAACGTGGCAACATGGCGCAATGGGGTTTGCGATTTTGGCATTTGTTAGCTTCGCTGGAACTGCGCTGCTATTCGCTCATCACAACAGCGAAAGCGAGCGCCTCAAGCGACTACTACGAACCGCTTCCGTTCGCGAACTTGCGGCGGCGGCCGACGGTGCGATGGTTCGCATCGTTGGAACAACATATACGCAAAGCGCCCAATCGCGTGTCTTACGCGGCCCCATCACCGGCCGATCATGTTTGATGTACATCGTAACAGTTGAGTACACCTATTCCAGCGGTGATTCGTTTGCGTGGAAACAGCTGATTCGCGAAACCAATGAAGTGCCGTTTTTGTTGCGCGACGCAACTGGTATCGCAATCGTCGACCCAACAGCAGCGATAACCACGTTGAAGTTCGACCATGAAAGAGAATCGGCTTTTCATCTGCTGCAACCATTGGAAAGAGAGTTCTTGGCCAAGCATGGCCACACTAGCGAGGGGCAGCTGGCAAACAAACTACTGCGCTATCGCGAAGCCATTGTTGAAGCGGGTGGAAGCATTACCGTGCTTGGCATCGGCGTCCGGGAACCGGACCCTGATGGCACGCCGGCCGAAGGCTATCGCAGTGCCGCACCCACGCGTATGCGGTTTACCAGCTCGCCGAAACATCCGTTAGTGATCAGCGATGATCCGACGACCACGCGGTCTGCGCCAAAGCAGTTGCCGCCGTCAACATCCTAGGCCGTGGGCCGAGAGCTGGTGGCCTAGGGATGGCTGCCGCAGCCGCTGGTCCACTCGCGCACAGTGCACACTTCGTACCGGCCGTTGACGAGCGTGAGCGTATACGGCTTGGGCTGTGCTGGCAGGCAGCCGCTGCGGTTGTCGACCAAGCGTTCTCCGGTTGCCAACACGTCGAGCGTCGTGTGCTCGGGCGAGCGCACCAGCGCAAACGTTTGCTTCATCCCGGCACCGGTATACGCACGGGCAAGCGTCACGTCGGTAAATAGCGTGGCACCAGCGTTGGTTTTCACGTCGACAATCGTGAGTTGGCTGCGCGAGACGCCATCGTTGCCAGCCCCTTGGGTCCACGCAGTGGTAACGACGATCGCGAGTTGCTGGTTGGTAGGGTTGCGGCGATTGGGCGGCGCGTTGGCCACCTGCAACGTAGTATCAAGCGCGTATAGCGAGTAGGTTTTGTCGTCGAGCTGAGCCATGGGTTCGCCTCGCAAGTCGACCAACTGCAGCGATTCAAACGTTGCGCCGACGCCACCCAAGGCAACCGCTTTGCCGGTGCAGGTACGCGCATTACAATGGAGCAACACGGCATGCGGCACATGTTTGTCGCCTGCACCGATCAGCACTTGCTGGTAATACGGGCGCCCCGGCACATCAAAGCTCGCAACCCGCAGTCCGTCGATGCCTTTTTCCCCGGTGAAGTGCACGTAGCGCTCTTTGAGCAATTGCTCTGCCGTCTGCGCTTGCGCTGGCATGGCGCCCCAAGCCACCGCAACGATGGCCGCGACTCCGGCAAGCAACATCCGCATCTTGATTGCGTGCATCGTTTACCTGCAACGCACCATGCACAGCTTCGATCTACTAGTCCCAACGCGACGTAACGCCAAGCGTCCATCCGCGCAAGGTGCCGACGCTGCCGGTGGCCATATCGGTTACGCGCAGCGTCCACTGACCATTGACTGACTCGTCGCCAGAAAAGCCAATCACTGGTTGATTGAGCACCAGTGACGTGCCGGTTGTCGTCGCATTACCTTGAAACACCACCGCTTCGGTACCGCCTGGATTCGCCAGCGTGATGCGCAGCTGCGCTGGTTTTGGATGGTCGATGGCAAGCTTGATCGTCACGTCGGTATCGACGGTTGCAAGGCCGCGCACGTTGACGGTCCGCGCCGTTGTGGCGTTATCAGCAAGCGCGGTTGAACTGGCATCGGCAAAACTGCCACGCATCCACGCTGGCGCGCACAACCCACCACCGCGCGTTGCACCAGCGCATACCAGCGCTGCGTTGCCGCACGCTGCATCAGAGCTGCATTCGTTGCCATCGCCAGCTATCGGTGCGGTCGAAATGCATACGCCAGCGTTGGCAAACACGCCTTGGCAGCGCAAGCCGGTTTGGCATTCCGATGTTGCACGGCATGCTTCACCACGGGCGCGGGTTGCGCTGGTGTTGGCCCGGAAGAAATTGCAGTTTTCAAGCTGCGAATCGCTGATTTCCCCAGCGCGTACTAAGCTGTTGCCGTAGAACAACAAGCCCACGGAGGTGTCGCCGGCGCCAAATTCGATGGCCGTTAGATCAGTGTTGGTGCCCAGGTGCATAAGGTACACAACCCGCAACGACCCTTGGTCCACCAACGCTAGCCCGGCAGCCAGGTCGGCGATCTGGCTGGTATTGTCGTCATACACGAAACGCAATGCAGCAAGCGCTTGTGCAGCTTCGGTGCCTTCCAGCTCCGTGGCTGCATTGATGTAGCGCTCACCGTTTTGGGCGTAGAGCGGGTTATTGCGGAAGTCGGTGAACGCTGCCGGCAGTTCGCAGATTTCGGTCGGTGCAGTACAGCTGCCGTTGCAGCTAAGCTCAATCGCAAAGCGGCCACGCGTCGACGCGGCATAGCCTTTGACCAACAAGCGGTAGCGGCCAGCGCCAAGCGTGCGCTTGATGCGCGAATAGGTGCGCGATCCATCGTTGTCATTGCGCGCAATGTATGGACCCCACGTGGCCGGGCCGCCGTTGACGCCAGCCCGCTGCTGATACAAGTACAGCACGGTGTCAACGCGCCGTTGGCCAAGCAACGCGTAGGTTGTCCAGGCATCGATCTGGGCATCGCCAGTGACGTCAAATTGCCACGCGTGAAAACCGGCGTCTGCCGAGATGGTCGCCGTTTGTGCAACATTGAACGCCAGCACACCGTGATCGGTCGGGCTACGTTGCGAGTCGTCTTTGCCTTCGGCAGTTGGCGGGTCGAATTCTTCGCCACGGTCGTCGGTAACGCAGCCCAATAACGTCGCCGACGACAGCAACAGTGCCAGAAGTTTGTGCATGCCTGTGCACCGTGCAATGCCGAGGCCACGTCCGTCATCACTTCAGTGACAGCAATGAAGCGCAAGCGCAGCGGGCTTCACGCAGTTCTAGCCAGTTAGCGGCCGAGCTGACGAGGAACTGATTGCTGCAGCTGACCACAGCAGTGGCCTGGCGATTCGAGTAGCCACCCAGCGAGGGCGAATGCCAACTACAGCCGTCGCAAAAACACGCTGCGAATCTGGTGATCGTGGCCTTTGCGCAGCACCAAGTCTGCACGCGGACGCGTTGGCACAATGTTGTCGCGCAGGTTCACCAAGTTGATGGTGTCCCAGATGCGAAGTGCCATCGCGCGCGCTTCGTCGTCGGAAAGCGCAGCGTAGCGATGGAAATACGATTGTGGATCACGAAACGCGCCATCGCGCAGGGTGAAGAAGCGGTCGATGTACCAACTGCGGATGTCGTCGGTTTCGGCATCGACGTAGATCGAAAAATCGAAAAAGTCCGAAGGATTCGGAATGCCGCGACCGTCGCGTGGCGGCCGCCGGGTTTGCAGCACGTTGATGCCTTCGACGATCAAGATGTCGGGCTGATCGATCACCGCGAAACGATCGGGCAAGACGTCGTAGGTCAAGTGCGAATACTGCGGCGCTTGCACGTGCCGCGTGCCAGCTTTGATCGCCGACAAAAAGCGCAACAATGCAGGCCGGTCGTAGCTTTCGGGAAAGCCTTTGCGTTGCATCAAGCCTTTTTGCTCAAGCACGGCATTAGGCCACAAAAAGCCGTCGGTGGTAATCAGATCAACTTTAGGGTGACTCGGCCACCGCGCCAACAAGCGCTGCAAAATCCGCGCGCTGGTACTTTTGCCGACGGCAACGCTGCCCGCGATGCCAATGATGTACGGAACTTTGTGGTCCTTCGCGTGCAAGAACGTGGTGGTTGCGCGAAACAGATCTTGAGTGGCAACCACGTAGAGATTGAGCAACCGCGACAGCGGCAAATAGATCGTTTCAACTTCGGTAACGCTGATATGGTCGTTAAGGCCTCGCACTTCGTGCAGGTCGGCCTCGGTCAGCGTCATTGGCGTGTCGGCCCGCAGCGCGGCCCATTCGTCGCGCGAAAATCGCCGAAACGGCGATACTTCTTTGGCTAGGTCGCTCATGCGCGGGCTCGCGCCACTGTAGCCCACGGCCCGCCCGCCGCGCCTGGCAAATGGGCGGAATTCGGCGGCTAGATGCCCGCGGCCAGCCCTGGACACAGAAGCGACGCTACGCGCGTTGCTTGCGACGCCCCACACGAACCGCGATGAAATATCGCGCCGTGGCGGCATCGCCCGCTGCCGACGCTTGCGCGGCACGCAACGAATCAGCATGCAAGACAAGCGGTCCGTTGCCCAGCATGTCACACGCGCGAACGCTTGATGGGCGGCGCTGCGAGCCACTTATTTCCGAGGCGAGTTGCGGTGCGTTCCAAGCCAACCTACGTTCTTGCATCATGGCCGAACCAACACGCCCACCCTCCATTCCCGCTAGTGCGCGCTACTGCGCTGACAATGCAGCAAACTTCCGATGGGTCGACGGCCCGGTTGATGCTGACGGCAAGCCGCACGGAATGACTCGTACCTACAGCGACGATGGACTGCTGCATGCCGAAGCAGATCACGTCAACGGTACGCCCGAAGGACTCAATACGGTGTTTCATCCCGACGGCAGCGTGGCGTCAACCGGCGAATGGCGCAACGGCAAGATGTACGACGCGGTCTTCTTTCGCGCCAAAGGGCCAAGCACGGAGCCGTTTCCAGGCGACGTTGGCCCTGCCGTGATCTCGGTACGCTACTGCTCGCTCGACGGCACGGCGAACGATCGCATCCTTTACTTTGACGGCGCAGGCCAAGAAGTTACCGACACCGGTGAACCGATGCCGCCACGCCCGGCAAGTGTAGATGCGGAGGCATCGTGGTTTCCGCGACGCGCGCGCTGGTTGCGCGGTGGAGTGCTGCGCGGCGCAAAGCCGGCCAGAGTTGGCACGTGCAAACAATGGACCGCGAACGGCGTATTAGAAGAACACGAAGCGTACGACGCAGCTGGCCAGCGGTTGCTGCACGAAAAGTTTTTTGACGACGGCACCGTTGAGCGACGCAAAGTGTACGAAGCCGGCATCTGCCGTATCGCTGAACGCTACCGCGCGCCTGGCGTTTTGCGTTCGCGCACAATTACCGACGAAGAAGATCGCGATGTGCACACGGTTGCGTACGATGCCAAAGGCATCATCGAAAAAGAAGAGACCTGGCGCTATGAAGGCGACGTGTTGATGCATCACATCGAACGTGAAGCCGGCGGCGTGCTGCTGTTCGAAGCGACCCGGGTTGGCGACGTAACAACAGCGCAGCTCTACGCAGCGGGGCGACGCGAAGCCGAAGGCACCATCGTTGCCAATGCGCTGACCGGCCAATGGCGTGTGTTCGACCAAGCCGGCGCGGTGCGTTTCGAATTTGACGCGACACCGCTCGCGGTTACAACCAAGCTTGCCTACAGCTCAGTTTGGCAAGCACTACAAACAGCGCTGTTCCGAACCGTCGAACCGACGCTGGGGCCCATCGCTGAGCTCGCCGGCTGCACGGAGGTGGCGTGGGCCACACTCGAAACTTGTTACGGCAAAGCCGTCGGTTTTGCCTCGCTGTTGCGTGGGTTGACAGCAAGCGAACCGATGGTCCAAAGCTTTGCGCTCAACAAGATCATGATGCAGATCGAACATCAGGGTTCGGTCTATCCAGCGACTGCCGCTGTCGTGCCTTTTCTGATTCGTCTGCTTGTGCATCCAAACGTAGACCGCATGGCAGTGTTGGGCATGGTGCTCGCCGTCGGACGAGCGGCAGCGCCGTATCGCGCGGAGGCCGAGCGATCGCTCGTCGACAATCCAGTGACCGAAAGCGATGATTGGCGGCTGGCGGTGCTTGGCACCGTCGACGCAATTGGTGCCGAATGGGATATCCTGGCCAAGCTGCTTGAAGTTGATGATGCCAAGCTTCAAGGGGTGATCGTAGCGCTTGCGGGGTTGGCGCGTGGCCGCGACTTGTCGAAGCAGTTGTTGCAACTCGCGCTCGAAGCAACATCACCGACGCTGCGCGCGATCGCGATCGACGCGTTATGCGAACCAACCTTGCCGACGCTTGTGGCCAGCCTGGCGCCTTGCCTTGCTGATGCCGATCCACTCGTGCGCATGAGTGCAGCGATCGCACTTGGTTGTCGCTGGGGCGTTGCGGCACCGACGGGCACCGACACTCAGTTGGCCGAAGCGTTGGCAAAGCTCGACGAGCTCGGGCCTGCGTACTACCAGCTGCCGTTTGTCGACGCGCGCCCCTTGGCGTACGTGGCGCTTGCAGCCGGATCGATGCGAACGCCGGCGTGCGTTGCCATGGCACCAACGATTGTCGACGGCCTAGCAGGCTGCGACGGAGTTACCGCGATCGAAGTTGGCCGCGGCCTGTTAGCGCTCGCGCTTGGCACTGGCACATTGTCGCCGATCGCAAGCTTCGTTGATGTGCTCGACAGTCTCGCGCGCAGCGAACGTTTCTTCGCATTCAATGTCAACGCGGCAGAAGTGCTTCGCGACTTTGGGCTGCCAACGCAAGTTGAAGCACTTGCAACATTGGTAGCATCCCTGCGCCAAGCCAGCGATCCAGCTGCAGCGTTGCGAGCGACCATGGCCGAGGTCGATGACGAAGAGGTGGACGAAGATGAGGACTAGCGCAGTCATCGCGAGGAAAAACCCCACTTCGCCTTAGCGACCGTTTTTGGGTTAACACCTCCGCGTGGTGCAGCGTCTTAGGACCACTTGATGGCTATTCAAGCTGCTGCTCGCAAATCGAGCTCTGCAAACGGAACGAAAAACGTTGCACTCTTTCGGAAGACGATGGGGGCGCGGCGATTTCTGGCTCGATCATGCGACTGACGACATGGTGAGCCGGCGGCCCGCCCACTCCGCTTGGGGATTGGGCGCAATTCGTCGGCTAGACGCCTACGCTGCAACTACGAACCGTGCTCGGCCCAGCGCGGCGACGCTGCGAATGCCGCGTGAATAAGCCCGACGTGCGAATAGGCTTGTGGAAAGTTGCCCCACATGATGCCTGCCACCGGCTCCAAATCTTCAGCAAACAAGCCCAGCGGCGAACGCACGTTGCGCACCTGATCGAGCATAGCGCGCGCTGCTTCGGTGCGGCCTACCCGAGCGAGGGCTTCCACTTGCCAGAAAGTGCACAACATAAAAGCGACCTCTGGAATGCCAAGCCCGTCGTGGGTCCGATACCGTTTTAGCCAACCTGCATGGGCAAGGTCATGTTGCACCGCATCGATAGTGGCATGGGCGCGCAGGTCATCTGGCGCCAACAAGCGCAACGTAATCGCTTGTAGCAGCGCCGCGTCTACTTCCGTGCCGCCATAATCAGCAACCAAGCAGCCCCGCACGGGATCGACCGCGAGCCGCAAGATCTCATCGCGAATTTTGTTCGCTGCAGCCGCAAACTCGGGCACCAAATCCACCCGATGCAGCTTTGCGATTTGCGTCATGCGGTCGGCCGCGGCCCAGCACATCAGCGAACTAAACGTCTGCGGTCGCCACTCTGTCCGAATTTCCCAGATGCCAGCGTCGGGCTTACCCGCGACGGAGATCGCTTTGCGAGCCAAGCGCGTTACCAAATCGAGCACGGCCGGCGACACTTGTTCACGAAACCGCGGATCCAAAAACAGCGGCGTCAGCGCTAGCACCATTTCACCAAACACATCGAACTGTTGGTGCAACGCCGCACCGTTACCAAGCCGCACGGGTTGCTCGCCCTGAAATCCCGGCCACGCCTCTAAAATCGACTCATCGAGATCAGATTTACCGTCGATACGATAGAGCGGCGGCAAGTCAAGGGTCGGCGACTTGCCAGCCACGTTGAGCAGAAACGTCAAGAACTGCTCGCGTTCTTCGAATTGCCCTAGCAAACGAAACGCGCCCAACGCGTAATACGCATCGCGCAGCCAACAATAGCGATAGTCCCACGTGCGGCCGGAGCCTGGCGCCTCAGGTATCGACGTCGTCATCGCAGCAACAATCGCGCCGGTATCTTCGAAGCAGTGGAGCTTGAGCACGAGTGCCGAACGGATAACCTCTTCTTGATAAATCGGTGGAATGTCACAGTGCTTCACCCAATGTTGCCAATACTTCACGGTCTCGCGCAAAAATCGGTCGCAAAGCGGCGTCAGCGGTTCTTCGACCGGCGCGCCCCATGCCAACACAAAATGGGTTTGCTTGGTTAGCGCAAACGCATCACCATCGAGATACGTCAGTGGTGCATCAGTGGTGAGTCGCAACTCAGCGTCGTAACCGAGATAGGCGATGTGGTTCGAGCCGTATTCACGTTTGGGCCGTTGCCGCGACCACCCCAAGATCGGATCGCAAACCACACGAATGCGCGGCGAGCCCTGCAGCGGCTCCACAATACGAATTAGCTTGGTGGGGCGAAAGTTGCGCTCGTACTGAACGAATCGGGGCGCAAAATCCAGCACTCGAAATGTGCCATCCTCATCTTCAAAACGCGTTTCCAATACGTTTGTATTTGGCAAATAGCGTTGCACACCTGGCTTGCCAGTTGCGCTAGCAATCACGAAGCGTCCACCATCGGCTTCATCGAGCAGCGCGCCGAACACTGGCGGCGAATCGAAACGTGGCATGCACGACCACACGATCGCGCCATCCCGCCGCACCATCGCAGACAATTGACAATTACCTATCAAGCCAAGATCTTCAACGGACATTGCGGCACCAGCTTATCATTGGAGTTCCAAGCATCTGAGCGTAGCCGGTTTACGGCTCGTTGCAAGCGGTGCGACCAGTACCAATCGCACCTGAGGCGTCATGCTGGTGCCGAGCAACCGCTCAAACCAGGATCATGTGCGTATAGCGACCTCCACCAAACTGCGGCGCTTACGGAGCAGTCGCGTCTAGCAACTCAGTCAAGCGATCAATCGTGACCGCAAGCGTGCGCAACTTTGCCGGCGAAGTCTCGGCGAGTAACGTACGCACACACCCTTCGACCGTGCCATCTGAGTTAGCAATATCTAACCGACGGCCGACTTTCGATAGCGTGAGCAACGCGCGTCTCGAATCGGTTTCGTCCTTGGTACGCTCGATCAAGCCTTTGGCACCGAGGCGCTTGATGGCAGCTGAAATCGTCCCTGGATCAAGGTGCAACAACTCAGCCAGCTGTCCCGGTGTTACCTTGGGGCTCCGCCCTATGCATCGCAATACAAGGCGCTGTTGGGCCGTGATACCCAGCGAACGCTCCATCCGAGCGGAAAGCAGTTCGAGCGCTTGATTGAGGCGCCAAAGTCGCTGCAAGAATGCCAACGGCGGCTCAAGTGGAGGATCCGACTTCGTCTCTGTGCGCTGAACTTGTTGAGTCTTCATGAATTTGCTCTGACGATCGCAGCGTAATCATCCTGCGAAGCAGGCTGTCAATGTCACGTTGGGTGCGCAAAAAGAACCGCGCTGCCGACTTTTTTCGTTGTCCGACCCTCACCGTAATAACCCCGGTAGCTTCGGGCAATTCAAACACATCTTCATCCGTCACGTCATCGCCGACATACAAGGTGGCACTTGCACGAAAGGCCTTGCGCAAGGTTTCCAACGCATCGCCTTTGTTTGGTGCAGCCAGCGGCACCAGATTCACTACGCATTTGCCTTCAACCAGCCGCATGTTTGTTTCGAATTGCGCGAGCGAGCGTAACACCGTGAGCCGCGCTTTTTGCCTAAACGCGTGGCGGCGATAGTGAACGGTTAGCGAATACGTTTTGTTTTCGATCTCAAATGCAGGTTCGGCGGCAAACAACGCAAGCAACTGCGGATAGAGCGCAGCTACATCGTTCGCGCAGCTTTCCAAGCCGAGCGATGGTTCCATCCCATGATTTCCAATAATGGCGACCACTGCTGCATCGGCGAGCCGCGGCTGCACATCTGCGATCGCACGGCCAGTAATAATTGCGCAACGATACATTGAGCAGACTTGGCGAAACAGTATCGCCGTTGCGGACCGCATAACCGCCGCGTTGCGGTCCTGCACCAGCGGCGCCAACGTGCCGTCAAAATCAAACACCGCGAGGCCTGCCGGGTCCGTCAATTGTTGCAGTACGGAGCGCTGTTCTATTGCCAGTACCGATACCATTGGCGCACGAGTCGCGGCGGTCCTCATCGCACGGCCTTGTGAGAGGGGCGCTTCGGAAAGCGGCCAAACATACGCTCCTTGCGCCGGACTTCGGCTGCATCTACCAACATGTGCCCAGCCCACCGGTACACATTGAATTCCGCAACGAGCCGTCGCATGGAGCGCATGCGTTCGCGTTGCTCATCAGCCGGCATCTTGAGGCCAACCGCTAGCGCATCACTAGCGTGGCGCAAATCGTAAGGATTTACGATCAACGCCTCAGTTAATTCGCGCGCTGCCCCGGTAAACTGGCTCAGCACAAGAACGCCTTGCTCATCGTTGCGTGCAGCAACGAATTCTTTGGCCACCAAGTTCATGCCGTCGTGCAGGCTGCTCACATAACAGATCTCGGCAGCACGGTAGAAGCGAAACACATCAACCGGCTCATGATGTGCACGCAACAAAATGATCGGCTGGTACGATCCGCTGCCCCAGGTTTCGTTGATTTTCGCAGCAACGGCTTCAACCCGATCGTTGAGTTCGCGATAGCGTTCGATCTTGGTGCGACTCGGTGCGGCTAACTGCACAAACGTGAA
The DNA here is from genome assembly GCA_029565465.1 of Deltaproteobacteria bacterium. Taxonomy (GTDB): domain Bacteria; phylum Myxococcota_A; class Polyangia; order Haliangiales; family Haliangiaceae; genus JABFXX01. Next base: position 34,584 of record JAKQOD010000711.1, read on the forward strand.
ACGCCCGCGGAACTCTGGATAGCGCAACAACAGCTCATCGACTGCCAACAAGCGTTCTTCAATACCCTTGGTGTAGTCCAACCGATCAACGCCAATGCCCAGCAACGCATTGTCTGGCAAGCCAAGTTCTTTGCGGACGAGACTGCGCGCCTCGGCCACCGGCGCCACCTCCGACAACCAATGCACTGGCCATTCAATCGAAATTGGGTATGGCCGCACAACGGTTCGACGTTCACCTTGCACAATTGTTTTGGTTTCGCGATCGATTCGGCTTTCCACAAATGCATCAACCGAATCGACAAAGTTGTTACAGTGCTGCTGCGTGTGAAACCCAACGATACTTGACCCAAGCAAACCTTCGATCAGCTCTTCCCGCCACGGACAGATGCCAATGCGTTCGGCATTCGGCCAGGGCGTGTGCCAAAACGTTAAGATTGTTGCGTGTGGCAACCGCGCCCGAATCATTTTTGGGGCCAACGCAAAGTGATAGTCCTGCACCAAAATGATCGGATCTTCGACGTCGACTTCGTCGCAGACGGCATCCGCAAACTTTTGATTCACGGCAACGTAGTGCGTCCAATCGTCCGCGCGAAACGTCGGCCGCGCGTGCGCGACGTGACACAATGGCCACAGCCCCTCATTTGCGAAGCCGTAGTAATAGCCGTTTTCTTCGGCATCACTTAACCAAACTCGGCGAAGTTGATATGCCGGCGCATGCGGCGGCACGGCGACGCGATCATGCTCATCAACGGTATCCCGATCGCCACTGCCGCTGCCGTGCGCTACCCAGACACCCGAGCAAGCGCGCATCACTGGCTCAAGCGCCGTAACGAGGCCACTTGCGGGGTGTAACACCTTCATCCCGGTTGCGGTCTTTTGGTGCATGTACGGCTCACGGTTGGCGAGCACCACGATGCGTTCGCCATCGAGATGTTGCCGCAACGTCGCGCGTAAGCGTTCTGGACTCCAGCGGCCACCAACCTGCTCAAGATTTCTTTCGGTGCTGAGACGTTCAGCCATTTCATGAACATCGCGAAGCAATGGGAGAAACTCAGCCCGACTATTGCCGCCAAGCGCATTGCGTAGACTCTGGGTCCAGTCGCGCCATGCAATGCGCGCTGCCATCATGGTTAACAACACCGCACCCAACGTCACCGCCAGGAACCCAGCGACGAGCAGCCAACGCGTCGTCGCTTCACGGCGGTCCAGATAGCTTAAGTCGTGAACCAACACGACGAATCCGCCTCCGCTGCTGTCGCGCATAGGCACAATGCCCAAATGCACACGGCCTGATGGCAAATCAGATTCAAACGACCACCGTTGATTGACAGAGTTCCCCCAGCGCGCTCGGTGCAGCAACGCTTCGCACGAAAAGCTTTCTGGATACGCATCGGAAGCAGCCAACATCATGCCGCCAGCCGAGCAAGCCGCGGCTGCCATGATGCGCTCGTCGCGAGTCAACGATGCCAAGGTGCGGCGCAAAGCATCTGGACTATCGTGCCAATGCGACTCAAGGCTTTCGCCTGCTGCTTCGACCGCCAACTTGGTCCGCAGCGCCAGGTCGGAAGCGAACCACTGGCGCGTTGTACGCACCAGTGCGAAATAGCCGGCGCCGGTGAGCACTAGCATGCCCAACATCAACAACAACCAGAATCGCCGATTTCGCAGCATAAGGTGCGATAACACAAAATAATTGGATCTCCAACCATCTCGCCAGAAAGGCGCCTGCGATTTTGTTGGATATCCACATTTTCGCTGCCATTCAGCGTGCATGCAGGCACCACCGTGCAAGACTAGCCTCGACAATGTCGATGTTTCACCTGGTTGCACTTCTGCTTACGCTTACGGCAGGGCTTTCATATCTCAACGCGCGGTACTTACGGCTGCCGTCGGCAGTAGGCCTCATGGCGACGGCGTTGATTGGGTCGCTAAGCTTGATAGGCCTTGATGCCCTCGGCGTTATCGATGCCTATGGCAAAGCCCAAACCATCATGACGCGGCTCGACTTCGGCAACACGTTGTTACACGGCATGTTGGGCCTGATGCTGTTCGCTGGTGCCTTGCACGTTGATCTAGAGGACCTCGGTGCCGAAAGGGTTCCGGTAGCCGTGTTGGCCGTCGGTGGTTCGGTGGCAAGCACCGGCATCGTTGGTGCGTTGCTTTATGTTTTGCTCGGCGTACTTGGGCATCCCATCGGCATCTGGGAGTGTTTGCTCTTTGGCGCGTTGATTGCGCCCACGGATCCGATTGCGGTGCTGGGTATGTTGAAGTCGGCGGGCGCGCCGCGCCAACTCGAAGTACGGATCGCGGGTGAATCACTTTTCAACGATGGCGTCGGTGTTGTGTTGTTTGCGCTGTTGTTGGGTATCGCCACCGGCCACAGCACGAACTGGTCGGATGCGCTTTGGCTATTTGTGCGCGAAACTATTGGCGGAGCATTGTTTGGCGTGGCCAGCGGTTATGCCGCGCTTCGGCTCTTGCGGTCACTCGATGACTACTCAGTTGAGGTGCTCATCACCCTTGCGCTGGTCGTTGGTGGCTACGCTGCGGCTGAGGCATTACATCTATCCGCACCGATCGGAGCAGTTGTTGCAGGACTCGTCATTGGAAACAAAGGCGGCAGTGCGATGTCGGACAACACCCAAATGCACGTCGACATGTTTTGGAAGTTGATCGACGAAATTCTCAACGCCGTGCTGTTTCTCATGATCGGTTTTGCGGTCTTGCTGGTGCCAGTTTCGTGGACGGTGGCGGGCGCCACCGCACTGGCGATTGTTGTGGTGCTGTTTGCGCGATGGCTTGCCGTGACAGGCATCGTGCTTTCATTGTCGGTGTTGCGAAGCACCCCGCACTCTGTTGCGATTCTGACTTGGGGGGGCCTTCGTGGTGGGCTCTCGATTGCCATGGCGCTGGCACTACCAACGCTGCCAGGTAGAAATCTGATCGTCGTGATGACCTACGGGGTGGTGGCTTTTTCCATCTTAGTGCAAGGGCTCAGCTTCGGACCGCTGTTACGCCGCTTGGGTATCGGCAAGGACCAGGCATGAAAATCGTCCCCAAAATATTCCGCATCCAGGATCGCTTACTGCAATCCATTGGCGGCGCGCCGATGCTGCGCCGAGAATTGCTTAGCGACATGCTCTCGCCAGCGCCGGGCAATACCACTGGCTATTGGCTGCAACTTGTTATCGCGACGCTCCTTGCAACGCTAGGGCTCGCGCTTAGCAGCACCGCCGTTGTGATCGGCGCGATGCTGGTAGCGCCGCTGATGCGGCCCATCGTTGAACTTGCGATGGGGCTCGCAACCGGATCTGCCGTATTGGCGATACGCGCTGCCTTGCGGATCGTTGCTAGCGTGGTCGTGGTGGTCGTAGTGGCAATGTTGATGACATCTGCGCTGCCTTTTCATGAAGTGACCGCAGAGCTCGCGGCGCGCACCGCACCATCGTTGCTGGACTTGGTCGTTGCCGGTGCCTGCGCTCTCGCTGCGGCTTACGCAACGTTGCGCAGCAATACCGATATCGCGACGACGGCGGCTGGCACCAGCATTGGTATTTCATTGGTGCCACCCTTGTGTGCCGCGGGCTATGGGTTGGGCATTGGTGAGCCTGCGATCTTTCGCGGTGCAGCCTTGCTGTTTACCGCCAATCTAAGTGCCATTCTGGTGGTTTGTGGCTTGGTCTTCGCGTTGCTCGGGTTTACCCAACTCAATTTCCTGTTGCAGCCCGAAGCCGATAGCACTGGGCAGCCGGCAACGACCCAACGCATTGCAGGCGTGTGGACACGGTTAGCTGCCAAACGCCTTGGCCCCTTGGCGCGGGTGCTCCCACCGCTACTCTTGCTTGCCGCGATCTACGTGCCACTGCAACGCGCGGTCGGAGAAATCACCAACCGCACGCAGGTGCGCCAAGCTGTCGCTCGCATTTTGAACAGCGACAAACGCAAGGTGGCGCAATATTCGCTAGAACAAAATGCTGCTGACACAGTCTTGCGCGTAGTTGTAGTTGGCGACGTGAGTACGGCTGCAGACCTTGAACGGGAATTGCGCCAACAACTTACGCAACTCGGCGAAACCAACCTAAGGCTATCGGTGTGGCCGGTACCAACCTCCGACGTTGTACGCGCGCTAAACCGACGCATCGACGAGCTTCCGCCACCGGCAGTGCCGGCGGAGCCTGAACCACCCGCGGTCGTCTTGCAGCGCCAATCGACCCAAGCGCTTGCAGCAATTCGTGCGGCTTGGCCTGGGGATGCTGCTGAGTTGATTAAGGTTTCGCAAGACATCGCACATCCCAATCAACTACAACTAGTGCACTTGGCTGCGCCACTTGGGCCACGCGGTTTGCAGCTATTAAGTAAAGCACTCGAAAATCAACTCGGACCTATCGTATTCACCGAGACTACGTTTGCTGCACTCGCCGCCCCGCCAGAGCAAGGCCTTGCGTGGGTGCCTGAGGCACTCGCGATGCTCGCGCGGCTAAGTGACCTCGAGGTAAATGTTTGCCTCACCGTTGTAAAAGCGCCACCCGCAACCCGCCGCCTTACTACTGCACAGGCCGATACACTTACCGTGCATCGTCTGCTGGCGCCCATACTTGAGAATCCCAAGCTAAGCGTCTTTGAAGGCACGGGGTGGCGGCTTGAAGTCATGCGCACCGCTTGCCCAACGGCACCGGCTACTGCGCTGCCATCAGCAACACCGCCGATGACCGGCCGGTAGCTGCATGATCTCGTGGCCGATGAAGTCGCAGGCTTCGTTACTGACCGGCCGGCGCCACAATCAGGCTTGCCGCCACGCGATCGATCGCGGCAGTCCAGTCGGCGTCGAGGCCGGGTGCAGCGTAGACTCGCAAAACGACTTCGCGATCGCCGTGAATGCTGACCCAGGTGTGGACGGTTACCGTCTTGATCTTGGCTGCTGCAAACGCAGCGGGCCGACCACCGACGGTGACCACGTGCGCGGGTCCCAGCGATTGAGAATTGGGGAGGGAGTCGGCGTTGAGCCCTTCGATTTCGTCGGCCATGACGTCGGCCATTTGCGCATCGGAAATCGTGACACCGAGTGGGTGATCGATTATTTCGACGGCAAGCGGATGGTCTTCGAGGGTGCCGTACGAAAACAGCTGCATGCCGTCTTGCGTCTGGGTTTCAGGCGCGCTTGGCGTAAACGGCAATTCAATCGAGAGCCCCGTGGCGCCGACGGTAACGCGGGTAAACGCCGGCTTCGCAGCGCCTTGCCATGGTTTGTTGTGAACCAAGGCGAAGCTAACCGAGTTAACCATTGCCGTTACGGCGATCAGCGCAGCTAGTGTCCAACCGCGTGACGGCGTTGGAGCTTCGCGGGCTCCACCATCCGCAGTACTCCACAACGGTTGAACGCCAGCAGTAATGATGCCGGTGAAAACCAGTACTGCGCCGACGATGCCGCCGCCGACGTGGGCAAGGAAGTCGACACCAGGCACGAACGAAAATGCTGCATTAAGCACTACCGGGACTAACGCGCGCTTGCGTGCTTGTTCGATAACGATCGGCGGCAACAAGCCACGCGGGCGCAGTACCAAAACCGCGCCAGCAGCCATCAAGCCCCAAATGGCGCCCGATGCACCGACCGACAGAATGGGGTTCGAGTGCAGAAACGCACTCGCAACACCGCCGCCGAGCGCGGCAGCACCATAAAGCACAAGAAACCGACGCACGCCCAAAAGCTTTTCGAGTAACGGCCCAAAGCTTGCGAGTGCAAGCATATTAACAAACACGTGCTGCGGGCTGCCGTGCAGAAATGCCGACGACAAGATGCGCCAATACTCGCCATCGCGGACGAGACCGCCGTGATTTGCCCCCATCTTGGCCAGTGCCAACGAGAAGTTGCCGTGCTCCCAGAGTTTGCTCAACGCAAACAGTGCAACGCACACCACGCCAATCGACGCGGTAGCCCAAGGAAAGCGCTGATCAAGCGCACTTGTTAGTTGAGCGTGTTCAGCGAAGGCCTGCTGCGAAACCGCGAGGCGTGACCCAATCGTGTGCTCGTCGGCGGGTGTGGCTGTTGGCATGCTCGCGAGTGCGGCTTTGAGCGACGATGAGATTTTGCCAGCCGCGCGTTTAACATCATCAGCAGTCCGAACATGCACAAACGTAAAAACGCCATTGAATTGAAACGTCGGCGCGGCGCGCTTCATTTCTTTGACTGCGTTTTCGGCCTCGCCAACGACGACCACTTGCAACAACCCAGCTCGATGTTGTTTGACCACGGCTTGCAGTTGCACGCGTAGGTCGGCTTGCGCGATCGGCGCGCTGGCCCAAAGCACCAACACGCGACCATCACCATTTTGCAACTGCGCAAGCCCAGGCTCTGATTGCAACACCAGGGTACCTTCACGCTGCATCAGCGCTCCGATTAGGCGCGAGGCAAGTTCTGACGACGGCATGCTCATACGCAAGCAGTAGCACGTGGTCTGGTCAATTCGCCATCGCCGGGCATTGCGCCAAGTGGCAAGCCGGCCCGCCGGCCAGTCTTCTCGATCTGCAACCTGGATCTTACTGGCAAGGCCAGTAGCCACCACGTCAAACCACGCATTTACGCCGAACCGCAGCGATCTTGGGTCCGATAGATTCAGGCACGGCAATTGCTTTTAGGCATCCGCATGAAGATTCAATCGATGTTGTTCGCCGCTTTGATCACCAGCACTGCCTGCACGGCAGTGGAACAAGATGACGAAGACTCGGCTGCCGCCATTGACGGCAAAGCCGACGGCGCATCGATCCAAGGCATTTTTCATAGTGATGCGCCAGGCGTGCAAGTGATTGCGCTGCATGGTCCTGGCCGCACCGCTCCAACCGGTGCGACCGGGTACTTTGATATGTCGCGCTCGACCGATGAAGGCGGCTACGAATCAGAACATCTGCAAGGCACGTACAAGCTGTATCGCTACAACGGCAAGAACCGCATTCGTTTCAACGACGCTGATGGCAACGAGTTGTTGCGCGACAACTGGTCGTACAAGAACAATCAATTCGCGGTTGGCGAAACCACGCTGGGTCGCCGCTTCGCGTTGGCTGAAGACATGGTTGACTGCGTTGCACTCAATGTTGCCGATCCAACCGTGCTCGACGAGTCGTTTAGCGTCTTTGAATATCCAAGCGTCAGCGCCGAAGGCCCGGCCAATGGCAATGCAACGTCGCTGTCGATCGGTGGCAGCGGGTACGATGCAGAAAACGCAACGTTGTCGACCAAACGCACAGCAACCGAGCTAACCATTACTGCAGTCAGCGATGGCGAAACCTATACCTTGCGCGTGCCTAACGCAGCACCGCGCCGCGGCACCTTGACCTATCAAGAAGAAGGCCAAGAAGCATTTGTACTCGCCAACGTGATCTGTCATCCGAAGTCGTAATTTTGTAGTGCGTAGCTGATGATTCGGCAACGCTGCGTGATATTGCCGCAGCGTGGGTCTTGAGATCGGCATAGTGCGAAGCGCAACGGCGCTGCGCGTGCGAGTGTTTTCGGCACGGCGGACGGCGCAGCTGGCGACCGGCGAGTTTACCGTCGAGCTGCTGCCGCTTGACGCGGGACGACCGGAACACACCCCGCTTGTGCAAGCGTGGGATGCCCTCGCTGCAGTGAGCGAATGGAACGAGACAACACTAGGCCATGTGCTTACGGTGTTGCGCGGCACCGTGCCGGATGCTGGTGCCATTGCCGATCAGGCGGCGTTGCCTGCACTCGATGGCGACGTGTTGCCGCCACCGCCACCACGCACAACCGCTGCAAATCCGCGCGCGTTCAAAGGAACCAAGTTTCAGCCGCCGAAGCCGAGTCAAATCGTCGTCGATGTGCGGCCGTATTTGTTGGCGCGGCGGATGAGTGATCAAGTGCTGCGGCTGTTGAACTACGCTGGCCCGCCCGACCCTTATGTTGCGCAGCATTTTGATGTAACGGCCGCGCCCGCGTTAGCGCCTTGGTTTGTCAGCGAGTTGCTGCCGATTTTTACCGCTGCAACCTGGGCGCAAGTGAACGAGTTCGCGGTCCTCGCGCAAGCGCTTGGGCTGCGCGATGATCATGAATTGCGCAACAGTGTCATCATGCTGAGCTATGGCACAACCAGCTACGGCGTAACCAAGCCGGAGCTGACGTTAGCGTGGGTACACTACGTATACGCGCATCCAGCCGACCAACGGTCGCAGTTATTGCACGTCTTGCATTGGGCCAGGGCATACTACGTGGCACCGCCAGCGCCGGAAGTAGCCACGGCAGTTGCGCTGCTGACGCCGACGCAACAGATGCAAGTATACAAAGCGTTGTCGTATTGCGCAGCGCCCGAGTATTTGTTGTCGGGTGTTGCACTGGGTGTGATTCCGACGGACGAGTGGAGCGTCATCCCGTTAGGGCGGCAAGATGTCACCAAGCCTGTGGGCGCCGCCATTGAATGGCTCGCGGAAACGATGAAGGTCGATAGCGGCGCTGACTTTTGGCGCGGCAGGTTGTGGCAGATGTGCGGCATGTTACCAACCCTTGCACCGCTGCTCAGTTCACTTGAATTTTCACGGCTGCATCCAGCGGCGGCGTTTGAGATTATCCGCTGCTATTCCGATCTCGCACGGTCGGACACGCCAACAGCTTTAGAGGTTGCACTGGAGCGGGCCTATAGCAAGCTTGCGGCTCTTGCAGTTCAAGTACCAGACGCGTACCAGTGCAAGTTCATCACTGCAATTCGCTGGGTAGACTGGGAGTTCGCTGACTCAGTCGCAATGCTCGACGCGACATTCGCTCGAATTGTGGCGTTTGCTCGTCGTATCGCGCGAGCGCCTTTCACGACGCAGAAGGCCGTGATGACGGTCGTCGCGGAGCTAGCGCACTTCGAAGATCCTGCAACGCTTGCGGCATTCGTCGAGGCAGATGATGCGAGTTGGCTCACACTGGAACACGCTGCAGCACGCAACAATCGCGCCGTTCAGGTTCGCTTTGGCTTGAATATGCTGGAGCGCAAAGCGCGCGACCTTTTGCATGTAGCGTTTGCCCATGCGCCAGGGCCTTTGATGCAAACTGCCGTACGGCTCAAGGATTTTACGATTCCTGCCGCCGAGCAACTGCTCGTAACCTACGCAGCGACTCCGTTGGCGCAGCCAACCGTTGTCGACCTACCACTGGGCGAACTATGCGCGTTGATTGCGCCGATTGCTGCTGCTGGTGGGCCAAATCCAGTGCGGCGCGCGCTGCGGGTGCATCTCGACGGTGGCGCGCAACTTACTGACAAACAAATTGCGCAACATCGCGCTCGCATCATCCGCGAGTTAACGGTCATTCGGCTCGCTGCCATTCGCCAAGCGGCAGACCGCGAGCTGGCGAGCCGTGTTGGGCAAACCATTATTGCCAGCGAGCCATTGCGCCACGGGCTCGGCATGCTCGGCGACGCGCGCCGTAACCGCCGCGTGTTGCGAAATTTCCTACGCGCGCATGCCATTGGCGATCACGGCTGGGTGCAACGCCATCCGCGAACGTTGCACTGGCTCAAGCAACACCCTGCGCTCGTCGTCAAGGATTGGCTTGCAGGCGTCACGATCGATATAACGATCGACGGCATTGGCCCCGTGCACATCGCCGTCGAAAACGATCCACTGGAAGTGCTCAAGCTTGGCACCTATGTCGGCAGCTGCCTCGGCCGCGGGGGTATTCTCGAAGACTCCGCAGTCGGTCCTGCGCTCGATATCAACAAACAAGTGATCTACGCACGCGATCAACACGGTGCAGTGGTGGGTCGACAGTTGGTCGCGATCTCCGAACGCAATCAGCTCGTGTGTTTTGCAGTGTATGGCAACGCGAACAATCAGCCATTGGCGTCAGCGTTTCGCGAGTTTGATCGAGCGTTAGCAGCGAAGGTGAAATTGCCGATCTATGGCAAGGACGCCGCTGCGACTGACTCGTCCAACGACGAAGACTACGAAATCGCGATGATCCTTTCGCATGAGTGGTGGGACGATGGCGCGTGGCAGGAGAAAGATGAGGATGAGGATTACACGGGTACGGACTCGGACGCGGACACAGCCACTGACACGGGCACGGAGACGGACACGGGCACAGGCACAGACACGGGCACGGGCACGGACACAGACACGGACACAGACACGGGCACGGACACGGCTGTCGATTCATCACAAGTTCTGGTGTGATTTCAGCAAGCTATCGCAACAGCATGCTCGAGGTAGGCATCGATCGAAAT